>JBARWP010000752.1:0-15772 GCA_049646905.1 Pseudaminobacter sp. | reverse complement strand
GCACGAAGGCCCGCCACAACGCATGGGCCGCCCGTTGCGTTTCAGGCATAGACGCCGGAGCGGACCGCCTCCAGATAGGCGAGCACCTTGTCGGCCTTTCCTTCTCCGACCAGATCATAGGCGGTCTTGCCGGCCCATCCGGGAATCGGCTGATGCTTGAACCAGATGGCGGCGCGGCTCTCGTCCCCTGCCATTTCGCTTGCCATCGCAAGGATGCGTACGACCGGGCTCAGCGCCTGGTCGACCTTGCGCGCGCCTGATTTCGCCGTCAGCGTGTTGCGGGCGACGCCCACGAGTTTCGCCAGTTCCGACTGCGTGACCCCCAGCAACTGGCCGACGCGACGCGCCGACAGGAAGGACGAGTGGTTCTCGCTGAAGAAGGCGGCCGCCACTTCAAGACTCTGTGCTGTCATGGCTCGATCCGATCAAGAATTGATATATTCCTGCTCAATATGAGGTCATTTCATGCGCATTTCAAGCGCATTGGGGTGGCGGTTGACGGCGGCAAGCTTCCCCAATACATTCAAAAATATCTATATTATAGGAGGACTGCATGCACCGGCACCAACATGGCTTCACGTCGCTTTCACGCCGGGAGATCCTGCAGTACCTCGCCTGCGGCACGGCCGCCTTGTCCTTTTCGTGGCCGATCGCGGCAAGCGCCACGGCAAAGTTTGCGGCAGGTGATGCCGAACTTACCGTCGTCAGCGACGGCAACCTGGTCCTGCCGGCAGCCTTCATCTTTCCCGACATCGAGGAAGCGGAGCGCAACGCGCTGCTGGCCGAAAACGGCCTGCCCACCGATACGCTCAGCCCGGACTGCAATGTGAGCCTGCTGCGCTCAGGCGACCGGCTGGCGATTTTCGATGTCGGCGCCGGGCCGAATTTCATGCCCACCGCCGGCAAGCTGGTGGAAAACCTTGCCGAGGCGGGCATCGATCCGTCCGAGGTCACCGACGTTATCTTTACCCACGCCCATCCCGACCATCTCTGGGGCTTGACCGACGAACTCGATGATCTGGTGTTTCCCGACGCCACCTATCGCATGGCGCAGGCGGAATGGGATTTCTGGCGCGCACCCGACACGCTCGGCGATATGCCGGAGGACCGCAAATCCTTCGTCGTCGGCGCGCAGAACCGCATGCTGTTGATAGAAGACCGGATCGAGTTGTTTGCACCGGGCACGGAAGTCTTTCCCGACGTCGAGGCGGTGGATACGCCCGGACACACGCCCGGCCATGTCTCCTTCATGGTCCATAGCAACGGCGAGCCGATCCTGATCGCCGGCGATGTGCTTTCCAACGCGGTCTCCTTCGCCCACCCCGACTGGCATTGGGGCACCGATCAGGACCCGGCACTGGGAGCGCAAACGCGCAAGAAGCTGCTCGACCGCCTTGCCGCCGACAAGGTCCGCCTGATCGGCTTTCACCTGCCGCATCCGGGCAACGGCATGGTCGAGACGGAAGGGAACGCCTACCGCTTCATCCCGGTAGCGTAGATACCTCGCGGAAAGTACGAGCGAGCAGGATTCATTTTCTTTTTATAGCGGAATTAGTGCAAAAATAGTCCATGTGGCCTTCATTCGGCGCATTCCCATACCAAGCTTAACATGACCGGCTCCGTTACATTCGCCGCAATGCACTCAGGAGCTGCGGCATGGATCTTGTTCCTGTTATCGACATGATCGGAGAAAGCGGCACCGCCCTCCTGGGCGGTGTCGTTCTTGGCGCGCTGTTCGGCTTCTTTGCCCAGCGAACCGCCTTCTGCACGCGCTCGGCGGTGCTCGACCTGACCCGCCGGCGCGGGCTCTCCGCGCTCGCCATCTGGTTCATCGGATTTGCCGTCGCCATGCTCGGCGTGCAGTTGCTCCTGGCCGGCGGCGATCTCGACGTTGCCGAAACACGCTTTTTCTCGACGGCGCAGAGCCTGTCGGGCGCACTGATCGGCGGCCTCGTCTTCGGCATCGGCATGGTGCTCGCCCGCGGTTGCGTCTCCCGGCTTCTGGTGCTCGGCGCCTCCGGCAATCTGCGCGCCATCTTCACCGTTGCCGTCATTGGACTGGTCGGCCTCGGCACCTATGACGGGGTCCTGGTGCCGCTGCGCGACGGCATTGGCGGCCTGTGGAACACCGCCGCCATCGGCGGCAACGACCTGCTCGCCCACGCCGCCCTGCCGCAAACGGCCGGTGTGTGGCTTGGCGCCATTCTGGCACTTGCGGCGCTCACACTGGCCATCGTGACCCGCCTACCGGTGTGGAAGGCCGTCGGCGCGGCAATCGTCGGGCTGACGATCGTCGGCGGGTGGTATTTCACCTACACGCTTTCCACCCAGGTCTTCGAGCCGATCCAGGCCGAAAGCCTGTCCTTCATCCGCCCGCTCGCCACCACCGGTGCACTGGCCGGCGGGGCATCCTCCTTCGGGCTTGACCAGGGCCTGCTCATCGGCACGATCCTCGGCGCCTTTGCCGCAGCGCTCGCCTTCGGCACCTTCCGTATCGCCACGTTCTCGGAAGCCGGCGCACCTTCCATCGTCCGCTATGCCATCGGCGGCGTGCTGATGGGTTTCGGCGGCATCCTGGCTGTCGGCTGCACCATCGGCGCCGGCCTGACCGGCGGATCGGTTCTCGCCGTGTCTTCGCTTACCGGCCTTGCCGCGATGATCGCCGGCGCAGCCATCGCCGATCGGGTCATTGACGGGCGCGCCGCCACAAACACCGCAACCGAGCCCTATCCGCTCGCTGCCGAATAACAGCGGGCGGTGCACCAAAAAGACGGAACCTGCAGTTCGAAGACGCTCGCGCCTGGACGTATTCAAATTTCACGATATTTCTGGACTCCGGTGATTTCCTCGGCGAAGATGCCGGCCTAGCCTGGAGATCCTGATGAGAAGCCTGATCCTTGCCGCCTTCATCGGCCTTGCTGCCATGGTCGCCCTGCCGGCTTTCGCCCGCGACGACGTGACCAAATACACCTCGCAGGCTCCCTTTGCCGATGTCGCTGCCGACCTGGCCGACGCGATCGTCAACCGCGGCTACAAGATCGACTACCACGGCTTCATCGGCGAGATGCTTCAGCGCACGGCCGAGGACGTCGGCGCCAGCACGCAACTCTACCGCAATGCCGAGATCTTCCAGTTCTGCTCGGCCGTCGTCTCGCGTGCGGTCATGGAAGAGAACATCGAAAACATCGCCTTCTGCCCCTATGTGCTTTTCGTCTATGAGGCGGAGGCCGAGGCAGGCACGGTCAATGTCGGCTTTCGCCGGCTGCCCGATGGCGAGGGCCGCGATGCCGTCAACACCCTGCTCGACGAGATCGTCAAGGAAGCCGCAGGCCAGTAGCCGGCTCTCTATACAAACAGGGAGAAAGAGGATGGCCGCAACGCCTGCGTCCTCCGTCTCCCGGCCCATGGAAGAGGCCGCCTCTATTGAACGGAAGTCGCCCTAAGCGTCCGCCCGCGCCGCCATCCGCGCCTGGGCACAGGTCACGGCGATCATATGATAGACATCGTCGGCGCTGCAGCCGCGCGACAGGTCGTTGGCCGGCCTGGCCAGCCCCTGCAGGATCGGGCCGATCGCCTTGGCGCCACCGATCCGCTGCGCGATCTTGTAGCCGATATTGGCGGCTTCCAGATTGGGGAAGATCAGCACATTGGCTGCCCCCTTGATGGCCGAGCCGGGCGCCTTGGCGACGCTGACCGCCTCGACGAAGGCGGCATCGAATTGCAGTTCGCCGTCGATCAGCAGCGAAGGGTCTGCGGCCCTGGCAAGCTCGACCGCCTTCACCACCTTGCTGACGCGGTCGTGGACGGCACTTCCGCCGGTGGAAAACGACAGCATCGCCACTTTCGGCTCGCCGCCCGTCAATGCCTGGAAGGACCGTGCCGAGGCAATGGCGATATCGGCGAGTTCGGCCGCGTCCGGTTCCACCACCAGGCCGCAATCGGCAAACACGAAGGCGCCCTTCTTGGTGTGATGCGTTTCGCACAGCATCATCAGGAAGAAGCTGGAGACGATCCGGCTGTCCCGTGCCTTGCCTATGATCTGGAGCGCTGCGCGCACCGTATCGGCGGTGGTCGCCACCGCCCCGCCGATCGTGCCGTCGGCTTCGCCCTGGCGCACCATCATCGCGGCAAAGCCGAGCAGGTCGCTAACGGCGCGTATCGCCGCCACTTCGTCTATGCCCTTGTGCCGGCGCAGGTCGAAATAGGCCGCCGCATACTGCTCGACCTTGGGCGAAACCAGCGGATCCTCGATCGAAAACCGGTCGGGGTCGGCACCACGTGCCGTCAAGGCACTGCGGATGCGCTCGACATTGCCCAGCAGCGTGATGCGGGCAATGCATTCGGTGACGGCGCGGATGGCGCCATCGATGATGCGCAGGTCCTCGCCTTCCGCCAGCACGATATGACGGGGCTCGGCCTTGGCGGCGGCAATGATATCGTCAAGCGGCTTCATCGGCTTATTCCTTTGCCGGCTAGAGCATCGGACCGAAAAGTGGAATTCGGTTTTCGGAAACGATCCGATGCTCAAACAAAGAGTTAGATCGCCACCCTGCGTCCTTTGGGACGCATGGCGATCTAACTGAGATAGTGCATTCCAACCAGGATGAAGACGGCGAGGAAGATCGTCTCGGCTATGATCAGGATGACCGCCTCGCGTCCGACATCGAAGATGTTCTTGAGCGCCGTCTTCATGCCGACGGCGGCAATGCCCAGGAGCAGCGCCCAGCGCGACACGTCGCTTGCCGTCGACACCACCATCTGTGGCAGCAGGCCAAACGAGTTCAGCGCCGCCAGCACCAGGAAGCCGAGCACGAAGCCGGGCACCAGCGGCGGCCGCTTCGACGTATCGGCATCGCCCGATTGCATGTTGCGAAAGGTCAGCGAGAACACCAGCACCACCGGTGCCAGCATGGTGACGCGGATCAGCTTGATCAGCGTCGCCGTCTCGCCGGTTTCCTCCGACACCGAGAAACCGGCACCGACCACCTGGGCGACGTCATGGATGGTGCCGCCAAGGAAGACACCGGCCGCCCGATGATCGAGCCCGAGCGTATTGGTGATCAGCGGATAGGCGATCATGGCGATGGTGCTGAGCACGGTGACGCCGAGGATGGTGAAGATCAGGTTGCGTTCGGAGAACTGGTTCTTCGGCAGCACGGCGGCAATCGCCATGGCCGCCGATGCCCCACAGATCGCCACCGAGCCGCCGGTCAGCAGGGCCAGCCGCCAGCCGCGCCCGAGAAGCTTCGCCCCGATGAGGCCGAACAGGATGGTGCAGATGATAGCAAGCACCAGCAGGGCGATCAGCCCAGGCCCCAGCGCAAGCAGCAGGTCGACGCTGATGCGCACGCCAAGCAGCGCCACGCCGATGCGCAGCACCTTCTTGGCGGTGAAGTCGATACCGGCAACGCAGCGCCCTTCCTCGGCAAGGAAATGGAAGGCGATGCCCAGCAGCAGCGCCATCAGCATGGCCGGCGCGCCATAGTGATCGGACAGGAACTGCGCGGCGATCCCCACCGTGGCACAGACCAGGAACCCCGGGCCGAGGCGTGTCATCGCCTCGGGCAATGAAGTCATATATTTCCTGACGGCGCTTGCGGCGGCGGTCATGTCATCATTCCAGGCTTGAGAGCGGAGGCGGTTTTTCCCCGCCTCCCGTTGCAGTTTTGTCAGGCGGCGCTCTGCGGCCGCATGTCAGCCGGATCGATGCCCGCCACTACGACCGGCTTCTTCATCGCGTCGCGGCGGAACGGCTCGCCGAGCTCCTGATTGAGCACCACCTCGATCAGCGTGGTGATGCCCTTCGCCTGCTCCTCACAGGCCTTGCTCAGGGCAGCCGACAGGTCCGCCTGCGTCTTGACGGAGACGCCCTTGAAGCCGCAGGCCTTGGCCACTTCCGCATAGCTGTAGTTGCGGTTGAGCTCCGTGCCGACGAAGTTGTTGTCGTACCAGAGCGTCGTGTTGCGCTTTTCAGCACCCCACTGATAGTTGCGGAACACCACCATGGTAACGGCGGGCCATTCCTCGCGCCCGATCGACGTCATCTCGTTCATGGAGATGCCGAAGGCGCCGTCGCCGGCAAAGCCGACAACCGGAACGTCCGGACAGCCGATCTTGGCGCCGATGATGGCCGGGAAGCCGTAGCCGCAGGGGCCGAACAGGCCCGGTGCGAGATATTTGCGGCCCTGCTCGAAGGTCGGATAGGCATTGCCGATCGCGCAATTGTTGCCGATATCGGTGGAGATGATCGCATCCTTCGGCAGCGCCGCCTGGATCGCCCGCCAAGCCTGGCGCGGCGACATCAGGTCGCTTTCGCGGGCGCGCGCTTCCTGGTTCCACTTCGTGCCCGGATCGTCGTCCTCGTGGTCCATCGAGGAGAGCTGCTGCAGCCAGGCCGACTTGCTCTGGTGGATCAGCGCCTTGCGCTCGTCGCGGCCGGCATCGCCCGCCTTGGCGTCGAGCTGTTCCAGGATCTGCTGGGCCACCTGCTTGGCGTCGCCGCAAATGCCGACGCTCACCTTCTTGGTCAGGCCGATGCGGTCGGCATTGATATCGACCTGGATGATCTTGGCTTCCTTGGGCCAGTAGTCGATGCCGTAGCCGGGCAGCGTCGAGAACGGGTTGAGACGCGTGCCGAGCGCCAGCACGACGTCGGCCTTGGAGATCAGTTCCATCGCCGCCTTCGAGCCGTTGTAGCCGAGCGGGCCGACCGCAAGCCGGTGGCTGCCGGGGAAGGCGTCATTGTGCTGGTAGCCCGAGCACACCGGCGCGTCGAGACGCTCGGCCAGGGCCGCCGATTCTGCGATGGCATCGCCGATGACCACGCCGGCACCATTGAGGATGACCGGGAACTTGGCTTCCGACAGAAGCTTGGCGGCCTCCGCGATCGCCTTCCTGCCGCCGGCCGGGCGCTCCAGCCGCACGATCTGCGGCAGCTCGATGTCGATGACATGGGTCCAGAAGTCGCGCGGAACGTTGATCTGGGCCGGGGCGCAACCGCGCCACGCCTTGCTGATCACGCGGTTGAGCACTTCGGCCATACGCGACGGGTCGCGCACTTCCTCCTGGTAGCAGACCATGTCCTCGAACAGCGCCATCTGCTCGACTTCCTGGAACCCGCCCTGGCCGATCGTCTTGTTGGCCGCCTGCGGGCTCACCAGCAGCATCGGCGTATGGTTCCAGTAGGCGGTCTTGATGGCGGTGACGAAGCCGGTCACGCCGGGGCCGTTCTGGGCGATCGCCATCGCCATCTTGCCGGTGGCGCGGCTATAGCCGTCGCAGATCAGGCCGGCATTGGTCTCGTGCGCGCAGTCCCAGAACTGGATGCCGGCCTTCGGGAACAGGTCCGACACCGGCATCATGGCCGAACCGATGATGCCGAACGCATGTTCGATGCCATGCATCTGCAGGACTTTGATGAAGGCTTCTTCAGTGGTCATTTTCATCGGAACATTCCTTTCGTTTCGGGCCGCCCGCCGGGGTGCAGGCAGCGACTAGAGCGTTTCGTCCTTGAGGTGGTACCAGTGGTACATGATGCGCTGGCCGAGCCGGCGGAACGGCGTCAGAACGCCGTGGTGCGGCAGCACCGAGGTGAAGATCGGCAGGTCGAGTTCCTGCCCCTTGCCGGCGACGAGCTGGGCCATGCGGCGTCCGGCCTGGGCCGAATACATGACGCCGTTGCCGCCGTAGCCCATCGCGTAATAGATCGACTGCCTGGGGTCCGGCTGGAAGATGCGCGGCATCATGTCGTGGCTGACATCGACCCAGCCCCACCAGGAGTAGTCGACCTGGATACCGCGCAGCGCGGGGAACTTGCGGTAGAGGCCTTCCAGCAGCAGGTCGTAGTGCTTCGGGTTTTCCGCATCCGCACCGGTCACGGAGCTGCGGCTACCGATCTGCACGCGCCCGTCGGGCAGCAGCCGGTAGTAGTGGCGTAGCGTGCGCGTGTCGGTCAGCACCAACTTGGTCTTGAACCCGCAGGCGTCCAGCTCGGCCTCCGTCAGCGGCCGCGTGACGACGGAGTTGGACAGGATCGGCATCAGCCTGTGTTTGGTCAGCGCATGCAGGCCGTTGGGCGTGTAGGCGGAGGTCGCCAGCGCCACCGCGCGTGCCCGCACCGTACCGCCCGGCGTCGTCAGATGATGGACGCCGTTCCTGGTCTGCCAGCCGATCACCGGGCTTGCCGTATGCACCTTTGCGCCCAGCTTGCGCGCGAGGTTGTGATAGCCGAAGGCAAGCTTGCCGGCATGCACGCCGATACCGTCCGGCTCATACATGGCGCCGGCCGCCTCCTGGTCGCGCAGGTAGTCGCGATGCAGTTCCTCGCGCGACAGGATGCGCGTGGGATAGCCGAAGGTCTCGTTCAAGAGCTTCGATTGTGCCTGAAGCTTGGGCATGACCTTGGCGCGATGGGCGATGTAGAGATGCCCGCCATCCTGCGGCTCGCAGTCGAACTCGCCCGAATAGATCAGCGAGCGGAACAGGTCGAAGGCCTCGGCGATCTCCTTGTGCAGCTTGCGCGCGACATCCACGCCCCAGCGCTCGATCCACTGTCCGCGCGTCAGCCGTCCGGAGGAGATCTGCGCCTGGCCGCCATTGCGCGTCGAGCAGCCCCAGGCGACCGTATTGGCCTCCAGCACCGTTGCCTTGATCCCGTGCTCGCGGGCGAGATGGATGGCGCAGGACAGGCCCGTATAACCCGAACCGATCACCGCCACATCGACATCGACGTCCCCGAGGATGGGTCCATCGTCTGCCGGCGCAGGGCCGGCCGTACCTATCCAATAGGTCGGAGCGTAGTCGCGGTTGCGGCCAGGACCGACATCGACCAGCGGATCATAGCGCGGGTCGTAGACGTTTCGCGCTGCCTGTGCCGGGTTGACATCCTGTTTCATCGAAATGGCCTCTTGCCCCTCGAGATTGGTTACTTTGCCTGCAAGAGGGGGCGGTTCTTGCGGAATGCCTGCTTCCGGACGATCTTGCCGCCGCGCAGCGTGAACAGGTCGCAGCCTTCGGCCTCGACCCTGCTGCCGTCGGCATTGGTGCCCGAAAATGTCCACTCAGACACGGCGCGGTCGCCGTGGACGAAGTGCCCGTGATGGGTCCAATGCGCATCCGGCATGGCGGCCCAGACGCCCGCGAAGGCATTGCGGATCGCCTCGGACGTGTCGAAACGGGTGCCGTAGACTTCCGCGCCGCCCACTGCGTTGAAGATGCAGTCCTCGGCAAAGAAGCTCATGACGGCATCCACGTCGTGGCGGTTGAACGCATCGAAGAGAGCGCCCAGGTCCTGTGCGGTGAATTCGGCGTTGGTCGGCATTTTCGGCACCTCTTGGTTGGTCTGCCGCTCTCGGGCGGGCATGGCTGGAGCGTGGCCCGGGAAAACCGGGCCTGCGCCGCACTGTTCATTTCATTCGCTTGTCAGTGGCCTGCGGGCAGGCCGGTCTCGCTTCAGCTCATATCCGTCCCTTCCATGGGATGAGCAGCTTCTCGAGGTAGCGCACGAGCAGGTCGAAGGCGAAGGCGAAGACACCGATCACGATGATGCCCATGATGACCGTATCGCTGGCGAGATATTGGGCCGCGTTGAGCACCATGAAGCCGAGACCGCGGTCGGCGGCCACCATTTCGGCGGCGACCAGCGTGGTCCAGCCCACCCCGATGCCGATGCGCATGCCGGTGAAGATTTCCGGCAGCGCCGCCTTCATGATGACGTGCCAGACGATCTGGCTGCGCGAGGCGCCCATCGCATAGGCGGCGTGGATCTGTTCGATCGACACCGATTTCACGCCGGCGCGGGCCGCGATCGCCATCGGCGCGAAGATCGCCAGATAGATCAGGAATATCTTCGGGAACTCGCCGATGCCGAGCCAGATGATGACCAGCGGCAGGTAGGCGAGCGGCGGCAGCGGCCGGTAGAACTCGATGATCGGGTCGAACAGACCGCGCGCGACCCGGCTGACACCCATCCAGATGCCGATCGGAATGGCCGTGACGCAGGCCAGGAAGAATGCGCCGAACACGCGCGTCAGGCTGGCCATGGTGTGCTCGGTCAGCGTCGAATTGGCGACCCCATCCGTCATCGCCGAGATGAATTTGCCGTAGACGGCGAAGGGCGAGGGCAGGAACAGCGGCTTGACCCAGCCCATTCCGGTGGCCAGGAACCACAATGCGATCAGCACGACAGCGGTCATGATGCTGATATGGACGCTGTAGCCGTCGCCAGGCGCGCCGTAGACCTTTCCGGGGCGCACCGATTTGGCCGAAGAACCCAGTCTAAGCATGGACCATCTCCTTAGCGGCGAGCTCGTCGCCATAGATGATGCTGAGAACGATCTCGCGCATCTTGATGAAGTCCGGGCTTGACTTGATCGCGCGCGCGTCGCGGCTCTCCAGGAACCGCCGGTTGAAATCCAGTTCATAGGTGTGGGTGATCCGGCCGGGCCGGGGCGACATGACGATCAGCCGCGACCCCAGGAACAGCGCTTCCTCGACACTGTGGGTGATGAAGAAGAACATCTTGTTGGTGCGCTGCCACACGTCCAGCAGCAATTCCTGGATGCTTTCGCGCGTCAACGCGTCAAGCGCCGCCATCGGCTCGTCCATCAGCAGCATCGCCGGGTCGCAGGTCAAGGCGCGGGCTATGCCCACGCGCTGCTGCATGCCGCCGGAAAGCTGATAGATCATGTGGCGGTGGAAATCCTGCAGGCCCACCATTTCGAGGTTCTTGGTGGCGCGCGCGATGCGCTCTGCGCGGGGAACGCCCTGCAGCTTCAGCCCGAACTCCGTGTTCTCCATCACATTGAGCCAGGGCAGTAGCGCGTGCTTCTGGAAGACGACGCCGCGGTCGGAACCGGGTCCGACGATCTGGCGCCCGCCCAGCGTGATTTCGCCCGATGTGGGGGAAAGAAAACCGGCCAGCAGATTGAGCAGCGTGGTCTTGCCGCATCCGGACGCGCCCAGCGCAACGACGAAATCGCCGCTCTCGATCATCAGGTTCACGCCCTTGAGCGCAATCACCGCCTCGCTGCTGTAGAGGCCCGGATAGGTCAGGTTTACGTCGCTGACCTGTAGCGTTTGCATGTTCGATGCCATCGAGGACACTCCCTCGTCAGAACGGTGGGGGGTTCGGACTGCCGGCCTGGGCCGACAGTCCCAAACACGTCACTTGCCGGCGGCTGCCACGTAGCTGCCGTTAACGAAGGGCACATAATCTGGCAGAACGTCATCGATCTGCTTCTGCGCCTTGAGGAACTCAGCACTTGCCGTCAGCGCCTTGACGGCACCGCCCTCGGCGCCACCGCCGAGCCAGGTGTTGGATGCCTGCTCGTCGGCGGTCGGGAACACCAGCAGCTTCAATGCCTCGACCACGTCGGCAGCATTGCCGCCGATCATCTTGACCATGCCCTGGATTTCCGGCGATTCCGCCGTCCAGCTCGCGCCATTGGCCTTGTAGTTGTCATAGGCGGTGGCCAGCGCCTTGGTGAAGGCTTCCATGAACTTCGGATTTTCCGCGGCCCAGGCCTTGTCGGCCACCAAGCCATCGAATGTCGGCACACTGGCCTCACCGATCTGCTCGGAATCGGCGATCACCTTGCCGGACTTCAGGATTTCCGAAAGTGCCGGCGGCCAGACATAGGCGGCATCGATGTCGCCGCGCTGCCAGGCGGCAACGATCTGCGGCGGCTGCATGTTCAGGATGGAGACGTCACGCGGATTGACCTTCCAGACCTGCTCCATGCCGACCAGGAGATGGAAGTGCGAGGTCGACACGAAAGGCACGCCGACCTTCTTGCCGACCAGGTCCTCGGGCTTTTCGATGCCCGAGCCCTCACGCGCCACCAGGGCCTCGGACTTGCCGATATTGTCGAGGATCCAGAACAGCTCCAACTCCACGCCGCGGGTCGCGGCGGCAGTCGTGCCGGTGGAGCCAAGGACGCCGACCGAAACATTGGTCGAAGCCAGCGCCGTGGAGATATCGCCACCGGAGCTGAACTGCCGCCAGTCGATGCTGTAGCCCTCAGCCTGGACGGCCTGGTCGATGCTGCCATCGGCAATGGCGGTCAGGAATGGCCCGACAATCTGCTGGTAGCCGACCACCACCTTGGTCTGGGCAGCCGCCGTCCCGGCAGCGCCGATCGTGGCCGCAAGCGCGATAGCCGCGGTCGCGGCCTTGATTTTGGTAAATATCGTCATCTGGTCCTCCCGCTGACGGCGCGGCCCTGCCGCTCGCCGTAGATTTCAGTTCCTCACCACGCCATGGTGGTAGATGCGGGAAGCAAAAACCCTTATATCCAGATGGAAACTTGAATGAGTCCATTCAGCGTCCACGGAGGGAGCAAACTGGCCGGCCCCGTTGTCTCAGAGGCGATTTTCTTCCTCGACCGGACCAGCCGCGGCAAATTGCAGGCGCAGATTCGCGAGACACTGGTTTCGGGCATATTGTCCGGCCGCGTCTTGCCCGGCGCTCGCCTGCCTTCCACCCGCAAACTGGCCGAGTATCTCAAGGTATCGCGCATCACCGTGACGCTCGCCTATCAGGAGCTTGCCTCGCAGGGATATATCGAGGTGACGGCGCGCAGCGTCTATTGCGTTTCCAACAGCGCCCCGGTTGCCCGCCTGCGTGCGGCAGAGAACTCCCCAAGCACCGAAGGCGTCGACTGGCAGGCGCGGCTGAAGTCGCGCTTCTCGATTGCCAAGCAGATCCGCAAGCCGCTCGACTGGCGGCGCTATCCCTATCCGTTACTTTATGGCCAGATGGACACTTCGCTGTTCGACCTGGCGGCCTGGCGTGACTGCGCCCGGCGTGCGCTCGGCCTGAGCGATTTCGAAATGATGGCGGGCGATTTCGCCGCTGCCGACGACATGCAACTGGTGAGCTATATCTGCTCGCGCACGCTTCCGCGCCGTGGGATCAAGGCACAGCCGGAGGAGATTCTCGTCACCGTCGGCGCCCAGAACGCGCTTTGGATCGCCATCCAGATCCTGCTCCAGCGCGGCTCATATGCCGTGTGCGAAAATCCCGGCCACCCCGACATCTACGCCTCGCTGCGGCTGAGCCAGGCCAAAGTGGCCGCGATCGACGTGGATGACGCCGGCCTGCCGCCGGAGCTCCTTCCCGAACGCGTTGATGCCGTTTTCGTCACCCCCAGCCACCAGGCGCCGACCGCCGCCCGCATGCCGATGGAGCGGCGTACGCAACTGCTGGAGGAGGCGGAGAGAAAGGACTTCATCATCGTCGAGGACGACTATGAATTCGAGATGAGTTTCCTGGCTCCGCCGGCACCCGCCCTGAAGTCGCTCGATCGGGCCGGGCGGGTGTTCTATGTCGGCAGCTTCTCCAAATCCCTGTTTCCGGGCCTCAGGCTTGGCTATCTGGTGGCGCCGGCCCCTGTCATCCGCGAGGCGCGGGCGCTTCGCGCGCTGATGCTGCGCCATCCGCCAGGGCATCTCCAGCGAACCGCCGCCTATTTCCTGGCGCTCGGCCATTACGACGCGGTGATCAGGCGCATGCGCAACGAATATGCCGGCCGCCATGAGGTCATGCAGGCCGCACTCCATCGGGAAGGGCTGACGATTGCCGGCGCCTCTGCCTTCGGCGGAACCTCGTTCTGGATCGAAGGCCCGGAGGGCATGGATTCGGACATGCTTGCCCGCGACCTGCGCGAAGACGGCGTGCTGATCGAGTCGGGGTCGCCGTTCTTTGCCGGGACCGACCAGCCCTGCCGGTTCTTCCGCATGGCCTATTCCTCGATTTCGGCCGATCGCATCGCCGAAGGGGTCGCCCGCACGGCCAACGGCATCCGTCGGCAGATCGCCGCGTTATCCGCATCCTGAATTGCAAGATCGGACCGCTGGAGGTGGCGACTCCGGATAGGGGTTTGGGGGTGTCCGGAGCCGCCGTGCATGAACTTCAGGGAGAAATTCATGCGAGGGTGAACCTGTCGAAATCCAGTTAACGGATCGTTAATAAATGATCACCCAAACGGGTCTGGCAGACTTGTCCACAATTGATATCGGGGCAATCCAAAAATATTTTGTCTGACGGTTCGCAGCAGCCCCGGAAGCCAAAAGAGCGGGCTCGTTTCGGAGCCCGCCCCTTGCGTCCGCCAACGGGAAATCACATGCCGTTGACGTCAAATTGCAGCCGCTTGGCCGAGACGATCGACGGGTTGGCACGCACCTCCGCCAGCGCCTTTTCCGGGAATGGCGCATCGAGGTAGAGCAGCGCGATGGCATCGCCGCCCGGCCGGTTGCGGCCAAGCTGGAAGTTGGCGATATTGACGTCGTTCTTGCCGCACAGCGAGCCCAGCATGCCGATGATGCCGGGCGCATCCGCATTGGTCGTATAGAGCATGTGCTGGCCGACCTCGGCATCGAGGTTGATGCCCTTGATCTGTATGAAGCGCGGCTTGTGATCGGAAAAACAGGTGCCGGCGATCGAGCGTGTCTTCTTCTCGGTCTTCACATTCAGCTTGATATAGCCGTCGAACACGCCCGACTTGTCGCGCTTGACCTCAGCGACGATGATGCCGCGCTCCTTCACCATGATCGGCGCCGAGACCATGTTGACGTCCGCCACCTGCGGGCGGATCAGCCCGGCAAGGGCGGCGCTGATCAGCGCACGCGTATTCATCGAGGCGGTGGAACCGTCGAACAGGATCTCGACTTCCTTGATCGGGTCTTCCGTCACCTGGCCGACGAACGCGCCGAGCACTTCGGCCAGTTTGACGAAGGGCTTCAGCGTCGGCGCTTCCTCGGCCGTGATCGAGGGCATGTTGATGGCATTGGTGACCGCTCCCTTGATCAGATAGTCCGACATCTGCTCGGCCACCTGCAGCGCGACATTCTCCTGCGCCTCGGTCGTCGACGCCCCCAGATGCGGCGTGGCCACCACATTCTCCATGCCGAACAGCGCATTCTCCGTCGCCGGCTCGACCTCGAACACGTCAATGCCCGCGCCCGCCACCTTGCCGCTCTTCAGCGCTGCGATGAGATCGGCTTCCACGACAAGCCCGCCGCGGGCGCAATTGATGATGCGCACGCCGTCCTTCATCCTGGCGATCGCATCGGCATTGATCAGGTTGCGCGTCTTGTCGGTCAGTGGCGTGTGCAGCGTGATGAAATCGGCGCGCGCCAGCAATTCGTCCAGCTCGACCTTCTGCACGCCCAGCTCCTCGGCGCGGCCTTCCGACAGGAATGGATCGAAGGCAATCACATGCATCTTCAGCCCGACGCCGCGCGTCGCCACCACCGAGCCGATATTGCCGCAGCCGATCACGCCGAGCGTCTTGCCGGTGATCTCCACGCCCATGAAGCGGTTCTTTTCCCACTTTCCGGCATGGGTGGAGCCATTGGCTTCCGGAAGTTGGCGGGCAAGCGCGAACATCAGCGCAATGGCATGCTCGGCCGTCGTGATGGAATTGCCGAAGGGCGTATTCATCACGATGATACCTTTGCGGCTCGCCGCCGGTATGTCGATATTGTCGACGCCGATGCCGGCGCGGCCGATCACGCGCAGATTGGTTGCAGCCGCGATCAGCTTCTGCGTGACCTTGGTGGCCGAACGGACGGCAAGCCCGTCATATTGATGGATGACTTCGAGCAGCTTTTCCTTGTCCTTGCCCAGATCGGGCAGGTAGTCGACCTCCACGCCGCGATCCTTGAAGATCTGCACGGCGGTGGGGGAAAGCTTGTCGGATACGAGAACGCGAGGCATGGGTTTGGTCCTTCGAAAAGGCCGGGCGCCCTACCCTCCCCCTTGTGGGGAGGG
>JBARWP010000751.1:0-15561 GCA_049646905.1 Pseudaminobacter sp. | reverse complement strand
GCGGCCGGATTTCTACCAGGCCTATTCCAATCGTGCGCTCATCCATCGCTTCCTGGGCGACCAGGCGAGTGCGCTTGCCGACTACAACCGCTCCATCCAGATCAATCCCAGCTACGATGCCGCCTATATCGGGCGCGGCAATCTCTATCGCAGGGCGGGCCGTACGCAGGAAGCCTTCAACGACTTCCAGAAGGCCATCCAGCTCGATACCACCGATCCGCGCGCCTATCACAATCGCGGCCTGATCTATCAGTCCCAAGGCCAGCACGCCTTCGCGATCGAGGATTTTTCGACCGCCATCTCGCTCTCGCCGGATTCGGAAGAACCCTATAACGGGCGCGGCCTTTCCTATCTCGCCACCAATGACGAGGACAATGCCTTCGCCGATTTCAACATGGCGATCAAGCTCAACGAGCGGGTCGCCGAGAGCTGGGCCAACCAGGCGCTGATCTATGAGCGGCGCGGCGAGAAGGCACGTGCGGCGAAATCCTACGCACGCGCAGCCCAACTCGATCCGAACTACAAGGTTGCGACCGACGGGCTTGCACGTACGCGCAGTTGAGCGCGTCTTTCGGCCTGGCGTGACACCGCAGTAAACGGCGATCACGTCCTTGTGCGGCATGGGAACCATGCGGCCCTCCGTCTGTTTGGAAGACGGGTCGGGAAGGCATGGAGCGCCTCATGAAGACGATGGCGGCAACAGTGACAGCCCTGATTCTTTCCGCTGCGACTCCGGCGCAAGCGCAGCAGGGCGTGGAATTGGGCATGCTCGAATGTTCGATTTCCGGCGGCGTCGGCCTCATCGTCAGTTCGGCCAAGGAACTCACCTGCACATTCCGGCCAGCCGAACAGAATTTTGCACCTGAAACCTATGTCGGGACGGTGACCAAATACGGCTTGGACATAGGCATTACCGGACAGGCTTTCATGCAATGGCTGGTGCTAGCGCCGAACACCGACATCTACGCGCCCGGTGCCTTGGCGGGCGACTATGTCGGCGCCAGCGCCGAAGCAAGCGCCGCGGTGGGCGGCGGTGCAAATTTCCTCGTCGGTGGGTCGAATCAGACCTTCACCTTACAGCCGGTCAGCGTACAGGCGCAGACGGGCCTCAATCTGGCGATAGGCGTTACCCAATTCGTACTGCGTAGCGGCGTGCTATCGAAGTAAAGACCATGATGACGATAAAAACGGGGGATAGGCCGTTTTCTTTTGCACATGCACGTAACAATTTGCTGCGCCCTTCCTATATGATTCATAAGAAGGAATTTCAGGATGGAGGCGTGGCGTGACCGCGAAAACATCTCGACATTCTAATCCGACGACGAGCCGGGCATCGGGGCGATCCTGGGTTTCAACCACTATCGCCGCATGCAAGCTCCGCCCTTGGCGGCTATCTGCGGCATGCAAGCCGTCACACCGTATCTCACTCAGTTCCGACATCGAGAGAGGTCAAGATGCAATCGCACGGGTCTGACGTCTTCAGTCTGTTTTCTGAAATCTACAGCGGCGAGAAGCAGGAGGAGATGAGTCTCCAGCAATATCTGCTTGCTTGCCGCGAAAATCCGTCCATGTACGCCACCGCGGCCGAAAGAATGGTCGATGCGATCGGCGATCCGAAATTGATCGACACCAGCGCGGATGAGCGTCTGGGCCGTATCTTCACCAACCGTACGATCAAGATCTATCCCGCCTTTGCCGAATTCTACGGCATGGAGGATACGATCGAACGGATCGTCGGCTATTTCCGTTATGCGGCCCAGGGCCTGGAGGAGCGCAAGCAAATCCTCTACCTGCTCGGTCCGGTCGGCGGTGGTAAGTCGTCGCTTGCCGAGCGGCTGAAGAAGCTAATGGAAAAGCAGCCCATCTATACGCTGAAGGTGGGCGGGCAGGTCAGCCCGATCTTCGAATCGCCGCTGGGTCTGTTCCATCCCGACCGCATGGGCGATCTGCTGGAGGAGAAATACGGCATTGCGCGACGCCGGCTCAATGGCCTCATCTCGCCTTGGGCAGCCAAGCGGCTGGACGAACTGGGTGGCGACATCTCCAAGTTCAGCGTCGTCAAGCTGATGCCGTCGCGGCTGCGCCAGATCGGCATCGCCAAGACCGAGCCAGGCGACGAGAACAACCAGGACGTCTCGGCGCTGGTCGGCAAGGTCGACATCCGCCAGCTGGAGAATTTCAGCCAGGCCGATCCCGACGCCTATTCCTACAGCGGTGGTCTCAACCGGACCACGCAAGGCCTGCTGGAGTTCGTGGAGATGTTCAAGGCGCCGATCAAGGTGCTGCATCCGCTGCTGACGGCGACCCAGGAGGGCAACTACAACGGCACCGAGAATTTCGGCGCCTTCCCCTATCAGGGCATCATCCTGGCCCACTCCAACGAATCGGAATGGCAGCAATTCAAGAATAACAAGAACAACGAGGCCTTCCTCGACCGCATATTGGTGGTCAAGGTGCCCTACTGCCTGCGTGTGACGGAAGAGCGCCAGATCTATGAAAAGCTGCTGCGCGAGAGCGAACTGGCAAGCAGCCCCTGCGCGCCCGAAGTGCTGGAAATCCTCAGCCGCTTCACCGTCTCCACCCGTCTGGCGATCCACGAGAATTCGCCGCTTTACACCAAGATGCGGGTCTATGACGGGGAGAACCTGAAGGACGTCGATCCCAAGGCCAAGTCGGTTCAGGAATATCGCGACGCCGCCGGTGTCGATGAGGGCATGACCGGGGTCAGCACGCGCTTTGCCTTCAAGGTGTTGTCGGAGACCTTCAACTACGACACCAAGGAGGTTGCGGCCGATCCCGTGCATCTCATCTATGTCATGGAACAGGCGATCAAGCGCGAGCAGTTCCCGCAGGAGATCGAATCGCGATTCCTCGACTTCATCAAGTCGGAGCTTGCGGCGCGCTATGCCGAGTTCATCGGCCACGAGATCCAGAAGGCCTATCTGGAATCCTACAGCGAATACGGCCAGAACCTGTTCGACCGCTATATCGCCTATGCCGATGCCTGGATCGAGGATCAGGACTACAAGGACCCGGATACCGGGCAGATCCTCAATCGGGAAGTCCTCGATCGGGAACTGTCGCAGATCGAAAAGCCCGCCGGCATCGCCAATCCGAAGGATTTCCGCAACGAGGTGGTGAAATTCTCGCTGCGGGCGCGGGCCAAGAACCACGGCCGCAACCCGTCCTGGACCAGCTACGAGAAGCTGCGCGAGGTCATCGAGAAGCGCATGTTCGGCCAGGTCGAGGATCTGCTTCCGGTGATCAGCTTCGGCTCCAAGAAGGACAGCGCTACCGAAAAGCAGCACACGGAGTTCGTCCAGCGCATGGTCGAACGCGGCTATACGGAACGGCAGGTCCGCCGCCTGGTGGATTGGTATATGCGGGTCAACAAGGCCGGATAGTGTGGCAATCCGAAACTTGCTTCGCTCGGGCGAGGGGATTGCGCCTGCGTGTCGATCGGTCCCGGATCGGCAGTTCCGGAAATGTAGCCGAAAGCGCATGACAGGAACTTCCGATCCGCTATGCTAGGATGCGCGCAAGAGAGGGCAATATATGCCGAACTTCATCGATCGGCGCCTGAATCCCAAAGATAAGAGCCTGGGCAACCGCCAACGCTTCCTGTCGCGCGCTCGCGAGGAACTGAAGCGGGTCATCAACGACAGGGTCAGGACCGGCAAGATCGCCGACATGGATAGCGAGCATGCCGTGCCGGTGCCGGTGAAGGGCACCAGCGAGCCCAGCTTCCGGCATGCGGAAGACAGCGGCAAGCGCGAACATGTGCTGCCGGGCAACAAGAGCTTCATTCCCGGGGATCGGCTGGCCAAGCGCGGAGGCGGGGAGGGCGGCAGTCCCGGAACCGGTTCTCCGGGTATGGGAGACGCCGAGGATGATTTCCGTTTCGTCCTGTCGCGCGAGGAAGTGCTCGACCTCTTCTTCGAGGATCTGGAGCTTCCCGATATGGTCAAGCTCGACCTGAAGGAAGTGGTGGCCTACAAGCCGCGGCGTGCCGGCTATGCCACCAGCGGCTCACCCACCAACATCAATGTCGGGCGCACGATGCGCAACAGCTTCGGGCGCCGCCTTGCGCTGAGACGGCCCAAGCAGGAAGAGTTGGACGAGATCGAGGCCGAGATCGCCAAGCTTTCGGCGCAGGCACGGCCGAACCCCGAAACGCTCAAGCGCCTGGAAGCCCTGCGCGAGCAACTGGAAAGGCTGCGTCGGCGCCGGCGACTGGTCGCCTATGTCGATCCCGTCGATATCCGCTTCAACCGCTTCGACCGCCAACCGGTGCCCAATGCCAATGCGGTGATGTTTTGCCTGATGGACGTTTCGAGCTCCATGGGCGAGCGCGAGAAGGATCTGGCCAAGCGCTTTTTCGTGCTTTTGCATCTGTTCCTGAGGCGGCGCTACGAGCGTATCGACACCGTATTCATCCGCCACACGCATGAGGCCCAGGAGGTCGATGAGGAGACCTTCTTCTATTCCACGCAAAGCGGCGGCACGGTGGTTTCGACCGCGCTCGAGCAGATGCGGCGCATCATCGAGGAGCGCTATCCGAGCGGGCGCTGGAACATCTATGCCGCGCAGGCCTCGGACGGTGACAATGCCGTGGCCGATTCGGAATATTGCGTCGATTTCCTTAACGACGAAGTGATGCGGCTTTGCCAATATTTCGCCTATGTCGAAATCATAGATGAGCGGGAGAGCGATATTTTCAGGTCGCCCGACCATGGCACCGCGCTCTGGCACGCCTATCGAGAGGTGAGCCAGAACTGGCCGAATTTCCAGATGGCCCGCATCGCCAAGCCTGGCGACATCTATCCGGTGTTCAAGCGGCTGTTTGCCAAGCAGCAGCCTTCCGCAAAGAGTTGACGGGCAGCGGCATGACCAAGCGACCCCGACAGTCGAATCTGCTGTTTGACGGTTCCGACTGGAATTTCGCGACCCTGTCGCGCACCTATGACGCGATCCGCGAGGTGGCGCTGGAAGACCTGCATCTGGACACCTATCCCAACCAGATGGAGATCATCTCTTCCGAGCAGATGCTCGATGCCTATTCGTCCATCGGCATGCCGTTGATGTACCGGCACTGGTCGTTCGGCAAGCACTTCGTGCAGGAACAGCATCTCTATCGTAAGGGCCGTCGCGGCCTCGCTTATGAGCTGGTAATCAACTCCAACCCCTGCATCACCTATCTGATGGAGGAGAATACCATGGCCATGCAGGCCCTGGTCACAGCCCACGCCTCCTTCGGCCACAACCACTTCTTCAAAAACAACTATCTGTTCCAGCAATGGACCGATGCCAGTGCGATCCTAAACTATATGGAGTTCGCCAAGTCCTACATCGCCCGCTGCGAGGAAAAACACGGAGTGGCGGAAGTCGAGTCGATCCTCGACGCGGGGCATGCGCTGATGGAGCAGGCGGTCTTTCGTTAT
Source organism: Pseudaminobacter sp. (assembly GCA_049646905.1). Lineage (GTDB taxonomy): Bacteria > Pseudomonadota > Alphaproteobacteria > Rhizobiales > Rhizobiaceae > Pseudaminobacter. The sequence goes on along the minus strand of JBARWP010000751.1, from coordinate 10,120 downwards.
CGCCGTCCGCCACGGCTTTCCTCGGCGCAGGAACGCGAGCGCCTGCGCGATCGGCTCGATTATGAGGAACGCATCTTCAGCGACCTGTGGCGCACCCTGCCGCAGCGCAAGGATGGCGAAAGTAGTGATGAGGACGAGCGCGAGGTGCAGGAGCGCAAGAAGGCGCTCAACCTGCCTGAGGAAAACCTGCTCTATTTCCTGGAAAAGAACAGCCTCATCCTGGAGCCGTGGCAACGCGAGATTCTGCGCATCGTTCGCGTTGTGGCGCAGTATTTCTATCCGCAGCGCCAGACCAAGGTGATGAACGAGGGCTGCGCGACCTTCGTCCATTACACGATCATGAACACGCTTTTCGATGCGGGCAGAATCAGCGAAGGGGCAATGCTGGAGATCCTGCAGAGCCACTCGAATGTGGTCTTCCAGCCGAGCTTCGACGATCCGCGCTTTTCGTCGTTCAACCCCTATGCACTCGGCTTTTCCATGATGCAGGATATCCAGCGCATCTGCACGGAACCGACTTCGGAGGATCGCGACTGGTTTCCCGATATCGCCGGCAATGGCGACTGGCTCGCAACGCTGCTCAGCGCCTGGGCCAATCACCGTGATGAGTCCTTCATCCTGCAGTATCTGAGCCCGGCCCTGATCCGCAAGCTGCGCCTGTTCGTCCTAAGTGACGATGCCACGCAGCCGCATTATCAGGTCGCATCGATCCATGACGAGCGCGGCTACGCCAAGATACGAGCCACGCTTGCCCACAATTACGACATCGGCACCCAGCAGCCGAACATTCAGGTGGTGGATGTCGATCTTCTCGGCAACCGGCATTTGCGCCTGCAGCACATGGTGCATGACGGCGTTGTCCTGACCGAGGAAAGCCGGGATGCCACGTTGCGCCACATCCGACGCCTGTGGGGTTATGACGTCAGCCTGGTCGGCATAGACCAGGACGGGAGCCAGCTTTACGAAGCCGCCGCGTGAAGCAGTGGCGGGGCCGGCAGATAGTGCCTTGCATCGTCGTTCGTCGCGATAGCTGGGGGCAGGGTAGGCCCGGCCCTAGAATTTCGATCGAAAATCAGGCTATACTGATCTGACGTTTCTAAGGGCGATGACCCTTCGGGACGCCAGGAGGAACAGAGCATGGCCATAGTGCTTGTACTCGTTCTCGTGGTTGTCGGCTCAGTCTTGTTTCACCTTCTGAGCCCGTGGTGGTGGACGCCCATAGCTTCGAACTGGTCTTACATAGATCACACCATAACCATCACCTTCTGGATCACCGGCGCGGTTTTCGCTGCTGTCGTGCTGTTTATGGCCTATTGCGTCTTCCGCTTCCGCCACCGGGAAGGCAACCGCGCGGCCTATGAGCCGGAAAACCGCAAGCTTGAATCCTGGCTCACTGTTGCCACGGCCATCGGCGTGACCGCTTTGCTGGTGCCGGGCCTGTTCGTGTGGAGCCAGTTCGTCACTGTCCCCGACGATGCGACCGAGGTCGAGGTGATCGGCCAGCAATGGCAGTGGAATTTCCGCCTTCCCGGCGAGGACGGCAGGCTGGGCAAGGCCGATACGCGCATCGTAAGCGTGGAGAACCCGCTTGGCCTGGTTCCCGATGATCCGGCGGGGCAGGATGATGTGGTGGTCGAAGCGGCCGACCTGCATCTGCCGGTCGGCAAGCCGGTCAAGGTGCTGATGCGCTCGATCGATGTGCTGCACAATTTCTACGTGCCGGAGTTCCGCGCCAAGATGGACATGGTTCCAGGTTCCGTCACCTATTTCTGGTTCACGCCAACCAGAACAGGGACATTCGAAATCCTTTGCGCGGAACTATGCGGCCAGGGCCATGCCTTCATGCGCGGCGTCGTGATGATCGATACGGAGGAGGATTACCTCGCCTGGCTCGGCGAACAGCAGACATTCGCACAATTATACGCGCCCGAGCAGACGAGTTCCTTGGAGGAAAAGCAGGACTGACCAGAAAGAGATGAAGCTGGGGCCGACCGGGCGAGTATCGGAAAGCTCAGACCTTCATCGCAACGAAACAAGGAGGTGTTTCGATGGTCGATGTCACGCCTGGTGCGGCCGGGTCCGTTCCGCCGGCCGAAGTCGCGGAGGTCGAGCTTTACCACCCGCATAGCTGGTGGACGAAATATGTCTTCTCGCAGGACGCCAAGGTCATCGCCATCCAGTATTCGGCGACCGCGCTCGGCATCGGCTTCGTGGCGCTGGTGCTGTCCTGGCTGATGCGGCTCCAACTTGGCTTTCCCGGCACCTTCGATTTCATCACGCCGGAAGCCTATTACCAGTTCATCACCATGCACGGCATGATCATGGTGATCTATCTGCTGACCGCGCTGTTTCTCGGCGGCTTCGGCAACTATCTTATCCCGCTGATGGTTGGCGCGCGCGACATGGTCTTTCCCTATATCAACATGCTGAGCTACTGGATCTATCTGCTCGCGGTGCTGGTGCTGGTGGCGAGCTTCTTTGCCCCCGGCGGCCCGACCGGCGCCGGCTGGACGCTCTATCCTCCGCAAGCCATCATGACCGGGACGCCTGGAGGGCAGGACTGGGGCATCATCCTGATGCTGTCCTCGCTGATCCTGTTCGTCATCGGCTTCACCATGGGCGGGCTCAACTATGTCGTGACCGTGCTGCAGGGCCGCACGCGCGGCATGACGCTGATGCGCCTGCCGCTGACGGTCTGGGGCATCTTCACCGCGACCGTCATGGCGCTGCTGGCCTTTCCGGCCCTGTTTGTGGCCTGCGTGATGATGCTGCTCGACCGCGTGCTCGGTACCAGCTTCTTCATGCCGGCCATTGTTGAGATGGGTGAACAGCTACAGCATGGCGGCGGTAGCCCGATCCTGTTCCAGCATCTGTTCTGGTTCTTCGGGCATCCGGAGGTCTATATCGTCGCGCTGCCGGCCTTCGGCATCGTCTCCGACCTGATCAGCACGCACGCGCGCAAGAACATCTTCGGCTACCGCATGATGGTCTGGGCAATCGTGGCCATCGGTGCGCTGAGCTTCATCGTCTGGGCGCACCATATGTATGTCAGCGGCATGCATCCCTATTTCGGCTTCTTCTTTGCCACCACGACGCTGATTATCGCCATTCCCACTGCCATCAAGGTCTACAATTGGATCTTGACGCTATGGCGCGGCGACATCCACCTCACCGTGCCGATGCTGTTTGCGCTGGCCTTCATCGTCACCTTTGTCAATGGCGGGCTGACCGGCCTGTTCCTCGGCAATGTGGTCGTGGATGTGCCCTTGTCCGACACCATGTTCGTGGTGGCGCATTTCCATATGGTGATGGGGGTTGCGCCGATCACCGTGATCTTCGGGGCGATCTACCACTGGTATCCGAAGATCACCGGCCGCATGCTGAACGAGGCGATGGGGCAATTCCACTTCTGGGTCACCTTCATCGGCGCCTATCTCATCTTCTTTCCGATGCACTATCTCGGCCTGATGGGCGTGCCGCGCCGCTACAACGAACTGGGCGACATGGCGCTGCTGTCGCAGTCGGCACATGATCTCAACGCCTTCATCAGCATCATGGCCTTCATCGTCGGCTTTGCCCAACTCGTCTTCCTGTTCAACCTGATCTGGAGCATCCGCCACGGCAGGGAGGCTGGCGGCAATCCGTGGCGGGCGACCACGCTGGAATGGCAGACGCCGCAGACGCCGCCCGCCCACGGCAATTTCGGCAAGGATCTGCCGGTCGTCTATCGCTGGGCCTATGACTACAGCGTGCCGGGCGCCAAGGAGGATTTCATTCCGCAGAACGAGCCGCCGGGTGCCCATGCGGCATCGAGGGGGGCGGTATGAGCATCGTGCTCGTCTTTCTGGCCGTGATCGCTGCGATTGCCGCGTGGTGGTTGTCGCATCAGCGGCTGATGGCCAAGCCTTGGCTCGAACAGGGGTCGGTGGCTGCCTTTCCCCACACCGAATCCGGCTCGATGCCGGCCGCCAAGATCGGGCTCGGGATCTTTCTCGCCGTCGTCGGGTGCCTGTTTGCACTTTTTGCCAGCGCCTATTTCATGCGCATGGGGTTTCCCGACTGGCGTGCCCTGCCGCTGCCGTCGGCGCTGTGGCTCAACACCGGTATCCTGGTGCTGAGCAGCATTGCGCTGCAATGTGCTGTGCTCGCCGCGCGCAACGGGCAGTTCGACATGGTCCGGCTCGGGCTGGTCACCGGCGGACTCACCGCGCTCGCCTTCCTTGCCGGCCAACTCGTCGTGTGGCGGCAGCTTGTAGCCGAGGGCTATTTCCTGTCCACCAACCCGGCCAACAGCTTCTTTTACCTCATCACCGCCATGCATGGGCTGCATATTCTCGGTGGCCTGATCGCGCTTGGCCGCACCACACGTGCATCCTGGCGGCCGGAACGGCATGACCGGCTCACGCTCAGCGTCGAGCTGTGCGCCATCTACTGGCATTTCCTGCTTCTCGTCTGGCTGGCCATCTTCGTTGTGCTTGCCGGCTGGGCCGCCGACTTCATCGAAATCTGCCGCCAGTTGCTGACCTAGAAGGGCAAAGCCCATGGCCGAAACGACATTTACACAGCCCGTCCAGACCGCAGCCCGGCCCGATGGCCTGCGCGGGGTTGCCGCCGACTGGGCTTCCGACCAGCGGACTTTCAAGAATGTCTCCTGGGGGAAGGCCATGATGTGGATCTTCCTCCTTTCCGATACATTCGTTTTCGGCTGCTTCCTGCTCTCCTACATGACGGCGCGCATGTCGACGGCGGTGCCCTGGCCCAATCCGAGCGAGGTCTTCGGCCTGCATGTCGGCGGTGTCAGCGTACCGCTGCTGCTGATCGCGATCATGACCTTCGTGCTGATTTCAAGCAGCGGCACCATGGCGATGGCGGTGAATTATGGCTACCGCCGCCAGCGTAGGAAGACCGCCACGCTGATGTTGGTCACCGCCGTGCTGGGAGCGATGTTCGTGGGCATGCAGGCCTTCGAATGGACGAAGCTGATCAGCGAGGGCGTGCGGCCGTGGAGCAACCCATGGGGAGCCGAACAGTTTGGCGCCACCTTCTTCATGATCACCGGCTTTCACGGCACTCATGTCACGATCGGCGTGATCTTCCTGATCATCATCGCGCGCAAGGTCCTGCGTGGCGACTACGACACGGAGCGGCCCGGCTTTTTCACCAGCCGCAAGGGCAATTACGAGAGCGTCGAGATCATGGGTCTCTACTGGCATTTCGTCGATCTCGTCTGGGTGTTCATCTTTGCGTTCTTCTATCTTTGGTGAGGACAGACATGGCTGAAGCGACCGCTCACAACCACGCTCAACCGATGCCGCATGGGCAAGTGAATTTGGCTGGTGCCCATACCGAGGGCCAGCAGCATCCGATCAGGCTTTATCTGGTGGTCTGGGGCTGGCTGTTTATCCTCAGCGCCTGTTCCTACTTCGTCGACTATATCGGCCTTCAGGGATATCTGCGCTGGACGCTGATCCTGCTGTTCATGATCCTGAAGGCAGGACTGATCGTTGCCGTCTTCATGCATATGGCATGGGAGCGGCTGGCGCTGACTTATGCGATCATCTTGCCGCCGGCGCTTGTGCTGGTATTCGTGGCCATGATGGTTTTCGAGTCTGACCATACGCTGCTTACCCGGACGCTGTTTTTCGGGGCCGCGCAATGAAGCGGGCCGGCTGAGGATACCGACACGACGCTTCACGCATGACGTGGAGGCAGACCCCTTGCAAGGGGCAGGAAGTGGACCATTTCTGTCCGTATCGGTGCGGATAGGCGAAGCTCTTCGCCTCCGCTGACGTCACGATACGCAGCATCCGCTGTTCGTCCAGAACAGATGACGATGCTGGAGCGCTTTTGAACCTACGCATGTTCCATTCCGGCCGGCCTGCCGGTCTGGAGCATCCGTCAAACCAAGGGGTGCCGGAGATGACGATCGCAAACAGACTGAAAGACTATATCGACGAGCAAGGCGTGTCCTACGACACAGTGGCGCATCACCGCACGGCGACAAGCAGGCAGTCGGCTATCGCCGCCCATGTGCCTGGCAGCCGCATGGCCAAGTCGGTCCTTGTCCATTACGAAACCGGTTATGCGCTTGCCGTTGTGCCGAGCACGCACAGGATAGAGCTTGGAATGCTGCAGGACCTCATGGACCGAAGGCTGGGCCTTGCCTCCGAAACCGAGGTCGGCACTTTGTTCGACGATTGCGATGTCGGCGCGGTGCCGCCGATCGGGGCTGCCTACGACGTGCCGGTGATCCTCGACGAGAGCTTCGGCGATGCCGACGACATCTATTTCGAGGGCGGCGACCACCGGACGCTGGTGCATGTCAGCGGCAGGGATTTTCGCAACCTGACCCGCGATGCCCGCCGCGCCCGCTTCAGCCATCCGTCGATCTGATCGATTGCGGTTGGCGCCATGGGCAAATAAACGGCACGCCCTGCGCTTGCAGGACGTGTCGTTGTAATCAACAGGCCTGAATTATGCCGAGACGGAAGGCGGCGGTTCCACCGCCTTGCGATAGAGGTGCCAGGTGGCGTGACCGAGGATCGGCAGCACCACGGCCAGCCCGGCAAACAGCGGCAGCGAGCCGATGATCAGCAATGCCGCAACCAGCAGGCCCCAGACTGCCATGGGGATTAGGTTTTTCCAGACCACCCGCATGGAGGTATGGACCGCCTCATAGGCCCCGACATCGCGATCGAGCAGCAGCGGGAAGGCGATGACGCTGCTGCACAGGGCAACTACGGCAAAGACGAAGCCGATGGCGTGCCCGACGATGATCAGCGTCCAGCCGCGCCCGGTGGCGAAGATCTGGTTGATGAAGCTGGAGACCGATTCCGGCGGCTGCGGGCCGAACAGTTGCTGATAGAAGGTCTGGGCGGTCAAAAGCCAGGCGATGAAGAGGCCGAACAGCAATATGCCGATTGCCGCGATGGAGGGCAGTGCGGGAGAATTGCGGACCTCGAAGGCATGGCGCCACGAAGCATCCATCCCCGCCTCACGCCGCCGGCTGATCTCGTAAAGGCCGATCGCAGCGAACGGGCCGATCAGTGCAAAGCCGGACACCAGAGGAAACAGCAGCGGCAGCGCATTGTTGCCGGATGTCCAGGCGGCCAGGAAGACGCCCACCAGAGGATAGATCAGGCATAAGAAGACGATATGCGACGGCTTGACCATGAAATCGTCGACACCGCGCATGAATGCATCGAAAATATCGGAAACGCTGATCTTTCGAACAATGACGTGTTCAAGCGTATCGTTGGCACCTGCTATGACGTGGAAACCTGCCATGATCATTCCTCCTCGATCAAGTCGGTTAGGTCACGGTCTGCCGTGCTGTCATCTAGCGTGAGGGTCACGCCGGATCGCGACCTGCATTGCCATCGCGGTCATGATACTCTTCCTGACGAAATTTTCCACATACGGTTTCCGCAACCGCAGGATGCGGCCCCTCGATCGATGCGGCGGCGACCAGGCGTTAACGCGGGCTGATCAGCATTCACGATTTGCGCTGTTGAGTTGGGCAGGTTCAGGGCTCTGCCCCGCTCCAACCGTTTGCCGGAGCAGGATTTTTACGGAAGGCGGATGAAGTGCCTAGTGATCCATCGCCTTGACGATGTCGTCGGTCATCTTCTTGGCATCGCCGAGCAGCATCATGGTGCCGTCCTTGTAGAACAGCGTGTTGTCGATGCCGGCATAGCCCGAGCCGAGCGAACGCTTGACGAACAGGCAGGTGCGGGCCTTGTCGACCTCGAGGATCGGCATGCCGTAGATCGGCGAGTTCTTGTCGTCGCGCGCCGAGGGATTGGTCACGTCATTGGCCCCGATGACATAGGCGACGTCGGCCTGGGCGAACTCGGAGTTGATGTCCTCCAGTTCGAACACTTCGTCGTAAGGCACGTTGGCCTCGGCAAGCAGCACGTTCATGTGGCCGGGCATGCGACCGGCGACCGGATGGATGGCGTATTTCACTTCCACGCCATTGGCCTTCAGCTTGTCGGCCATTTCGCGCACCGCGTGCTGGGCCTGCGCCACCGCCATGCCGTAGCCGGGCACGATGATGACCTTCTGCGCATTCATCATCAGATAGGCGGCGTCGTCGGCCGAGCCTTGCTTGACGGTACGCTCGATGCCGTCATCGCTAGCGGCTGCCGAAGCCTCGCCGCCGAAGCCGCCGAGAATGACGGAGATGAAGGAGCGGTTCATGCCCTTGCACATGATGTAGGACAGGATCGCGCCCGACGAGCCGACCAGTGCGCCGGTGATGATCAGCGCGAGGTTGCCGAGCGTGAAGCCGAGCGCAGCCGCCGCCCAGCCCGAATAGGAGTTGAGCATCGACACCACGACCGGCATGTCGGCACCGCCGATCGGTACGATCAGCAGCACGCCGAGCGCCAGCGACAGCAGCACGATCAGCCAGAAGATGGTCGTGCTCTGCGTGGTCACCAGGAGGATGATCAGCACGACCAGCGCAATGCCGAGCCCGGCGTTGATGATATGGCGCGCCGGCAGCAGGATCGGCTTGCCGGACATGCGCCCGTCGAGCTTGAGGAAGGCAATGACCGAGCCGGTGAAGGTGATGGCGCCGATGGCCACACCGAGCGACATTTCCACCAGCGCCTGGCCGTGGATGGCGCCGATGGTGCCGATGCCGAAGCTTTCCGGTGCATAGACGGCGGCAGCCGCCACCATCACGGCGGCAAGGCCGACGAGGCTGTGGAAGGCGGCGACAAGCTGCGGCATCGCCGTCATGGCGATGCTGCGGGCAATGAAGGCACCGATGCCACCGCCGATGGCGATGCCGACCACGATCAGCCCGAAGGCGCCGAGCGAGGGGGTGGCGAGCGCCAGCGTGGTGGCGATGGCGATGGCCATGCCGACCATGCCGTAGATGTTGCCCTTGCGGCTGGTCGTCGGGTGCGACAGGCCGCGCAGCGCCAGGATGAAAAGGATGCCGGAGACGAGATAGAGGAAAGAAGCGAGGTTGGCGTTCATCGGGCTGCGCTCACTTCTCTTTCTTCTTGTACATCGCCAGCATGCGCTGGGTGACAAGGAAGCCGCCGAAAATGTTGACCGAGGCGAGTATCAGCGCCACGAAGCCGAAGCCGGTGGCGAGCCCCGCCGCCGAGATGCCGACGGCCAGCAGCGCGCCGACCACGATCACGGAGGAAATGGCGTTGGTGACGGCCATCAGCGGCGTATGCAGCGCCGGCGTCACCGACCAGACGACGTAATAGCCGACGAAGATCGCCAGGACGAAGATGGCGAAGCGGAAGACGAAGGGATCGATCGCACCGCCCGACAGCGCATGCGCCGTGTCGCTAACGGAGCCGGCAAGCGCCTCGGATTTTTCAAGGTCGGTGAAGGCCAGGCGAACACTGGCCACGGCCTGCTCGAGCTGATTGAGCGCCTGTTCGAGAGCAGTCTTTTCTTCCATCACGCATCCCCCTTCGGTGCCTTCTCGGCGACCCGCCTGGTGGCAGGCTTCTTCGCCGCGACCGGCTTTTTGGCGGTGGCTTTCTTGGGCGCGGCTGCTTTCTCCGGTTTGGCGGCGGCAGCCGCCGGGGCCGGCTTGCTTGCCGCAGCCGGTTGTGCGGCCGAATTCGCGAAATTGGGGTGCACGATCTTGCCGGCGTCGGTCAGCATCGTGGCCTTGACCAGTTCGTCCTCGCGGTTGATCGCGATCGCCTTGGCGTCCTTGTCGATCATGGTTTCGAGGAAGGCGACAAGGTTCTTGGCGTAAAGCAGCGAGGCGGACGCTGCCACGCGGCCGGCCATGTTGAGATGTCCGACGATCTTGACGTCATTTGCCGTGGTCACGATCTTGCCGGCAACTGCGCCCTCGACATTGCCGCCGCGCTCGACCGCGAGGTCGACCACGACCGAGCCGGGCTTCATGGACGCGAGCATCTCGGCCGATACCAGCCTCGGGGCCGGGCGGCCGGGGATCAGCGCGGTGGTGATGACGATGTCCTGCTTGGCGATGTGCTCGGCCGTCAGCGCGGCCTGCTTGGCCTGATATTCCTTCGACATTTCCTTGGCATAGCCGCCTGCGGTCTCGGCCTGCTTGAATTCCTCGTCCTCGACCGCGATGAACTTGGCGCCGAGCGAGGCGACCTGTTCC
>JBARWP010000750.1:0-2237 GCA_049646905.1 Pseudaminobacter sp. | reverse complement strand
CGAAGAGGCTATCGCCGCACTGTCTTCCGGCGACGCGGAGGCAGCGGGAGAGGCCGTTTCGAACGATATTCTCGGGGGGATGCGGTTCCTTCTGGCAACGGCTTCCTTCGCCGAGGACGACCAGTCGGCAGAACCGCCGCCCCGCCGCGAAAGGAGATAGGACGAGATGGGTGGCAGCCACATCGCCGTCATCGGCTGCGGCTTGATAGGTGAAAGCTGGTCGGCGCTGATGAGCGCATATGGTCACGACGTCGTGGCCTGGGACCCCTCGGCGCCTGACGCCCGGAGGTTTTTCGACCGGGTCGATGCGGCCAAGGAACAGCTTCGCCGCATCGATCCGACCGGCACCTCCCGGCACGGCAGGCTGAACCTGGCGGCGACGCTAGAGGAGGCGCTTGCGGGCGCCCGCTGGGTACAGGAGAACGCACCGGAATCGGCAAGCCTGAAAGCCGAACTCTACGGCAATATCGAACAGACCCTCGACGACGACGCCGTCATTGCCAGCAGCACGTCGTCGCTGACCTGGTCGGAACTGTCGGCGGGCTTGAAGCATCCCGGCCGCTTCATCACGGCGCATCCCTTCAATCCGCCGCATCTGATGCCCCTGGTCGAAATCTACGCGTCCGACGAGCAGACCCGCGATCGGGCCGTCGCGTTCTACAGGAGCCTTGGCCGCGAGCCTGTGACGCTGGCACGCGACGCGGCCGGGCACATAGCCAACCGGCTCGCCTCTGCGCTGTGGCGCGAAGCGGTCAACATCGTTGCCGAGGGAATCGCCGACGTCGCTTCCGTCGACAAGGCGCTGGTCCATGGGCCTGGGCTGCGCTGGTCGATCGTCGGAGCGCATATGGCCTATCATCTCGGCGGCGGCGCGGGAGGTATCGAGGCTTATCTGAAGCATCTCGGCCCCAGCCAGGAGCGCCGCTGGGCAACGCTGGGAACGCCGCGGCTGACACCCGAGGTTTGCGCACTTCTGGTCGAGGGAGTTCGGCAGGAGGCCGCCGGCCGCCCGGTTCCCAGCCTGGAGACGCTGCGCGACGAGGCGCTCATCCGCGTTCTGTCGGCAAGGAGGGAAACAGCCGATGTCGTCAACTGACAGGCGGTTCAGGATCGCCCTGATCCATGCCCTGAACGAATCCGTGGAACCGGCCCATGCGGCCTTTGCCGAGCACTGGCCGCAAGCCTATTGCTTCGACCTTCTCGACACGTCGCTGGCTGTGGACCGCGCCGATCGCGGCAGTCTGGACCCGCACATCCACCGGCGAATTCATGAGCTGGCCGACTATGCCCGCGCCAGCAGCGGCCGTCATGGGCAGACGTCAGGCATCCTCTACACCTGTTCGGCTTTCGGCCCGGCCATCGATGCCGTCAAGCAGAACTGCCCGATACCGGTCCTGCGCCCCAACGAGGCCGCCTTCGAGAAGGCGCTCGAATACGGCACGCGGATCGGCCTGGTGGTCACCTTCGAGCCATCGGCAGCAGCGCTTGAAAACGAACTGCTCGAAATGGCGGCGGAGCGGGGAAAGACCATCGAAGTCCACACGGTCATTGCGGAAAACGCGCTGCCGGCGCTGAAGCGAGGCGACGGGGAAAGCCATGACCGCCTGGCGGCGCAGGCGGCCGCCGGCCTTGCCGGCGTCGACGCCATCGTGCTCGGCCAATTCTCGCTGGCCAGGGCAAAAGCCGCCGTAGAATCTTCTTGCACCGCTCCTGTCCTCACCACGCCCCTGAGCGCGGTCGAGGCGCTGCGAAGGCGCCTGGCAGGCTGACGCGGGCGCATTTGCGGGAACATAGACACAAAGGAAAACCGGCCATGACCATCGCATCGACGAACATGTCTCTGGAGGAGCTCGACAAGCTGAGCCTCCTTCATCCCGTCACCTCGATCGCGGACCTGCAGAAGGACGGCCCGACCATCTATTCCGATTGCAAGGGTGTGCGCTTGCGGAACCGGCATGGCCGCAGCGTGATCGACATGGGCGCGGGGCTCTGGTGCGTCAATGTCGGCTACGGCCGGGAGGAAATCGCGGATGCGGCGGCGACCGCGATCCGCGACCTCGGCTACGTCCATCTTTTTGGCGGCACCTCGAACGAACCCGCCATCCGGCTGGCCGACAAGGTGCTTTCCCTGATGCGCGAGCAGACCGGCGCGTCCCACATGGCGCGCGTCTTCTTCGGCACTTCCGGCTCGGATGCCAACGATACGGCCTTCAAGCTCGTGCGCTACTACAACAACC
>JBARWP010000749.1:0-3356 GCA_049646905.1 Pseudaminobacter sp. | reverse complement strand
GGGATGCGGGCCGACGGATTCTTCGTGATATCGGGATCGTCGGACAGCGCGAAATCATATACCCGGCACGCCTCCTCCGACGCATGACGGTTGACACGTCCGCCAACCTGGATGAGCGAGGCGGTCGAGAAACGCTCCCGGAGCGCCGACCGGAAGGACAACTCGACGCCGGCTTCCACGAGGCTGGTCGCGACCAAAGTCCAGTCCCCGCCATTCCCGGACTCCAGTCGCGCGACAATGCGTTTGAGAGCAGCATCGCGATCTCTTGGGCACAAGGCGTTTGACAGGTGCTCGACATCATGGCCGGCGCTCCTCATGCGCATGGCCACGATCGCAGCGTTCTGCACGGTGTTCATGATGACGAGGCGCGGACCCGGCGTTGACGCGATCGCCTCGATCAATTGCCCGAGGTCGTGAAAGCGCCCCAGCGTCTCGTAGACGATCCGGCGCGCTTCCGCGCGTCGCAGCGGTTCCACCAGGTGCGGAGGCGTCAGTTCCGGCAAGGCCGCTACCTTGTCGCCGACGACATCTTCGCTCGTCCAGAAACGGGTTAGCGAGCCGCTGGCGAAAACGAACGAGCACGACCAATCCTCGGCGAGTTCGCGGACCCAGCGCCAATTTTGCGGCCACAGCCGCGTCGGCAACGCGGCATGAGCCTCATCGATGAAAATCACCGAGCCGGGAAGCTGATGGAGCTTACGCAGGTGGCGCGGTTCGTTCGCAGCCAACGTCTCGAAAAACTGCACGGCTGTGGTCACCACGATCGGCGCGGTCCAGAGCGTCGCCAGTTCGCGGAACGAAAGAGCGGAAAAATCGGCGCGATGATGGTGCTCGGCGACGATTTCGTGGGGGTCCTCGCCGGGAAGGACGAGCGCTTTGCGGAGGCGATCCGCAGTTTGCGAAAGGATCGCGGTGTGCGGCGCAACGATGAAGAGACGGCGCGCGCCTGTCTCGATTGCCCGCCGCAGCAGGAAGGCAGTCACGGCGGTCGTCTTGCCGATGCCGACAGGCCCCTCGCAGGCGACGAGCGCGGCCTCGGGATCGCTGTGCCTGCAAGCATCGTAGAAGGCGCGGCGGAGCCGGTCGCGTTCACCGCCGCGATCGGGCAAAGCCGCGACATGGGCGTCAAGCGCCCCCAGTCGCTCCGGCCAGCGGGCCGCAGCGCCTGCCGCCGGCTCGGTGCCGGTGTCGAACCAGGGGGTATCCGCATGATCGGCGTCGACGAGACAGGACAAGGCCACGCGTAGCGCCAACCCGTGTATCTCCCGCCTCCGCTCGGGCGTGGGGCCGCCGATCGCGCCGCTATGGTCGGCAAGCATCGCCGAAAGGAAACGATCGGTCTGCTCGATCTGTTCCTGATCGCGCCCCGGCGTTTCATTGTCTCCACGCCGGCCGCGGAGATATGGCAGGCCTGCTCTATGGCGATGCCCGCGTTGAGACGGCAGTCCCGGACTATGATGCGCGCGGACAAGCCAAGCGGAAGGCCTGGCGCCGCAGGCCATCAGATGCGCGACGCCGGCGTCGACATGGTCCCACGCCAGACGCGCCTCGCGCCCGTGCCGCAAGCTGGCCTGGATATCAGGATCGAGCTTGCCGAGATCGTGAAACTGCGCACCGTCGTCGACGATCGAAACGAGTGCGCCGGCGCTGGGTGCGTAGCGCACCACTTCCGCCGCATTCGCGACCGCCCGTCTGCGGACACCCGCAACATGCGCAGCGTAGTCCTGCGGCTCGGCGCCGGATGCCGGCGCCGAATGGGCAAGCAGCCGCTTCGTCACCCCTCTGGCCTACCACTTTCGTGTGCACAAATCCTCGAAGGAGGCGAGCCGCGCGCGCAGATCGTCCGGCAGGCCCTCCGGGACGACGTAACCGCTGATATCCTTCGACGCAGCCTCCGGATCATCGCCGGTTCGACGCGGCTTCAGCGCGGCGAGCAGCAGCGGGTCGGGGCAGGAACCGAGCGGATTTTGGTGCTCGGCGTACCAGGCATGCACGATCTCGACCTGCGGGCGCACCCCTGAGGCGGTATGTGCATAGGCGTGAGGGATCAGGAACTTCATCACGTCGATGTCCCGCGCCGTACAGCCGCTTTTCTTTGCCGCGCTGGCGTTGACGAAAAAGGGCATGACATAGAGCCCGTGACGCACCACGCGGAAGGCGAGCGGCGCCATGCCGCGATCCTTGTCGGCCTCGACGCCCGCCTTGTTGGTCAGCGTGAGGCGTACGATCTCGACCGGCGCAACGCTGACACCGGGACCGAACTGCACGACGCCCGTGGTTATGAACTTGCCCTTGTCCTTCTCCTCGACGAAGGTATTGCCGAACACGCGGCCGTCCCAGTAGGCGGCGCGGAACGCATCGAGGTCCATCGCGCTGATCTGCTTGCGATTGCGCCCGCGGCTTTCCAGGATATCAAAGCCGTCGCCGCGGCTCGCGCCGACGGCTGCGAGCGCCGCTTTGCGCACCTCGCCCTCGGTATTTTCCATCAGATCGCGCAGCTTGCGCTTGAATGACACCGGAGAAATCAGGCCGCGTCCATCGCCCTCGAACGTGCGCGGCTCGCTTTCGCCATCGGGGTCACCGTTCGGATTGGAATTGACGACATCGATAACGAGCAGGCCTGTCCCACGGTTGAATGCGGCGCTCACTTTTCCTCTCCTTCGTTTGTATTCGCATGATCTGCGGCGCCTTGCCCGCCGTCTTCGGCTTTCTGCTCCGACCGCGGGCCGGCCATGTATCCAAGCAGCAATTCCGCCTTGAACATGTCGTCGGGCGAACGCAAGCTAGGCAGTTCAGCCGCAAGCTCGGCCAGCAGCGGCTGGATCCGTCGCGCAGTCGAGAGCGCGTGGCGCATGTCCCATCCGAGCTGGACCTCCCTGGCTTCCTTGCCATGCACCAGTTTGTCCGCCTTCTCATTGATCCGGCGCTTCTGATTGGCCCAGCCGCCATAGGGCTTCCAGCGCCCCGCCACGATGGCGAGTGCACGCGCCGGCTGCGCTGCTGCGATCGACAGGACGGAATTGCCGAGCAGCGTCGGCGGAACGTCGCCGCCGCGCATATCGGCACAATAGCCGACATGCACCGCATCGATAGCGGCAAGCAATTGCCCCAGACGAAAACCCGTATCGGACATATACACCTCCCTGTCGCGGCCGAGGCGGAGCAGCAGCGCGCCGAGCCAGGAAACGGAGCGCAATGCGTCGGACCGCAGATCGAATTTCGGATCGAAGGATTTGAGAACGCCGCCGCCTTTGCGCGCCGCCTGGGCAAGCCCCGAGAGCAATGCGTGGTGGCGTTCGAGCAGCGTCCGCAGCACACGCCGTGCGAGACGCGGCGTGTCGCCCTCCTGCAGGAAC
>JBARWP010000748.1:0-2721 GCA_049646905.1 Pseudaminobacter sp. | reverse complement strand
GCAGCAAGGTCGTCGGCGCGATCCTGGTCGGAAGGCGGCACCAAAAGGGTCGTGCCCAGCCGGTCGGGGGCCTCGTCGAGTGTGAAGCCCGGGCCGTCCGTCGCCAGTTCGATGAGGGTGCCGGTGGGCTCGCGCACGTAAAGCGAGGTAAAATATTTCCGGTCGTGCACGGTGGTGGGCGAGGAATTGAGCCGTGAAAGCTGCGCCTCCTGCGCCTTCACCGCCGCCACGTCGGCGGCGCGGAAGGCGACATGGTCGGCCGTGCCGGTGCCCGGAATGCCGGGAACGTAGCCGGAGCCGTCGCGGATATCGACCGCATCGGTATCCGATAGAAGCCGGGTGATGTTGCCGTCGCGGGGGCCTTGCCGATAGCCGAAGCGCTCGATGAAGGCGGCGGTCTCCTCCGGAGCTTCGGACAGGATCGTCACCGCCCGCAGCCGTCGCGGGGCGATCGCCTCCTCGCCCCAGGGATGCGTGGCGGGCAGGTCGGAGGCCACCAGCTTGACGATGATGCCGTCCGGGTCCTTCAGGCGCAGGACGGATTCGCCGAATTCGCGCACGGGTCCCTCGATGGGCACGGCGTGCCTCAGCGCGCGCGTCATCCACTCGCCGAGGCTTGTCGGCGGCACCGCAAGCGCGATTTCCAGCACCTGCCCGTTGCCCACCCGTCCCGGCGCCCCGTCCTCCCAGACCAGAAAGGTGATGAGCGAGCCGGGAGAGCCAAGGCCGTCGCCATAGAACAGATGAAGCTGCAGGGCGTCCTCGTAACCGCCGGTGCGCTTGACCAGCCGCAGTCCCAGGAAGCCGGCATAGAAATCCACATTGGCCTGCACCCGCCGCGTGATCAGCGTGACGTGATGGATGCCGCTGGCATGCGCCTCGCTCATGCCGTCAATCTCCTATGGTTCGAGCGTTCAAGGTGGCATGGAACACCTCGCTCTTCCAGCACCGCGGGCATTCTATGTCACGGTGTAGGGAAGGATGCCGCGCCGGTTGCGGTCGACCGACAAATGCCGCTTGAGCGGCGGCACGGCGCGCTGCGGGCAATTCATCCGCTCGCATATGCGGCAGGAAATGCCGATGGGGTCGAAGGCGGCGCGATTGCCGAGGTCGAGCCCGTCGGCATAGACGAAGTGCCCGGCATGGGCAATCTCGCAGCCCAGCGCGATGGCGTAGCGGCGCTGCGGGGCGTGGAAGCCGCCGCCGCCCTTGGTCAGCTCGGTGGCGACGCACAGATAGCGCACGCCATCCGGCGTTTCGGCAAGCTGGCGGATGATGCGGCCCGGCGCCTCGAAGGCCTGGTGCACGTTCCACAGCGGACAGGCAGCGCCGAAGCGCGCGAATTGCAGCTTCGCAGCGCTGTGGCGCTTGGTGATGTTGCCGGCTCGGTCGATGCGGGCAAAGAAGATCGGCACGCCCTTGGCGCCCGGCCGCTGCAGGGTGCTCAGGCGATGCGCGACCTGTTCGATGCTGGCGCCGAAGCGCGCCGCCAGAAGCTCCAGGTCGTGGCGCAGTTCCATCGCTGCCGTCGAAAAGGACTGGTAGGGCAGGGTGAGCGCGCCGGCGAAATAGTTGCGCAGGCCCATCTTGCAGATCTCCAGCGCCTCGGCGGACCGGAAGTTCGCCCGCCCGGCAATCTGCGACACCAGCGCCTCGGCCTCCAGTTCGGCGACCTGGACGGCGATCTGGAAGTTGCGCGTCGAGCCCGGCAGATAGGGATTGAGATAGAGCACGCGCGCCTTCGGGTCGAAGCGGCGGATGAGGTCGGCGTCCGATCCGCCTCGGGCGATGCGCACCTGGTGCCGCTCCTCGATATAGGCGGGCAGGGCCGCACCTGCCTCGTTTTCCGCCAAGCCGAGCCGCGCGGCGAGCTTTTCGGCGGCGATATCAAGCTCGTGGATATAGTTGTCGACGAAATGGAAGAAGTCGCGCACCTCCTCATAGGGCGTCGGCTCGGTGGAAATGGCACTCCTGCCCAGCGTATCGTCGAGGCTTGCAAGCTGCTCGCTGTTGTGGCGATAGGCCTGGTGCAGCGAGATCAACGCGCGGGCAAGGCCGGGAGCGTTCTGCGTCACCAGCTTGAGTTCCTGCAGGTTGGGCACGTAGCTTTCGAAAACCGGGTCGGACAGCGCTTCCGTCAGGGCCGAAAGCAGCCGGTCGCTGTCGCCCTGTGAAATCTCGGCGATGTCGATCTGGAACTTCTCGGCAAGCGCAAGCAGTACCGAGGCGGATACGGGCCGCTGGTTGTTCTCGATCTGGTTGAGATAGCTGGTCGAGATGCCGATCTGTTCGGCAAAGCCCTGCTGGGTCGCCTTGTGGGCCTGGCGCAACTCGCGCACCTTGCGGCCGATATAGAGCTTGCGGGGTGCCATATTCGCAATTTCGCAATTTACAATTTTCAAATTTGTATATTACGCCTTTGCACATTTTCAACCGTTTTCCCGCGCGTTGTGTGGACGTAATGAGGTCCATTCCCTCCAGCCCCAAGGGCCGGAGGGACCGTTTTTCAAATTTTGCAATTGCGGGAGGACGCCCCATGACGCTCTATCAAGCCATTGCCCCGGAGGGGACAAGCCGTTTCAGTTCGCGCGATATCCTGGCGGTGGTCGCGGGCTCGCTGCTCCTGACCCTGTCGGCGAAGATACCGGTGCCGTTCTATCCCGTGCCGATGACCATGCAGACGCTGGTCGTCATCGGCCTCGGGCTCGCGCTCGGCCCGGT
>JBARWP010000747.1:0-4735 GCA_049646905.1 Pseudaminobacter sp. | reverse complement strand
CACGGTTGCCGCCATGACCCTGCATTGGATGCAGGAGGGCAGAGTTCCGCCCACGGCCTATGCGGTCGTCGTGCTTGCGCTTCTCGCGGCCGCCATGCGGGTCTGGGGTCAACTGCGACAAGGCAGGGCGATCGATCCCGCGACCATGCTTTGTCGCTACGCACTGCCTCTGGTGCCCGCGGCGGCCATCATCTTTTTTCCGTCGATTGCGAACAACTACCTGTTGTCGCTGGTTTTCACGGTGCTGCTGGTCACGCCGATCGGCCCCTACCTCTACGAGATCGTCTTTGAAAAGATCGCACGCGCCTCCAGCCTGATCCTGCTGATCGTTTCGCTGGCCATCCATTTCGTCCTGTCTGGCTGCGTACTCGTGCTTTTCGGGGCGGAGGGCATCCGCAACAACGTGTCGATCCTGCCCAACGTGACCCTCGGCGGCCTGCCGTTCTCGGGCTACGCGCTGACGGTGACCCTGGTGGCGACGCTGACCTGCCTGGCGCTGTATGTCGGCTTTTCCGGGTCGCTTCTTGGAAAGTCCCTGCGCGCCACGGCCGACAATCCGACCGGCGCGGCGATCGTGGGCATCAATCCCACTTCCTCGGCATCGCTGGCCTTTGCCGTCGCGGCCTTCATCGCCGCGGTCGTCGGGATATTCCTCAGCTCCAATCTGACGATCTACTACGATTCAGGCATGATGATCGGGCTGAAGGGCTTCGTCGGCGCGGTTTTCGGCGGCTTCTCGAGCTATCCGGTTTCGGCCCTCGGCTCCTATCTGCTGGGGTTCGCCGAATCCTTCTTTTCCTTCGAGTTCAGCAAATACAAGGACGCGCTCGTCTTCGCGCTGGTGCTGCCCGTGGTGGTGGCCCGGGCAGCCTTCGCCGTGACCCATGTCGACGAGGAAGAGGGCGAGGAAATCTGATGGCCCTGCCCTTTTCCAGCCCCGTTGCCGCGCGCCGCCTCGGCATCGTGGCGGCCCTTGTCGCGATCGTCGTCGCCGGTTGTCTCGCCAATGGCTACACGATCATCATGCTCAACCTGATCGGCATCTACGGGGTCGCCGTTCTGGGTCTCGTGCTGCTGACCGGCGCCGCCGGCATCATCTCCTTCGGCCATGCCGCCTTCATGGGAATAGGCGCCTATACGTCCGCCTATCTCACCACCCAGTTGGGGCTTTCGCCCTGGATCGGCCTTCTGGTCGCGGTGGCGGCGGCGCTGGCCGTGGCGATCGTGCTCGGCGTGGCGACGCTGCATCTCGGAGGTCATTTCCTTCCCATCACCACGCTCGCCTGGGGCGTCGCGATCACGAGCTTCTTGGGAACCAGCGAGACGCTCGGCGCCCATGGCGGCATCCGCGACATACCCCCGCTGACCCTTTTCGGCTGGCGGATCGACACGCCGCACATGCAATACGCCCTGGTCGCCGGGGTGTTCCTGCTCTGCGTATTGGGGCTGCGGCGCTATCTCGCCTCTTCCCGCGGGCTTGCCGTGCGGTCGCTGCGCGGCGGCAAGACCATGATGGAGAGCCTCGGATACAACCCGATGGCGCTCAAGGTCGAAAGCTTCGCTCTTTCCGCTGTGCTCGCCGCTATCGGGGGCTGGCTCTACGCTCACACGCAGGCTTTCATCAGCCCCTCGCTGTTCGACATGACGGCAAGCATGAACGTGCTGTTCATGGGAGTGATCGGCGGCCTGCAATCGGTGGTGGGCGCGCTGCTCGGCACCGCGATCATCCTTTACGCCCGCAGTTGGATGCAGGATCTGCTCGGCCTGCTGCCGGGAGCGAGCGCCAATCTGGAGATGATCCTCTTCGGGCTCTTCTTCATCCTCGTCTTGCGCTACTTCCCGGGCGGGCTGATGAAGACGCTGTCGCGGGTCCCTGCGCTTGCCGCCCTGGGTAGCGACGCCCTGCCCGTTGCCGAAGCCGGCTCCGCCGCCGAAACGTCGAGCCTGTCGCATCATCCGGCCGTCACCGTCCAGGTCGAGGATCTGACCAAGCGCTTCGACGGGCTGGTGGCGGTGGACAGCGTCAGCTTCACGGTGCCCGCACGGCACATCGTCAGCCTGATCGGCCCGAACGGCGCCGGGAAGACCACCACCTTCAACGCCATCAGCAAAGCCGAGCGCGCGGACTCCGGCAGGGTGATGCTGAATGGACGCGACCTGTCTCCCCTGCCGGCACGGGCGCTGCAGACGCTTGGTCTTGCGCGGACCTTCCAGCATGTGAAGCTGCGGCCGGCGATGAGCGTCTTCGAAAATGTCGCTCTCGGCGCAGGACCGTCCGGCATTTCCACGGCGCTGCGCGAGATCTTCGGCGGGCGACCGGGCCTCAGCCCCGAACATCGGCGCCGGGTGATGGAATGCCTGGCCATGGTCGGGCTCGAGAGCGAGGCGCGAACGGCGGCCGGGGACCTTCCCTTGGGAAAGCAGCGCCTGGTGGAGATCGCCCGCGCGCTGATGTCCGGGCCCGGCTTTCTCATGCTTGACGAACCGGCGGCGGGCCTTCGCGCCAACGAGAAGGACGAGTTGATCGCGTTGCTGCTGCAACTCAAGGCCAGCGGCATCTCCATCCTGATCGTCGAGCACGACATGCGGTTCGTCTCGAAGATCTCGGATCAGATCGTCGTGCTCAACTTCGGCAGGAAGATCTTCGACGGAAGCCCCGAGGCCATGTTCCGCGATCAGGAGGTGCGCAATGCCTATCTCGGATAACGGCGAACCGCTCCTCGACGTCCGAAATCTCAGCGTGCGCTATGGTGCGGTCGTGGCGGTGGACAATGTGTCGCTGCAGGTTCCGGCGTCGGGCATCATCACCATTATCGGCCCGAATGGCGCGGGCAAGAGCAGCCTTCTGCGCGCCATTGCGGGGCTTGAGCCGAGCCGGGGTTCGATCCGCTACGCCGGACGGGAGATCAGCCGCCTTGCCACGTCGGAACGGCTCAGGCTCGGTCTCGCACTGGTGCCGGAATCGCGCGAGCTGTTCACCTCCATGAGCGTGCGCGACAATCTCCTGCTCGGTGCCTACACCGCGCCCGCGGGCACCCGCCGGCAGCTCGACATCACCTATGCGCTGTTTCCGCGCCTCAAGGAACGCGAGACGCAACTGGCCGGGACCCTCTCGGGAGGCGAGCGCCAGATGCTCGCCGTCGGCCGGGCATTGATGGCCAAACCGCGCGTAGTTCTGCTCGACGAGCCGTCGCTGGGTCTTGCGCCGCTGATCACACGGGAAATCTTCCGTGTCCTCAAGGAAGAATTCAACGACATGAGCGTGGTGCTGATCGAACAGAATGCCGCGCTCGCGCTCGACACGGCTTCCTACGGCCATGTCATGGAATTGGGGCGGTTCCAGCTCAGCGGCACGAGTGCCGCTTTGGTGGCGAACCCTCAATTGGCCGAAAGCTATCTCGGCCACTGAACCGAAACACGGAGGAGTACAACGTGAAATCACTCATTCTCGCCGCCGGGCTCGCAACCTTTGCCGGCACCGCCTGGGCCGACATCAACATCGGTGTCGTGGCGCCGCTATCCGGCGCGGCTGCCGCTCAGGGCGGGCCGAGCAAGACCGGCATGGAACTGGCCATTCCCGCCGAAATCAAGGGACAGAAGGTCAATGTCATCGTCCTCGATGACAGTTCCGACCCTGCGGTTGCCAACCGCAATACCCAGAAGCTCATCAGCGAGTACCATGTCGATGTCATTCTGGGCAACATCGCCACGCCCTCCTCGCTGGCGATGGCCAATCTGACCACGGCGGCCAAGGTGCCGCAGATCTCGATCGCGCCGATCTCCTTTGGGGACGAGCGGGACGCCTTCATCTTCAACATTCCCGCGCCACCCCGGGTCTGGATCGTTCCCATCGCCGAAGACATGGTGAAACGCGGGGTGAAGAAGGTGGGCTTCATCGGCTTCAGCGATCCGTGGGGTGATATGACGCTTGCCGCCCTGAAGGAGCAGGCCGAGCTCCACGGCTTCGAGATCGTGGCTGAAGAGCGCTTTGCGCGTGCCGATACGTCGGTATCCGGCCCGATCCTCAAGCTTTTGTCGCAAAGCCCGGATGCGGTGTTCATAGGCGGCGCCGGCACGCCGGCGGCGTTGCCGAACCTTGCCCTGAAGGAGCGCGGATTTGCCGGTCCAATCTACAACACCAACGGAATCTTCAACAAGGATTTCAACAAGCTCGTCGGCTCTGGCGTGAACGGAATCAATGGCGTGAACGGTGCGGTCGCGGTGGCCGGCGATCTGCCCGACAGCGAGCCGCGCAAGGCGATCGCCCTCGACTTCATCAAGAAATACGATGACAAGGTCGGCGCCAATTCCTGGGATGCCGGCGCGGCCTTCGGTTACGACGCGGGGCTGATCGTTGCCGCGGCGCTCGAAAAGGCCGCGGACCATGCCGAACCCGGCACCGAGGCCTTCCGCGCAGCGGTCGCCGACGGAATCCGTCAGCTCAAGGATTTCCCGGGAGCCCACTCGATCTACAACTTCACGGACCCCAAGCATCCTTGGGGCGTGGACGGCTCGTCCGTGCTGCTTCTGCAGTTCGAAGACGGCCAATGGCATCTGGCCGCAAAAGAGCAGTGACAATGCTTCAAGGGCGGATCATTCTTGTCACGGGAGCGGCCGGAGGTATCGGCCGCTCCTCGGTCTCCACCTTCCTCGGCTATGGCGCCAAGGTTGTCGGCGTCGATCTGCACCCGTCCGAAGATTGGCCCGAGCTGGAGGCGGGAGGCAACTTCCTGGG
>JBARWP010000746.1:0-4763 GCA_049646905.1 Pseudaminobacter sp. | reverse complement strand
GTTGTCGGGCGCCAGGTCGCGGCGCTGGTATCGGGTGGCGGCTATGCCGAATATTGCCTTGCCCAGGCCAGCCATTGTCTGCCGATCCCCGCCGGGACGGACCATGTCGCCGGTGCGGCCCTTCCCGAAGCGGCATTTACCGTCTGGCACAATCTCTTCGAGCGCGGACGTCTCGCGCCAGGTGAAACCGTCCTGATCCACGGGGGCGCAAGCGGCATCGGCTCACTGGCGATACAGCTCGCGCGGGCTGTCGGCGCCACCGTGGTTGCAACCGCGGGAGGAGCTGAAAAGGTCGCCTTCCTGCGTGAACTCGGTGCCGACATTGCTATCGACTATCGCAGCGAGGACTTCGTCGAGGTCTGCCGCAACGCGCTGGGCGAGCGTGGCATCGACGTCGTCCTGGATATTGTCGGCGGAAGCTACATCGCGCGCAATTTCGCCGTCATGGCACCCGGCGGCAGGCATGTCAGCATTGCCTTCATGGAGGGCGCGGTCGTTCCGATCGACCTCGTGGCGGTGATGATGAAGGGGCTCACGCTCACCTCTTCGACCATGCGGCCAAAATCCGTCGAGGAAAAGACCCGCCTGGCACGCGCAGTCGAGCGCCATGTCTGGCCGCTGGTCGGCAAGGGACGGGTCAGGCCGCCTATTTTTCGAACCTATATGCTGGAAGATGCCATGCAGGCGCACCGTCTGATGGAAGAAAACGGCAATATGGGGAAAATAGTCCTAAAACTATATTGATGGAAGTGCCGAAATTAAACCTGGGTAGTTGCAATTTATACTGAGGGATAGGGCGTACTCGTATGGATCTCTACGATGTGCTTTATATCGCAAAGGACGCCACCCAGGCGGAGATAGAGATTGCTTACAGAAGGAGAATGGCCCAGCTCGATAGGACGGGAGTAGCAGGAGTTATTATTAAAAAACTCAATTTCTCTGAGAATATAAATTACGCATATAAAATACTCTCAAATCCTTCTACTCGTCAGGACTATAATAAATTTCCGGGGAAGTATCGTGGCGTATGTGATCGGTATTTTGGGTTCTGACTATCTTGCTGTGCTGGTTCGCCGTAATTTCTGCTCCGGTTTACGCCCGGGATATACTGTGGATGCAAGGAAGTGGTATCCGTTGTGCATGGAAAGGCGATGGTCCCGATCCGGCTTGCAATCACTGGGTGTCCAGCGAGTTCTGCTCGCGCGGACGGTGTCGAAGGGGCTTTCCGTAGGGGGATTGAATTTTCTGACCTTCTGTATCGGAAATCTGTCGTTGCGACCTTGTCTTTCATAAGTATAGTATTCATAATGAGATATTTGAATATTATAAATATAAATTAAAGTATTACTTAGAATAATAGATGATTTAAGGTTGTTTGCAGGCGCAAGCGTGTCTGAGGGAAGGGAATTCGGCGCTGCTGGCGCCAGTTTGGCAGGGAGTTCGTTAGAGAACATGAAGATCAAGGATGTCAGGGTAAGTATCCACGCGTTCAAGAATTTCGTTCCGATCATCAACAAGCCGATCGAGGATGATTACCGGATCATTTGCGAGATCGAGACGGATGACGGGCATGTCGGCTTCGGCATGGCGTCACGGTTTCTCTGGCATGGTGTGGCCGGGATCGTCGCGCACCACATCGCGCCGGTCATCAAGGACATGGACCCGCGCGACCTGGAACTGATCCACGCCCGCCTTCAGCCGATCCTGTCCGAGCGCGGGCAGATGACGGGCATCAACCTCTCGGCCTTGTCCTGCGTGGATCTTGCGCTGTGGGACCTGATCGGCAAGCAGAGCGGGCGCACGGTCGCGCAACTGCTGGGCGGGCATAAGGACTATGCCGATGCCTATGTGACCTATGGCTTCCTTGCCTATGAGGCGGACGAGCTGATCGAGATGGCCCGGCGCCTCATCGCGAAGGGCCACACGCGCCTCAAGATGCTCGTCGGCGGCAAGGCCGGCATCGTCGAGGATGCCAGGCGCGTGCGCAAGGTGCGCGAGGCGATCGGCGAGGACATCCTCTTGGCGGTCGATGCCAATGAAAGCCTCAGCGCCGAAAATGCCATGCGGCTGTGCCCGATGATCCAGGAATACAACATCGCCTGGTTCGAGGACCCCATTCGCCGCGTCGATGCGCGCGACCTCGGAATGCTGCGCAAGCGCACGACGATACCTTTCTCGGCCGGCCAGATGGATGGCCATGTGATGCGTTTCCGCGAGTGGGTCGAGCATGACGCGATCGACATCTTCATGCCCAACAGCATGTACAATGGCGGCATGACGGAGACCCGGCGGGTGGCGAGCCTGGCCCAGGCCTACAACAAGCCCCTGTCCGACGCTGGCGGCGGCGGCATCTACTGCCTGCATCATGTCGCTGGTTTCAGGAACGGCACGCTTGCCGAAATCCATCTCGGATCCGAGCAGGTCGAGGAGCAGATGTTCACCGATGCCCCCAAGGCAAAGGATGGCAAGGTTGCGATCCCGAATGCGCCTGGTTTCGGCGTCACGCTTGATCGCGACCGACTGAAGGAGACGTTGGTCCAGAAATATTTGTAGTCAGCAAAACATCGGGAGGAGAACAACAATGCTGAATTCCATGAAAAGGCTTGCTGCAGGCAGCCTGCTCTTGCTGGGAGCAACCGCGCTTGCGCTGCCGGCAGCGGCCGAAGAATTGTCACTGAGGATGTCCAGTCCTTCACCGGAAACGACCATGGATACCCTTATGATGAAGACCATGGCCGACAAGCTGAAAGAGAAGCTGGGAGACGATTTCAAAAGCGATTTCCACCACAGTGGTGCGCTTGGAGATGAGAATGTGCATCTTCAGCAGATCCGCACCGGCCAGATCGACATAACCCCGCTTGGATCCGATGCCGTCCAGCTCGATCCGGCCTGGGCGGTGTTCGAACTGCCATTCCTGTTCGGCGACCGCGCCGATGTGACGCGCCTGCTCGATGGTGAAATTGGCGAGAAACTCCGCCAGTCCATGCGGGAAAAAGCCGGCCTCGAGGTTCTTGCATTTGGTGAGATGGGATTCCGGCAGATCACCAACAATGTACGGCCGATCAGCAAGCCCGAGGATTTGAATGGCGTGAAGATCCGGGTTCCCGGGAGCCATGCCCGCATGCTGACGTTCAAGACGTTCGGTGCCAATCCGGTGACGTTGAACTATGGCGAGATTTATCTCGCTCTCCAGAGCGGCACCATCGACGGCCAGGAAAACCCGCTGAACGACATCGTCTCCAATTCGATGCATGAGGTGCAGTCCTATCTGTCGCTCTCCAATCACGTCTACACGCCAGTTACCCTCGTGATGAACGGCGCCAAGTTCGACAGCCTGAGCGATGAGCAGAAGGCCGTGGTGAAGGAGGCTGCGGCGGCGGCCGCGGTCGAAATGCGCGAGCTCGGCGAGCAGAAGGACCAGGAATTGGTCGACAAGCTCAAGGGCGAAGGCAAGATTGCGATTAACGAGATCGATCGCACCGCCTTCCAGGGTGCGTCAGCGGACATCTACACATCGGTCGAGGGTATTGCAGGGGCTGACCTCACCAAGGCCGTGCTCGAGGCTGCCGCCTCCGAATGATGAGTGCTGGAGCGTGCACAAGCTATTGCTAATATTGGGCACGCTCCAATAATTTCATTTGGCCCGCTCTCGGAGGGGGCGTGGCCAAATCAATCGGGAGGACGTTCCATGACCGTTCGCGATGGCGAACCGAGCGAAGATCTTGCGCAAGCGATCACGAAAGCCTCGATCGAGGCGGAACTTGCGAACACGGTGGACGAGACCACCGTTGATAAATGGATAAACGGCATCGTGGAATTCTTCGGCGTCCTTGTGCTCGGCGCTATCACGTTGCTGGTTTTTGCCAATGCCTTTCTGCGCTATGCGTTCAACTACGGCATCATCTGGGCCGATGAGATCGTCATAGCCCTAGTGCCATGGTTGGCAATGCTCGGGATGTTTCTGTCTGTACGCAGGCGCGAAATCATTCGCATCGGCTTCCTGATCGATCGCCTGACGCCGCGCTCGCGCCGATTGTTGCTGATTGCGACAGAACTCGCTTCCACGGTCGCCTTCGGCTATCTGACCATCGTGTCCTTCAACTACCTGTCGCTCTTCGGCGCAGATCGGTCCGTCTATCTGGCCTTGTCGAAGGGCTGGTTCACCTCGGCCATGTGCATCGGCGCCGGCCTTGTCTGCCTGGCGTTTCTCGCGGAGGCAGTGGCCCGTTTCCGGCGCGCCGAAGAACAGGATCAGTTTGACGCGCAACATTCCGTGAATGCTGGAGGAATCTGATGATTGGCGCCTCGATTGGCATCGTCTCGCTCGTCGGTTTTCTGGTCGCTGGCGTTCCCATGATTGCCGCGCTGATGATCGCGGTAACCATCAGCCTGATCCTGGGCAGCCAGTGGGGACTCGTCCTGCCGCAGAACATGGTTGCCGGAATGAGCAGCTATACGCTGATTTCCTTTCCGCTCTTCGTGCTCGGCGGCATCTACATGAATGCCGGCGGCATCTCCGGCAAGCTGTTCAATTTCGCCCGCTCGCTGGTCGGCTGGATGAAGGGTGGTCTGGCCCAGGTGAACGTTCTCACCAGCATGTTCTTCGGCGGCATGGTAGGCTCTTCCACCGCCGACCTTGCCGGCAGTGCTTCCATCATCATTCCGGAAATGAAGAAGGAAGGATATTCAGGCCCGTTTGCTGCCGCGGTGAGTGCGTCGGCAGCCGGCGTCGGGCCACTGATACCACCTAGCTCCCCAGCCAT
>JBARWP010000745.1:0-2819 GCA_049646905.1 Pseudaminobacter sp. | reverse complement strand
GGGATGTAGGACGAATCGCCTTGCACGGTGATTTCGACCTTCTGCAGCATCTGGCGAACGATCACCTCGATATGCTTGTCGTTGATCAACACGCCCTGCAACCGGTAGACCTCCTGGATCTCGTTGACGAGGTAGGAGGCAAGCGCCTCCACGCCCTTGATGGCCAGGATGTCGTGCGGCGCCGGATTGCCGTCGAGGATGTAGTCGCCCTTCTCGATGGCGTCGCCGTCCTGGAGATGGAACGGCTTGCCCTTCGGGATCAGGTATTCGACCGGCTCAAGCGTCGAATCATGCGGCTCGATGACGATGCGGCGCTTGTTCTTGTAGTCGCGGCCGAAGCGGACCGTACCGTCGATCTCGGCGATGATGGCATGATCCTTCGGACGCCGTGCCTCGAACAGCTCGGCAACGCGCGGCAGACCACCGGTGATGTCCTTGGTCTTGGCGCTTTCCATCGGGATACGGGCGATGACGTCGCCAGGGCGAACCATTGCCCCCGGCTCCACCGACAGCACGGCCTCGACCGACAGCAGGAAGCGGGCATCGCTGCCCTTGGCCAGCTTGCCGACCTTGCCCTTGGCGTCGAGGATGGTGATCGCCGGCTTGAGGTCCGAGCCGCGCGGCGTCGAACGCCAGTCGATGACCTCACGCTTGGTGATACCGGTCGATTCGTCGGCCGTTTCCTGAACCGAGATGCCGTCGACCAGGTCCTCGAACGCCACCCTGCCCTCGATTTCCGTGAGGATCGGGCGGGTATAGGGGTCCCACTCGGCGATACGCTGGCCGCGCTTCACCTTGTCGCCATCGTCCACGAAAATACGCGAACCATAGGTCAGGCGATGGGTTGCGCGTTCCTTGCCGGCCTCGTCGAGGATCAGCACCGCCATGTTGCGGCCCATGACCATCAGCTGGCCATCGGAGTTGCGCACCACATTGCGGTTGCGGATGGCAACCGTGCCTTCGTAGGAGGCTTCGAGGAACGAGGAGTCCACCACCTGCGCGGTACCGCCCATGTGGAAGGTACGCATGGTGAGCTGGGTTCCCGGCTCGCCTATCGACTGCGCGGCGATGACGCCTACGGCCTCGCCGATATTGACCGGCGTTCCGCGTGCAAGGTCACGGCCGTAGCAGACGGCGCACACGCCGGTCCTGACCTCACAGGTCAGCGCCGAACGGATGCGGACCGACTGGATACCCGCCTTTTCGATCTGCTCGATATCGCGTTCGTCCATCAGCTTGCCGGCCTTGACGATCAAATCGCCGGAAACCGGATGGTTGATGTCGTCGAGCGCGGTACGTCCCAGGATGCGCTGGCCGAGCGAAGCGACCACCTGGCCGGCATCGACGATCGGCTGCATAGTCAGGCCCCGTTCGGTGCCGCAGTCGAGCGAATTGACGATGCAATCCTGCGCCACATCGACAAGGCGACGAGTCAGGTAACCGGAGTTGGCGGTCTTCAACGCCGTATCCGCGAGGCCCTTGCGGGCGCCGTGGGTGGAGTTGAAGTATTCCAGAACGGTCAGGCCTTCCTTGAAGTTCGAGATGATCGGCGTCTCGATGATCTCGCCCGACGGCTTGGCCATCAGGCCGCGCATGCCGGCAAGCTGGCGCATCTGGGTCGGCGAACCGCGCGCACCCGAATGCGACATCATGTAGATCGAGTTCATCGGCTTCTGGCGGCCGGTGTCCTCGAACTCGACGGCCTTGATGCGCGCCATCATCTCGTCAGCGACCTTTTCCGAGCACTTGGCCCAGGCATCGACGACCTTGTTGTACTTCTCGCCCTGCGTGATCAGGCCGTCATTGTACTGCTGCTCATATTCCTTGGCCAAAGCCTCGGTGTCGGCCACTAGCTTTGCCTTGGTGTCCGGAATGACCATGTCGTCCTTACCGAACGAAATGCCGGCACGGCAGGCATGGGCAAAGCCGAGCGCCATGATGCGGTCGCAGAATATGACCGTC
Source organism: Pseudaminobacter sp. (assembly GCA_049646905.1). Lineage (GTDB taxonomy): Bacteria > Pseudomonadota > Alphaproteobacteria > Rhizobiales > Rhizobiaceae > Pseudaminobacter. The sequence goes on along the minus strand of JBARWP010000745.1, from coordinate 857 downwards.
TCCTTCTGGCCGCAGTGGCGATAGACGGTATCGATCATCTTGGAGATGTTCTTCTTGGTCATCTCCTGGTTGCAGATGTCGAACGGCACGTTGACATTCTTCGGCAGCAATTCGCCGATGATCATGCGGCCAGGCGTCGTGTCGTAGATCTTCGACACGACATTGCCCTCGGCATCCACGCCCCGGAAGCGGCCCTTGATCTTGGAGTGCAAGGTCACGGCCTTGGTCTCGAGCGCGTGCTGGAGCTCGCCCATATCGGCGAAGGCCATGCCCTCGCCAGGCTCGTTCTGGTTCACGATCGACAGGTAATAGAGGCCGAGCACCATGTCTTGCGACGGCACGATGATCGGCGCGCCCGAAGCCGGATGCAGGATGTTGTTGGTCGACATCATCAGCACGCGGGCTTCAAGCTGCGCCTCGAGCGACAGCGGAACGTGCACGGCCATCTGGTCGCCGTCGAAGTCGGCGTTGAAGGCGGTGCAGACCAGCGGATGCAGCTGGATCGCCTTGCCTTCGATCAGCGTGGGCTCGAAGGCCTGGATGCCGAGCCGGTGCAGCGTCGGCGCGCGGTTCAGGAGCACCGGATGCTCGCGGATGACCTCGTCGAGGATATCCCAGACTTCCGGCTTTTCCTTCTCGACCAGCTTCTTGGCCTGCTTGACGGTGGACGAATAGCCCTTGGCGTCGAGTCGCGCGTAGATGAACGGCTTGAACAGTTCCAGCGCCATCTTCTTCGGCAGGCCGCACTGGTGCAGCTTGAGCTCCGGACCGGTGACGATGACCGAGCGGCCGGAATAGTCGACGCGCTTGCCGAGCAGGTTCTGGCGGAAGCGGCCCTGCTTGCCCTTGAGCATGTC
>JBARWP010000744.1:0-7616 GCA_049646905.1 Pseudaminobacter sp. | reverse complement strand
CCACTCCATTGCCTGGGGCATTGCCAAGCAACTTGCGGCTCACGGCGCGGAACTGGCATTCACCTATCAGGGCGAGGCGTTCGGTCGCCGCGTCAAGCCGTTGGCCGAGCAGGTCAATGCCTCGCTGATCCTTCCCTGCGATGTGGAAGACAGCGCTTCGGTTGCTTCCGTCTTCGAGACCTTAGGGAATGAATGGGGAAAACTCGATTTCCTCGTCCACGCCATCGGCTTTTCCGACAAGAACGAGTTGAAGGGCCTTTATGCCGATACCAGCCGGGAGAACTTCATCCGCACGATGGTGATCTCCTGCTATTCCTTCACCGAGGTGGCACGCCATGCGGCTGCGCTGATGCGGGAGGGCGGGTCGATGGTAACGCTGACCTATGCCGGCTCAACCCGCGTCATGCCGAACTACAATGTGATGGGCGTCGCCAAGGCCGGCCTTGAGGCCAGCGTTCGTTACCTGGCCAATGACTACGGCCCGCGCGGCATTCGCGTCAACGGCATTTCGGCCGGGCCGGTGCGCACACTTGCCGGAGCCGGGATTTCGGATGCCCGCTATATGTTTTCCTATCAGCAGCGCAATTCGCCGCTGCGCCGCACCGTGACGATAGATGAGGTCGGCGGCTCGGCCCTCTATCTGCTGTCGACTCTGTCTTCAGGCGTCACCGGGGAAATCCACTATGTGGATTCAGGCTATCACATCGTTTCTATGCCGACGATTGAGGAACTGAAACAGTCCGACACGGGTGAATAGCCTCTACTTTCGCGCGCTCAACACCTTGAAAAGGCCGTCACGCGCGATTTCGGGGTGGCTTGAGAATGCCTGCGCAAGGGTTCGCTCATAGGGCAGTTGCCGGTTGGCGACCATGTAAAGCCGCCCACCCGGCTTCAGGGCAGCGGCGGCGGCCTTGATCAGCCCCTGCCCGATATCCGGTTCAGCGGCCCTGTGCTGGTGAAAGGGCGGATTCATGACGATGAGGTCATAACGATAGCGGACTTCCTCGCTCAACAGGTCATGCCAGAAAAAGCGCGGCGGGACCGATGTCGCCACCACATTGCGCCTGGCGGCTTCGAGCGAGGCGAAGTCAGCCTCATAAAGATCGAGCGTGGTGATCTTGGGAGAAAGCCGGGCAAGTTCGGCAGCGAGATAGCCCCAGCCGGCACAGAAATCGGCCACCGCCCCGCTGATCTTCTCCGGCAGGTTGGCGACCAGCAATTTCGAACCGGCGTCAATCCGGTCGGCCGAAAACATGCCAGGCGCCGTGTGAAACCGGCCTTCCACCAAGCGCTCACCATTGCCTTCACGCAGCGCCCTAATCGCAGCCGCAGCATCTGCGGGGCAGCGAAACCAGAACGCCACGCCGTGATGCTTGGGCAATTGGCCTTCGATCTCGACCAACTCATTGATCCGTCTGCGCAGGCTCGCAATGCCATCATCCTTGCTGCCGGCAACCAGGATCGTTCCCCCACCTCTTACACGCTCGATGGCTTCGGCAATCTGCAACTCATTTTGGCCGCGATGGCGGCCGCAAAGTACCAAGGCAAAATCATAGTCGTGCCCCTCGGCAAGGGGGTTGACGGCATGACCGCTTGCCTCGAGCCCTCTCACATAGGGGCGGAAACCCTGCACCAGAAAAAGCTCTGCCTGGAATTCGGCAGGCAGGCGAAATCCCGGCTCCGCTCCGAGGAACAGGGTGCGCTTCCCCTTCCCCGGTGCGGCGAGAGCCTCAGACGCGAAGGGATGAAACAGGGTTTTCAAGGCATCGCGCATCGTTCACGGCCAATATGCGTTGCACATATGAAAACGGGCGCAACCTTCCGGCGCGCCCGCTTTCAATTCATTACCGGTTGCCTCAGGCGGCGGTTTCTTCGTCCTCGGTCTTCTTTTCCTTGACGATTTCCTTGCCGGTCTCCTGATCGACGACCTTCATCGACAGGCGCACCTTGCCGCGCTCGTCGAAGCCCATGAGCTTGACGAAGACCTTCTGGCCTTCCTTGACGACGTCCGACGTCTTGGCGACGCGCTCATTGGCAAGCTGCGAGATATGGACGAGGCCGTCCTTGGGGCCGAAGAAATTCACGAAGGCACCGAAATCGGCCGTCTTGACGACCGTGCCCTCGTATATCTCGCCGACTTCCGGCTCTGCAACAATAGTGTGGATCCACTTCTTCGCCGCCTCGATCTCCTTGGCGTTGGAAGAAGCGATCTTGACCGTGCCGTCGTCCTCGATGTTGATCTTCGCGCCGGTCTTTTCGACGATCTCACGGATCACCTTGCCGCCGGAACCGATGACATCACGGATTTTGTCGGTCGGGATGTTCATAACCTCGATGCGCGGGGCGAACTCGCCGAGTTCGGCACGTGCGCCGGAGAGCGCCTTGGCCATCTCGCCGAGGATATGCAGGCGGCCGTCCTTGGCCTGGCCGAGCGCCACCTTCATGATCTCTTCGGTGATACCGTCGATCTTGATGTCCATCTGCAGCGCAGTGATGCCGCCTTCAGTACCGGCGACCTTGAAGTCCATGTCGCCGAGATGGTCCTCGTCACCCAGAATATCGGAGAGAACCGCGAAGCGTTCGTCTTCCTTGATCAGGCCCATGGCAATGCCGGCCACCGGCTTCTGCAAGGGAACGCCTGCATCCATCAGCGCCAGTGAAGTGCCGCAGACGGTCGCCATCGAGGAGGAGCCGTTGGATTCGGTGATTTCGGAGACGACACGCAGCGTGTAAGGGAACTGCTCGGCGGCCGGCAACATCGGGCGAATGGCGCGCCACGCGAGCTTGCCATGGCCGATTTCGCGGCGGCCCGGCGAACCCATACGGCCAGTTTCACCCACCGAATAGGGCGGGAAGTTATAATGAAGGAGAAACTTCTCCTTATACATGCCGGTCAGGCTGTCGACATATTGCTCGTCCTCGCCGGTGCCCAGCGTGGCGACGACGATTGCCTGCGTCTCGCCGCGCGTGAACAGCGCCGAGCCGTGGGTGCGCGGGAGCAGGCCGACTTCCGAAACGATCTTGCGAACCGTCTTGAGATCGCGCCCATCGATGCGCGAACCGGTGTCGAGAATGTTCCAGCGAACGATCTTTGCCTGGAGATGCTTGAACACGGTCGCAACCTGCTCAGCCGACCATTTCGGCGCCTCGTCAGCGACCGGCGCAAAGGCTGCCTTGACCGTGGCCTTGACGGCATCGACGGCGGTGTAGCGATCCTGCTTGTCGATGATCTTGTAGGCGGCACGAAGGTCCGTCTCGGCGATCTTCAGCATTTCGGCTTCAAGATCGGCATAGCTGGGCGACGTGAATTCACGTGGATCCTTGGCCGCAACTTCAGCAAGCTGGATGATCGCATCGATCACCGGCTGGAAGCCCTTATGGCCGAACATCACGGCGCCAAGCATGACGTCTTCGGACAGTTCCTTGGCTTCCGATTCCACCATGAGGACGGCATCGGCAGTACCTGCCACGACGAGATCGAGCTTGGACTCTTCCATCTCGTCGATATGCGGATTGAGCTTGTATTCGCCGTTAATATAGCCAACGCGCGCGCCGCCGATCGGGCCCATGAAAGGCACGCCCGAGAGCGTCAGAGCGGCCGAGGTGGCAACGATCGACAGGATGTCCGGATCGTTTTCGAGATCGTGCTGGACGACGGTGACGACAACCTGCGTGTCGTTCTTGTAGCCATCGGCAAAGAGCGGGCGGATCGGACGGTCGATCAGGCGCGAAACCAGGGTTTCCTTTTCGCTCGGACGACCTTCACGCTTGAAATAACCACCGGGAATCTTGCCGGCGGCATAAGTCTTTTCCTGGTAGTTGACCGTCAGCGGGAAAAAGTCGAAGCCCGGTTTGGGTTCTTTTGCTGAAACGACGGTCGCGAGAACGATCGTCTCTCCATAGGTGGCGAGCACGGCACCGTCAGCCTGACGGGCAATCTTACCGGTTTCGAGAATGAGCGGACGACCTGCCCACTCTATTTCGATCTTGTGATGATTGAACATATCTTGTCCTTTGATGCGGAAGGGTCGCGCAATGCGCGGCGCCTTCCTGGCTTGTTTCAGACGAGCCACGGGCAAGACAACGGGAGGTCCGGTAGTTCGGCGTCGGCGGCAACGCACCGGGCATCCTGCAATCCTGCCCCATGACCTGTCTCATGGGCGTTCCGGCGCCATACGCAGCCGGAACCAGTGTGGCGCCTAATATCCCGGGCCTTTCGCCATTCTTGGGATCAGGTGCCGGCGAGCCCACATTGACGTAGGCTCGAATGGCAAACCGGCGGACCTTCGCATGAAGACCCGCCGGCAGAACTTAGCGGCGCAGACCGAGTTTTTCGATCAGAGCCTGGTAGCGGGCTTCTTCCCGATTTTTCAGATAGTCGAGAAGGCGGCGACGCTGCGAGACGAGAGCAAGCAAACCACGACGGGAGTGATTGTCCTTCTTGTGGCCCTTGAAGTGCTCCGTCAGGTTCTTGATGCGCTCGGACAGAATTGCAACCTGGACTTCCGGCGAGCCGGTGTCGCCCTTTGCAGTCGCAAATTCGGTCATCAGTTCTTGCTTGCGTTCAGCAGTAATCGACATCGTGCTTTTCCTTTCAAAATTGAGGAAACGGGACGCCCTCAGCCGGGATGTCGTCCAGCAGGGGCCGGTACACATCGCGCCCTTGCGCAATGCTGCGGCGCATATAGTGCAAAAAGCCGGTAAAGGCCAGAGCCAATCGAAAATCGGTCGAAAATGCGCATTTCAAACGGTAAAAACCCGTTTTGGCTTGAACATGCCCGCTTCGATCGCCCCGATTGCAACCAGTCTTCCACGTGCGGTGGCGCAGGCCTCCTCGGCCTCCACCGGCGCATCCCGTCCCCGGATAATGACCGGATTGCCCAGCCTAATGCGGACAGCAGCATCGTCGGTGATCACCACCTGCGGCAAATATTCGAGGGCAGCGCCCGTATCCAGCAGATAGGCGTCCAGCGCCTCGTAGCGACGGGCATCGCCAATCGCCTCTGCCGTGGATCGGACAGCTTCTTCCAGCATCTCCAGCGTCACGAAATCGTCGGCGGTAAAGGGCTCGACCTCGGTGCGGCGCAATTCGGCGATATGCCCGAAACAGCCGAGATCGCGCCCCATATCACGCGCCAGCGAGCGGACATAGGTGCCCTTCCCGCATTCGACCTCGAACACCGAGCGGCCATCCGAAGACGAGATCAGGTCGAGCCGGCCGATCTCGATCTCGCGCGCCGGTATCTCGACGATTTCGCCGTCTCGTGCCAGGTCATAGGCACGCTCGCCGGCAATCTTGATTGCCGAGAATTGCGGCGGCGTCTGCATGATCACGCCGGTATATTTCGGCAGCAGTGCGCGTATCTGTTCGTCAGCGGGCCTGATATCGGAGGTTTTTGTTACCGGGCCTTCAAGATCGTCGGTCGAGCGCTCCTCGCCCCAGGCCACGGTGAAACGATAGATCTTGGCACCGTCCATCACGTAGGGCACGGTCTTGGTCGCCTCACCAAGGGCGATTGGCAGCATGCCCGAAGCCAAGGGATCGAGCGTGCCTGCATGGCCAGCCTTCTCGGCCTGGAACAGCCATTTGATCTTGGCGACAGCTTCGGTCGAACCCATGCCGACCGGCTTGTCGAACACCAGCCAACCCGAAATCGGCCGTCCCTTTTTCTTGCTCCGGCGACCCACTATTCGCGCTCCTTGTCGTCATCTGTTTCCAGATCACGGGCGACTTCCGGCGAATGCAAAAGCTCGTTGATCCTGGCGAAATTGTCGTAGCTGGTATCCCGCCTGAACCGGAATTCAGGCATGTATTTCATCTGTCTCAGCGCCGAGGAAACACGGCCGCGAATGAATTTCGCGTTCCTGTTCAGTGCCTGCACTACCGCCTCGTCATCGCGCGCACCAAGCGGCGACACGAAAGCAGTGGCGATCTTCAGGTCGGGCGACATGCGCACTTCCGATATGGAAATGACCGTAGCCTCGATCAGCTCGTCATTGATTTCGCGGCGCTGCAGCAGATCCGACAGCGCATGGCGCACCTGTTCGCCAACACGAAGCTGGCGCTGTGAGGGGCCGGATGCAGGGGAACGTGACATCTGGGTAATCCTGAAACGTGCGGCGCGGGATCGAACCGCAGCCACACATGGCGGGACCGGGCGCTTCGCACGCCCGGTCAGTTCATACGAGCTTCTCCGACGCCTAAAGCGTCCTGTTCACCATCTCGACGCGGAAGCATTCGATGATATCGCCTTGGCGGATATCCTCGTAATTGGCAAAGGCCATACCGCATTCCTGGCCGGCCGGCACTTCGGCCACCTCGTCCTTGAAGCGCTTCAGCGTCTTCAGCGTGCCTTCATGGATGACGACATTGTCGCGGATCAAGCGGACACCGGCGCCACGCTCGACCTTGCCTTCCGTCACGCGGCAGCCGGCAACCTTGCCGACCTTGGTGATGTCGAAGACCTCGAGGATCTCGGCGTTGCCGATGAAGGTCTCGCGGCGTTCCGGCGACAGCAGGCCCGACATGGCCGCCTTCACATCATCCACGAGCGTGTAGATGATGTTGTAGTAGCGAATGTCGATACCCGCCTGTTCGGCAGCCAGGCGCGCCTGTGGATTGGCACGCACGTTGAAGCCGATGATCGCTGCCCCGGCAGTCTCGGCAAGCGAGACATCCGTTTCGGTGATACCACCTGCCCCGGCGTGCACAACACGTGCCTTCACCTCGTCGGTCCCGAGTTCTGCAAGCGCATTGACGATCGCTTCCACCGAACCCTGGACGTCAGCCTTGATGACCAGCGGGAACTCTTTCAGCCCGCTAGACTGCAATTGCGACATCATGTGCTCGAGCGAACCGCGCTGACCGGCATGGCGGGCAGCCGCCTTGTCGCGGGCCTTGCGCTGACGATACTCGGTGATCTCACGCGCCTTGGCCTCGTTGTTGACGGCGGCAAAGCGGTCGCCGGCCCGCGGCGTGCCCTGAAGGCCGAGGATCTCCACCGGAGTCGCGGGAAGAGCGAGATCGAGATGCTCGCCCCGGTCATTGACCAGCGCGCGCACGCGGCCCCATTCGCTTCCAGCCACGAGGATGTCGCCGACCAGCAGCGTGCCGGTCTGCACCAGCACGGTGGCAACCGGGCCACGTCCCTTGTCGAGCTTGGCCTCGATGACCACGCCCTCGGCGGTGCGATTCGGGTTGGCCTTCAGATCAAGCAGTTCGGCCTGCAACAAGACTGCCTCGAGCAGCTCGTCGAGATTGGTACCCTTGGTGGCCGACACTTCGACATCCAGCACCTCGCCGCCCATCGACTCGACGAAGACCTCATGGCGCAGCAGTTCGGAACGCACCTTCTGCGGATCGGCCGCAGGCTTGTCGATCTTGTTGATCGCCACGATGATCGGAACACCCGCAGCCTTGGCGTGGTTGATCGATTCAACCGTCTGCGGCATCACGCTGTCATCGGCGGCAACCACCAGGATGGCAATGTCGGTCGCCTGCGCGCCGCGCGCACGCATCGCGGTAAAGGCGGCGTGGCCAGGCGTGTCGATGAAGGTGATCTTCTTGCCGTCCTTCTCGATCTGATAAGCGCCGATATGCTGGGTGATGCCACCGG
>JBARWP010000743.1:0-12839 GCA_049646905.1 Pseudaminobacter sp. | reverse complement strand
GGCTCGACGCCACCGCGCCGGGTGACGACGCGGTCCGGCGCAGCGTGCTGACGCGCATCTGCGAGGATGTTGGCCTCGATAGCGGCAGGATCGCCGTCACGGTGTCCGGCGGCACGGTTCACCTCTGGGGAAGCGTCGGCACTGTCGCCGAGCGCGACGCCGCGCGCGTCGCTGCGGAAACGGTTCGCGGTGTGAACGGCGTCGACGTCCATATGCGCGTCCTTCAGCGTCCCTCCTCCAGGCAGGATCTCAATGCGGACCAATCCGCAAGCGGCGAGGAAAGCGGCAAATGACATCGATCCTGACCATCACGCTCAATCCCACCGTCGACATCTTCAGCGAAGCGGAGCTGGTGCGACCGGTCCGTAAGATCAGGACGGTGAACGAGCGGCGTGATCCCGGCGGTGGCGGCGTCAATGTGGCGCGCATCATCACCACCATGGGCGGCCAGGCCGAGGCGGTTTTCCTGGCCGGCGGCGCCACGGGCATGTTGCTCGACACCCTTCTTGGCCGTGAGGGAGTCCATCGCAGGTCGTTGCCGACGGCCGCCGACACGCGGGTCGCGTTCACCGTCTTCGAGCGTTCGAGCGGGCTGGACTACCGCTTCGTGCCGACCGGCTTCACCGTCACGGAGGAGGAGCTCCAGCCGTGCCTCGATGCCGTCGAGACATATCGGGGGCGGTATGTGGTTGCCAGCGGCAGCCTGCCCGAGGGGGCGCCGCCGGACATTTTCGCGCGCATGGCCAACGTCACCGCCGACAAGGGCGCGCGGTTCGTCCTCGACAGTTCCGGCGACGGCCTGAGCGTCACGCTGGAGAAGTCGCGCGTCTTCCTGGTCAAGCCGAGCATCGGCGAACTGGAGCAGCTTGTCGGGCACAAGCTCGACGAAGACGGGGTGCGGGCGGCAGCGGCTGAACTGGTGAGCCGGGGCGTGGCCGAGATCGTCGCAGTGACGATGGGGGCGGAGGGCGCGCTTCTGGCGAGCGCTTCCGGAACGCTGCGCGTGGCCGCGCCGCATGTAACGGCGCGCTCGGCGGTCGGCGCCGGCGACAGCTTTCTCGGTGCGATGGTATGGGCGCTGGCCCATGACTGGGCACTGGAGGGTGCCTTTCGGCTCGGCATCGCCGCGGGTGCCGCGGCCGTCACCACTCCGGGCACGCAGCTCTGTCGAGCAGAGGATATCCGCACCTATTTTCCGATGGCCGGCGGCAAGGCCGACGACACTCAACCGTGACCGGAAGCCACGGCGGGAACCGCCTCGGAAAGGGCGATCGCCGCCCCGCGCAGACCGGCATCGGCGGCCTTGATGACATGCACTGGCACAGTTTTCAGGAATGATGAAAGGCGTCCCTTGGCCTCGAACGCCGCGCGAAAGCTCCCCGTCTCAAGCGCCTCGATGATCCTCGGGGCGATGCCCCCTCCCAAATAAACCCCGCCGCGCGCGCCGAAGGCCAGCGCCATGTCACCAGCAAAGCGGCCGAGCCATCCGACGAAAAGCTCCAGCGCCTCCTCCGCGATTGGGTCCTCATGCACCAGTGCGGCCTTGGTGATCCCGGCCGCCGCGCGTTCCTCGACGGCTTTGCCTTTCATCTCCGCCAGCGCGCGATAGAGTGCGGTCAGTCCCGGTCCAGAGATCATGCGCTCGGCCGAAACATGAGCCGCACCTTCACTGATGCGATCGAGTATGGAAAGTTCATCGGCGTTTCGCACGGCGAATGAGATATGGCCCCCCTCGCCGGGAAGGGCAATCCATCCGGAAGCGGCCTCCGCCAGGCCAGCCACGCCAAGCCCCGTACCAGGGCCGAGCACCACCTTCGTCCCCCGCCCTGCCAAGTTTCCGCCGCCGATCCCGTGAAGGTCGTGCGGGGTCAGCCAGGGCAGCGCCAGTGCCAGTGCCTCGAAGTCGTTGACCAGATGAAGATGGCGCGCGCCGCAGGCGCTGCGCAACTCGTCACGCGTGAAGGTCCACGGCAGGTTGGTCATTCGCATCGTTTCGGTAGAAACCGACGCGGCGACTGCAAAGCATGCTAGAATAGGATGATGCGGGATCGACGCCATGTATCGTTCCACGACCGCCTGGAGGGATGAAAAAAGGGAAGATGGAAAGGTCGCGAAATGCTCGATCGTCAGTGCATCGACGTCGGCGATGGCAAAACGAGAATTGGTGCCGCCAATGTCGGCCACCAACGCCTTGCGGGGGTTCATGGTCATGTCGATTCCTGCCTCAACCGGGATGCTCGGGAACAACCGGCCGTTTGCTCCATCGACAGACAATTTCGAGGCGAGCGGCAGGTAAGTTCTATTGGCTGACAAGAAGACCTTCCAGCTTTCTGTTAGGCTGACACACCGCCCACCGATGACATTGACCCAGGTCAAACCGCCGGCAAGGGCAGGGAGATCTAGAGCGACCACGCCGCGCCGCCAGCCGCCAAGTCGGCAATGAACTGGGAAACGCCGTGCCGCGAGCAAGCCACTGGTTGGTGTTGGCCCGCCATGGCAGCGCTACTTTCTCGTTGCCCGCAACTAACCCGGCGCATAACCGCGTTGCGGGCATGTTGCCGCCGCATGTTCACCAGCGCATCGTCTCCACAGTATCGCTGGCGTCATCCTTAGTTGCGTTGGCCAGCAGGCCGAAGTCGAACGAAATGTCGGAACAACATCATGGCGTCTTTGCGGGAGAATCCGCTCGGGATCGGCAGATCGATGGACATTTCCCGGTCCGAAGGAACTCATGGTGAATAGCGTCGGGAAAAGGCGCGGCCCGATGATTGACGCAAATCAAGGCCCGCCGCATCAGTATCGGCACGGTGAATGCAGGAACTCATGGAGGCATTGACGTGAAAGCAGGAGACATCATGACGGTCGGAGCGGCGACGGTCGGTCCGGAAGATTCGATCGCGGACGCCGCACGCATCATGCTCGAGCACCGCGTCAGCGGCCTGCCGGTCGTCGACGGCCAGGGCGGGCTCGTCGGTATCGTGACCGAGCGTGATCTGCTCCGCCGCGCCGAGATCGGAACCGAGCACAGGCGTCCGCGCTGGCTAGAGATGTGGGTCGGCACGGGCGAGTTGGCCGAGGAATATGTTCGCGCTCACGGCCGCAGAATCGGGGACGTAATGACCCGCAAGGTCGTCAGCGTCGATACCGACACGCCCCTGGACGAAGTCGTCACCCTCATGGAACGAGAAGGCCTCAAGCGTCTGCCCGTCATTCGCGACGGTAGGATCGCCGGCATCGTCAGCCGGGCCAACCTCGTGCTGGCGCTGTCGCGCCGAATTCCCGAGTCGCCGCCCGTGCTGGATGATGACTTATCCATCCGCCGGCACATCCTGGACGAGATCGCCGGGAATGGCTGGGCGCCGAGCGCCATCATCCAGGTCGACGTGAGCGACGGGGTGGTAGAACTCAGCGGGTCGGTGCTGGACGAGCGCGTGCGCCAGGCCATCGCGGTTGCCGCACGCAATGTGCCGGGCGTCGCGGAGGTGAAGGACAATTTGACGGTGATGCCCTTCATTCCAGCCTGGACCTAAGCCCGGGTCCCGTCGGAGCATCGGACCGTCACAGCGCCGGAGCATGCGAAACGATAGCGCCGGGCGTTCGTCCAATGCTTCGTCTGCGACCTAGTTTTGGCGAAAGCTCAGTTGACAGTCTGCGCGGCCATATCCCCCGCCGCCTGGTCGGCTTCGCGGCGTATTTGCCTAGCAGTGTCGGAGGCCACCTTGGAGCCGATATCCGTGACCTTCGCCGCCTCCCTCGAGTATTCCAGCAGGGCGCTCTGGCAGAAATTGGCATAGACGTCGAAAGCGTCGTTGAAGTCGCCGGTGGCCAGCAGGTCGTCGACAAGCTTCATGTCCTGCTCGCAGCGATGCTTGAGAAAAGCCAGACCCTCGATCTGATAGCGCATCGCCGCCTTGAAGGCGTGGCCCTGCATGCTCGCGAGCGCGAACAGGCCCTTCTGCCCCTGTCCCAGCATCGGGATGGCGTGAAGCAGCGCGTCTGCATCCATTTGGTCTCGGGTTGTGGGCATCATGGTGTTCCTTTCTCGGTTTCGCAGAGCGGGCGCAAGAGCGACAATGCCAGCCACGACAGGTCCGGCACGTTCTTGCAACTAAAGTTAGAACCGTTTCGGACAAGTCGACATTGATCTTCCGCAAGCCAGACGATGACCGGAGAGGCTCCCGGCCGATTCAGCGCGCCATCAGAACAGGCATCGGCGTGTCCTCGATCACAGATCGTGTGACGCCACCGAAGATTCGTTGGCGCAGGCGCGAATGGCCGTAGGCTCCCATCACCACGAGGTCCGCGGAGATATCGGCAGCATGGCGCATCAGCACATCGGTCGTGGATCGGCCGAGTCCCGGTACCCGGTCGACAGTGACCTTCGCGCCGTGACGGGCGAGATAGGCGGCGATATCGGCGCCCGGCTCGGGTCCGTTCTCTTCCACTTCAGGATCGACCATGGCCACATGGACGGCCTCCGCACCTGCCAGCAGTTCGATGCTCTCGCGCACTGCCCGCGACGCCTCCAGCCCGGAATTCCACGCCACCAGAATGGTGGCGGGAGATAGCGACACCTCGACGCCCTCAGGGGCGATGAGCACCGGCCGTTCAGCCTCGAACAGGACGCCGTTGAGCACGCTGGACTTGAGAGCGGCAGTCCGCGCCAGTTCCGGCCCGACGATGGTGAGATCCGCGTATCGAGCGTGACGACCCACCGCCATGTCGATCCATGCCTGTTCGACATACTCACCCGTCACGTCGGCCGACAAACCATCCCGAGCCAACAGCGCGGTGAGTTGCTTCACCCGTTCTTCAAGTTTCCTTTCGGCCTCCTGGCGTTCCTGGAGCCAGGCGTCCGAGACGACGGCCGCATATTCGCCGGCCGGTGGCGGTGCCGCGACCCCGAGCACCAGCACGGACAGGTGGGCGCCGGCATCGCGGCAGAGTTTGATTGCGGACTTGGCGTCCGCATCGGAATGGTCGGCGCCGATGATCCCGAGCATCGTCTTGAATGGCATAGGTGTGGCTCCTTTGCACTCCGTCGCGCGGCAAGGCGCTCGACGCTCGTTTACGTAAGCGGCGCGATTTCACGCTTCATTGCGCTGCATCAAGCAAACGCCTGTGCACTTGCATGTCCCCACAGCATGGTTCGATGCGGGGCTAACCGCGGGCCGGACAGCCGTAGCAGGCGGACTCACCAATCGGTATGCCGAACCTATTAGAGAAACTCATCCCAAAGTTGCCTCTTACGCTCGCCATCGGCCTCTTGGCCGACCTGGAGCGCGGATGGCGGGTTCGCGAATGCGCCGAAAGGCATCCGCACGGTGGGCATCGCGGGGCTCCTCGGACGCATCTTCGTGGTGTTGGCGGGCTCGTTCGCGGCCATGATTTCGGCGCTTCGGATCATGCTGAGCACGTTCATCGTCTCGACGGCTGTAATCTGGTCGTTCACTCCCGACATGCTGACGGCTGCCGGGCCTCCCGGCTATTGGGCACGGCTGGCCCAGGCGTCGACTGCCGCCGTCGTGGAGGCGACCGGGGTGAACTTGTTTCTCCGTCCGTTGCGGCAACCTGAACGAAGTTGGTTGATCCTGGTCAATTCTCGAAGCCATTCCGGATGCGATGCTGAACGGTACATCAACGGCCGCGACCGCCGTTAATGGATATGGCCCGTCCATTTCGGCATGGAGCGAGAGATGCTCATCAGGGAAATGAACCGGACGGACTGCATCGATCTGATCTCCTCAGGTCGTGTGGCCAGGCTGGCCTGCGTCAAGGATACACAACCCTATGTGATCCCGATCTACTTCGCCTTCTCCGATAATTGCCTCTATAGCTTCTCCATGCCGGGACGGAAGATCGACTGGATGCGCGCGAACCCGTCGGTTTGCGTCCAGATGGACGAACCGCGCGGCCACCGCGAATGGCGGAGCGTAATTGTCGACGGGCTGTATGAGGAACTTCCCGACACGAATGAGTGGCGGGCTCGCAGAATTCAGGCGTGGAGTCTTCTCAGCCGACATGCCAATTGGTGGGAACCTGGCGGCCTGAAGCCCGGCCCGCAAGAAATCAAGTCCCGGTCTCCCCATCTTTATTATCGTATCAGGATTGTAACCATTTCGGGCCGACACGCCCTCGAAGATGACCTTGAACGCAGCATCGGTGTCGGCGACCAATCGGCTTCCCACAGCTTCCTCCGACGAGGGATGGGCCGACTGCTCAAGCTGCGTGGACGAAGCTGAGAAGCTGAAAGGTCAAACGACCACGCTTTGCACCAGTTCGGAGACGCTACACGGCAATAGCGACGGTCGCGATCCAGCCTCAGTCCTGTATGCTCTCGATGAAGTCGACAATGTCGTCGATCTGCTCGCGAGTCGGCTCGAAATCCGGCATCTCGGGGTGCCGACGGAACAGGTCGCCGGCAAGCTCCCTTCTCAGTTCAGCAAACGGACGCAGCATCCCGAGCGTCCTGAAGGCGGGCGCGGCAGGATCTTCGCTTGCGTCATGGAGAGAGATAGCGTGACAAACGGCGCAGTTCGTCTCGGCGATGCGCCGACCGCGAAACTCGCTTTCGCGGTCGGCCGCGAATGCGGCTCCGGATACGATCCCGGCCGCTATCGAAACGATCAGTGCTTTCGCCTGAAATGTCATCTTGTCGAACCTGCTGGACGACGTGTGGAATCCGACGCACCCGCTGTCCTGATACGGCTCCGCGCCAACGCGAGCGCCGCAACTACCTCCTCATCGGTAACCTGCGGGAAGCGGAGATAGTGGAAGCCGAGCGCATGGAAGCGTGCCGGTCGACGAAGGCACACGACCCGATCGGCTTCCTGTTCGAACTCGCTCACGGTATCCGGGGGTGCAACAGGAATGGCCACGACGATCTCGCCTGGCGAACGCCGCTTCAACGCGCGCACAGCCGCCTTCATGGTCACGCCGGTCGCCGCCCCATCGTCGACGAGAACGGCCGTCCGGCCCGTGACCGATAGTGGCTTGCGTTTCCCAAGGTAGGCATGGCGTCTGCGCTCGAGCTCCGGCCGCTCACGCCTGATGAGTGCCTCGAGCGCAGCATCGTCAAGTCCATACGCCTCCACGATCTCCCGGTTGAGGACGACGTCCGGCGGGTTGCCGTCGACGATCGCCGCGACGGCGAGTTCCGCATTGTCTGGCGCGCCGACCTTGCGCACAATCACTAGGTCGAGGGGCGCATCGAGCATCCTGGCGACCTCTTCGGCAACAGGAACGCCGCCACGCGGCAATGCAAGGACGATGGGCCGCTGCATTTCAAGCCCACCGACCGCCGCGGCCAGTTCCCGCCCGGCCTGTCGCCTGTCCTGGAAAGGTGTCGTCATCGCTCTTTCCAAGGAGAGGTGGGCCATCGACATCCGTGGCGCCAAGCCCCTCCATCCTGTGCTTATCGTGCTTCGTCGACGCGAGCCTCGCATCAAGACACCATTTCGCAGTGGCGCGTCATTGATGCGCATCAAACAGGGTTCGTCCGCGCCAGTCCAAGATAAACAGGCGCACCCCCATTGACCTGAGGAATGCGACAACGGAACTGGAAACCGAAAATGGCCAGCCCAACGATGGACGATGGAGAAAGACGCGAACTGGCCGAGGCTCTCGCGCCCGTGATCAGACGCGCAGGAAAAGCTGTGCTTGAGGCCAGGGCGCAAGGATTCGAGACACGGTACAAGGACGACGCGTCGCCGGTGACATCTGCGGACCTTGAGAGCGAAGCCATCGTCACCTCGGCGCTCTCCGACATTTGCCCCGAAATCCCGGTTGTCGGTGAGGAGAGCTTTTCCCGTGAGCGGACAGGAGCCGCGCTCCCGGCTCGGTTCTTCCTCCTCGATCCTCTCGACGGGACGCGCGAGTTCGTGGCAGGCCGCAAGGATTTTACGATCAACGCGGCGCTGATCGAAGACGGCGTCCCGACGTTGGGGGTACTCTTCGCCCCGGCACATCGGCGTCTCTTCCTTTCATGGGCGGAGGGCGCGGCATTCGAATGCCGCGAAGATGGCAGCCGGCATCCCTTGCCGGATCCGGATGTGGAGGAACGTTCTAAACCCCTCGTGTTGGTGAGCCGCTCGCATCCCGACGACAGCACCATGGCTCTGGTGAGATGCCTCCGCCCCTGCACCTTGCGCGCGCTCGGCTCGTCGCTCAAATTCGCCCTCGTCGCCGCCGGAGAAGCCGATTTCTACGTCAGGCTGTCGCCGACCATGGCCTGGGACAGTGCGGCCGGACAGGCGCTCATAGAGGCAGCAGGCGGAGCCGTTCTTCAGCCCGACGGTTCGCGGCTTGCCTACTTGCTGTCGGCAAACCTGCGAAACGAAGGATTCCTGGCTTCCCGGACGCCCACGCTCGCGCGCAGGGCTGCCGAGTTGATTCGCATCAAGGTCGCGTCGTGACAGCATCGATACTTGGAGCCATGTCGATGTTACCGGATGCAGTGACATGGCTCACAAGTCGGCTTCGACGCAGGCGCCAATATGTCGATCAGGTGGAAGTGGGCATCATCGTCCTGACCAAGGTGATCCGGATCGGGCCGGAGAACGCGATCTCGGTCGTCGGCGTTGCTGCCCCTGACGGGGAGGCCACGACGACTGAAATTCCGGAGGTCAGGAAGGAACGTTCGATCAAATCCGAAATTGCGATGTACTAAACTCGCACGCAAAGGAGCAGGAAGTATGCAAAGCCCCCTTGCTATCAGCTTTCGCAACCTCGAGCCGTCCGAGGCGATCGAGGAACATGTCAGGCGCAGATTCGCCGAACTTGAGAAGCTCCATTCGCGCATCGTCGACGGCGAGGTCGTTATTGAGGCGCCGCAGAAGCAAAAGATGACAGGCCGCACGTTCAAGGTTCATGTCAGGATCGGGATACCTGGCCCGGACATCAATGCGACGCGCCAGGTCGGACAAAGCGGCGCGGCCGATGATATCACCCTCGCCATCAACCAGGCCCTCGAGGCGGCGGGCCGCCAGCTTATCGAGAGGAAGCGCGAGATGGCGGGTCATTGACGTCGCCGAATCGGATGCCGGTCGGCCTTGAGGCTAAGGGAGTTGGCGATGACAATCACCGGAGCGCAATGCCACGCCGCCAGGATTCTGAGCCGCGTCAAGCGCAGCACCCTCGCCTTGCGCACCGGACTCGCGCCCGATGCGGTCGCGGCGTTTGAAGCGGGGCTGCGGACTGTGGATGAAGGCACGAGCGCGACGTTGCGAGCAGCCTTGGAGGAACTCGGGATCGAATTCATTCCCGAGAGTGACGGGCGCGGCATGGGCGTACGGCTGAAGTTCGACCGGGCCCAGACCAGGCAGATCGATGGCTGGGAGTCGGAAGGCGGATTTCCAGCTGACGACGACGTGCCATGAGTGCCCGGACGGCCCCGTCCGCCACGACGCGAGCGCGCTTCGAGGCCATCGTTTACTGTCGATACCGACATTCATCTGTTTCATCAAGGAGGGTGCTTCGATGATCTACAACACCATCATGGTCCAGCTCGACATTGATGCGCCTGCCGAGCCTCGCCTATCACTTGCCTGGGAGATAGCGCGGCGGTTCGAGGCCGACCTGATCGCATTCGTTGCCGCGGGTGTCCGGCCCCCAGTGGTTGCGGGCGATGCCGGCGCGGTCGTCGCGGAGCTGATGCAGGAGCAACAAGCGGAGATTGAGGAGCGGATTTCAGCTCTCAAGGAAGATTTCCTGTCCTTTACCGGCGAAAGCGAGCGCGCCTCATGGCGGTCGTTCATCGGCAGTCCTACCGACCTGTTGGCCACCCATGGCCGCGCGGCCGATCTGATCGTCACAGGCAATGTCGATGCCGATGTCGCTGAAGATTCCTATCGCCATGTCGATGTGGGGACGCTGGTCCTGTCGGCGGGGCGTCCCATACTCGTTGCCTCGGCGGGGCTCGAGTCGGTCAGAGCCGATAGCGTTCTTGTGGCCTGGAAGGATACGCGCGAGGCTCGGCGCGCCGTCACCGACGCCTTGCCCTTTCTTGCCAGCGCGCAGGACGTGCTGGTCGCCACCGTGGAGGAGGGCAATCAGCGGAATGCGCGAGAAAGCGCGGCGGATGTGGTGCGCTTCCTGATGAAGCATGGCGTCAAGGCGCGCTCCGACGTAATGGGTATTGGTGGCGGCGACGCCGCTGAGGCGCTGGCGGATATGGCGCGACAAACGGGTGCGGACCTCATTGTTTCCGGCGGCTACGGCCACAGCCGCCTGCGCG
This sequence comes from Pseudaminobacter sp., assembly GCA_049646905.1. Classification (GTDB taxonomy): domain Bacteria; phylum Pseudomonadota; class Alphaproteobacteria; order Rhizobiales; family Rhizobiaceae; genus Pseudaminobacter. The sequence continues at coordinate 2,605 of JBARWP010000743.1, read as the reverse complement.
AATGGGTATTCGGAGGCGTAACGCGCTCCTTTCTAGATGACCGGTCCTTCAACCGGCTCGTATCGCACTAGGCGCGGGGCGTCCCATGCCTGCGCACGAGTTCGGACCTACGGGCTCCGTCGGCGAGCCGCCGTCGGGACTCGCCGCGGAACAGCTCTATCGCAGCGCCGACCTGTCGGCGTTGTCCTTCGCGACGACCGCCGATCTCGAAGGGACAGACTCGATCATTGGCCAGCAGCGCGCGGTCGAGGCGGTGCGATTCGCCAGCCGCGTGGGCAAGTCCGGCTTCAACCTGTTCGTCATCGGCGCTCCGGAGGCGCGCATGCGCCAGGCAGTGCAGACCATGCTCGAAGGGCAGGCGGCGGACGAGGAAGCCCCCGCCGACTGGGCCTATGTCAACAACTTCGCAGTACCTCACAAGCCGGTCGCCATCTCGCTCCCCGCCGGGCGTGCGCCGGATTTCCGCGATGCCATGCACGAGCTTATCGAGGATCTGAAGGCCGCCCTGCCGGTGGCCTTTGAGAGTGAGGACTACCAGACGCGGCGCAGCACCATCGACGAGACGTTCCAGAAGATGCAGGCAGACGCCTTCGCCGAGCTGGGAAGCAAGGCGCAGGCGAGGAACCTGGTCCTCATCCGCACGCCGATGGGATTTGCGCTGGCACCGACGCGCGACGGCCAGGTCGTGCCGCCCGAGGAGTTCAACACCTGGGAAGAGGCGAAGCAACAGGAGACGCGGGCCACCATCCATGAGATGGAGAAGGAACTGGAGCGCGTCGTGCGTCACATACCTTCCTGGGAGAAGCAGCGTCGCGAGGAGATTCGCAAGCTCAGCCGCGACACCGCGACGCTCGCGGTAAGCCAGTCGATCGAGGAGACCAAGGGCGACTTCCTCGACCTGCCTTCCGTCGTCGCGCATCTCGATGCCGTGCAGGCCGATCTCGTCGACAATGTCGGCATGTTCATGGCTAGGGGCGAGGGCGACGAGCCGAGTGCGATCGATCCGGTTTCCGGAGGGCCGTTCGACCGCTACGAGGTCAACGTGCTGGTGACCTGTGATGAAGAGGCGTGCGGCGCGCCGGTCGTGGAGGAACTGCATCCCACGCTCGGCAACCTCGTCGGGCGGGTGGAGTTCCTGTCGCGGCAGGGCGCGCTGGTCACCAATTTTCGCCTGATCAAGGCCGGCGCGATGCACCGCGCCAATGGCGGCTACCTGTTGCTCGACGCCCGCAGCCTGCTGACGGAGCCATTCTCCTGGACGGCGCTCAAGCGGACACTGAGGCAGGGCAAGATCGTGATCGAGGATGCCGGCCGCCTCGTCGGGCTGGCCACCACCATGACGCTGGAGCCCGACCCAATCCCGCTGGACATCAAGGTTGTTCTGTTCGGCGACCGCCTGCTGTACTATCTGCTCGCCGCGCTCGACCCCGAGTTGGGCGAGCATTTCAAGGTGCTGGCGGATTTCGAGGACGACATCGACCGCAGCGCCGTGAGCGAGGCCGCGCTGGCCCGCCTGGTCGCCGCGGTCGTCGGCCGTGAGGAACTGCTGCCGGTCGAGCGCGACGGCGTCGCCCTGATCGTTGAGCACTCCGCGCGGCTCGCCGACGACGCCGGCAAGCTGACTCTGCTGGTCGACAAGCTGCGCGACCTCCTAATCGAGGCCGACTTCCAGGCGCGAGAGACCGACCGTGGCGCCGTTTCCCGCCAGGATGTTCGCCGCGCGCTTGAGGAAAGGGAGCGGCGGGCGTCGCGGCTGCGCGACCGCTCGCAGGAGGCGATCCTGAACGACCTCGCCCTGATCAGCACGGACGGAACCCGCGTCGGACAGATCAACGGGCTCAGCGTCATCGAACTCGGCGGCTACCGCTTCGGCCGGCCCGCGCGCATCACCGCGCGTGTGCGGCCGGGAGCAGGCAGGGTGGTCGACATTGAGCGCGAGGCGAAGCTCGGCGGCCCCATCCACTCCAAGGGCGTGCTGATACTGTCTGGCTTTCTCGCCGGCCGCTACGCGCTCGACACGCCGATGTCGCTCTATGCCAGCCTGGTCTTCGAGCAATCCTATGGCGGCGTCGAGGGCGACAGCGCCTCCTCGGCCGAGCTCTATGCCCTGATTTCGGCGCTGGCCGCTGCACCGCTGCGCCAGGACATCGCCGTGACCGGCTCCGTCAACCAGCACGGCGACGTGCAGGCGATCGGCGGCGTCAACGAGAAGATTGAGGGCTTCTTCGACCTGTGCCGCGCGCGCGGCCTGACCGGGACGCAAGGCGTGGCGATCCCGCACGCCAACATCCGGCACTTGATGCTGCGCAGCGACGTGGTCGAGGCATGCGTCGAAGGCAGGTTCGCGATCTATTCGGTCGCCACGATCGACGAGGGCGTGGCGCTGCTGACCGGCTGCGCTGCCGGAGAGCGGGACGCCGACGGCCGCTATCCCGCCGACAGCGTAAACGGCCGCGTGGAGGCGCGGCTGCGCCTTTATGCCGAGACGCTGCAGCGCTTCGGCAAGGGGTCGCAGGGCGGGCCGGAACAGACGGAATCCGGGGAGGAGGTAGCGCCATGAGCCACGGAGGCTTTGCCTTCAGGCGGATCGTTCTCGATCTCCATG
>JBARWP010000742.1:0-2055 GCA_049646905.1 Pseudaminobacter sp. | reverse complement strand
ACCTCGGCCTTGCCGTGGACCAGCGACATTTCCAGTTGCCACTTTTCGTATTCCGGCGTGCCGATCTTCGGTTCCTTATTCTGCAGATAATATTCCTCGCGGAACACGAACAGCACCACGTCGGCGTCCTGCTCGATCGAACCGGATTCGCGAAGGTCGGCGAGTTGCGGGCGCTTGTCGTCGCGCGCTTCGACCTGACGCGAGAGCTGCGACAGTGCGATGATCGGGATGTTCAGTTCCTTCGCCAGCGCCTTCAGGCTCGTGGTGATCTCGGTGACTTCCTGCACGCGGTTGTCGGAGCGCTTGCCGGAACCGGAGAGGAGCTGGATGTAGTCGATGATCAGAAGGTCGAGGCCCTTCTGCCGCTTCAGCCGCCGCGCGCGCGCCATCACCTGGGCAATCGACAGGCCGCCGGTGTCGTCGACGTGGAAGGGCAGGTGCTGCATCTCGATCGCGTGATCGCGGATCTTCTCGAAATCGTTCTCGGTGATGCCGCCGCGGCGGATCATGCTCGATGAAATGCCGGTGCGCTCAGAGAGGATACGGGTGGCGAGCTGTTCGGCCGACATTTCCAGCGAGAAGAAGCCGACCACGCCGCCGTTGACGGACTTCGTGGTGCCGTCGGGCTGCAGTTCGCCTTCCCAGGCGCGCGCGACGTTGTAAGCGATGTTGGTGGCGAGCGCGGTCTTGCCCATTGCCGGGCGGCCGGCGAGGATGATGAGGTCGGACGCCTGCAGGCCGCCGAGCTTGGTGTCCATGTCGCGCAGGCCGGAGGCGAGGCCGGACAGATTGCCGACGCGCTCATAGGCGCGGGCGGCCATGTCGATCGCAACCGTCAGCGCCTGCCCGAATTTCTGGAAGCCGCCGTCATACTGCCCCTGTTCCGCCAACTCGTAGAGCCGCCGTTCGGCATCCTCGATCTGGGCGCGGGGGGCGAAGTCGACCGGTGCGTCATAGGCGACGTTGACCATGTCCTCGCCGATGCGGATCAGGTCGCGGCGCTGCGACAGGTCATAAATGGTCCGGCCGTAATCCTGAGCATTGATGATGGTGGTGGCTTCCGCCGCGAGGCGGGCGAGGTACTGGCTGACCGTGATGCCGCCGAGATCGGTGTCGGCGGGCAGGAAGGTTTTCAGCGTCACCGGGGTCGCGACCTTGCCGGCGCGGATCAGGCTCGACGCCGTCTCGAAGATCAACTGATGGATCGGCTCGTAGAAGTGCTTCTGCTCGAGAAAATCCGAGACGCGGTAGAACGCATCGTTGTTGACGAGGATCGCGCCGAGCAGGCTCTGCTCTGCCTCGATGTTATGCGGCGCGCTGCGGTAGGCCGGTGCGCCGGCTTCAGGCGCAAGCTTGACAATGTTCGAGTCGGAAACGGCCATAGCGGTCGAATGCACTTTCAATTCGGCAAATGCGGGGCATTCATCAAGCACCGCTTTGCAGAGGGGGTAAGGGGAAGCTTTTACTTGTGCCCGATTCTCACATGACGAGAATAATCGGGAGAAACCTTATAGGCCGCTTGACGGTCTATTCGCCAGCCTGCTGCAGAGGCGTTCCCTTGGAGGCCTCGATCACCCGCAACCGCTGTTCCTCCTGCGCGATGTAGTCGCGCGTGATCGGCACCACGCCCTGGCGCTTGCTGATCTGAATCTGGAACACCATCATATTCTGCTTGCGGAAACTCATCTCCGAGGAGGCGAGGTAGAATCGCCACATCCGCACGAATCGCTCGTCATAGATCTGTGCCGCTTCGTCCTGACGGGCGAGGAACCGTTCGTGCCAGGCCTTCAGCGTCTCGGCGTAGTGCAGGCGCAGGATTTCGATGTCATCGACAAGAAGGCCGGCGCGCTCGATCGCGGGCAGCACCTCCGACAGCGCCGGGATGTAGCCGCCGGGGAAAATATACTTCGCGATCCACGGGTTGGTGATGTCGGGTCCCTCGGAGCGGCCGATCGCGTGCAGCACCATCACGCCGTCGTCGGTGAGAAGCTCTGCGCAGCGCCGGAAATAGGTGTGGTAGTGGTCGATGCCGACATGCTCGAACATGCCGACCGA
>JBARWP010000741.1:0-2849 GCA_049646905.1 Pseudaminobacter sp. | reverse complement strand
ATCTCGAATGCTGCAAGAGAAGCGGCAAGATGACGGCCGGCTGATCTCCCCCCTTGTGGGGGAGATGTCCGGCAGGACAGAGGGGGGCGGCGTAGGGAACAAACACCTTTCCCCCTTGGAACTCCTGTCTCCATGACCGCCTATCTCGTCAAAAGGCTGCTCGCCGGCATTGCCACCCTGGTCGCCGCCTCCATCGTGGTCTTCGGCGTGCTGGAAGTCGTGCCCGGCGACCCTGCCCGGTTGATGCTCGGCATGAATGCCAGCGCCGAAACGGTGCAGGTGCTGCGCGACCAGATGGGGCTCGACCAGCCGCTGGTGGTCCGCTACCTCGATTGGGCCGGCGGCATGCTGGCGCTCGATTTCGGCAAGTCCTACACCTATTCCGTGCCGGTCCTCGAACTCGTCAGCGAGAGACTGGTGGTATCACTGCCATTGGCCCTGATTGCCCTCGCTTTGTCGACGCTGATAGCCATACCGGTCGGCATATTCTCGGCCGCCCGGCGCGGCCAAACCGCCGACGCGATCTCCATGGGAGCCGCCCAGATCGGCGTGGCGGTTCCGAATTTCTGGTTTGCGTTGCTCCTGATCTACGTCTTCGCGGTGTGGCTGCGGCTGGTGCCGGCCGGTGGCTTTCCCGGTTGGAGCGCCGGTGTCTGGCCGGCATTCAAGTCCCTGCTTTTGCCGGCAATAGCGCTGGCACTGCCACAGGCGGCTATTCTCGCCCGTGTCACCCGCTCGGCCATGCTGGACGTGATGGGCGAGGATTATATCCGCACCGCCCGCGCCAAGGGCATGCCGCGCCGCCATGTGCTGTGGCGGCACGCCTTGCGCAACGCCATGATCCCTGTCGTGACCATCATGGGGCTGCAATTCACCTTCCTGTTGGCCGGCACCATCATCATCGAGAACGTCTTTTATCTCCCCGGTCTCGGCCGCCTCATCTTCCAGGCGATCACGCAGCGCGACCTGATCGTGGTGGAAAGCGTCGTCATGCTCTTGGTTGCGGCCGTCGTGCTCGTCAATTTCCTGGTCGATCTGTCCTACGCGGCAATCGATCCTCGGCTGAGGGCGCGGCAATGACGATGCCGGTCGTCGCCCCACCGCAGGACACCTGGCGGGCTTTCGCCGGCCGGGCATTCCGCAACCGCTCCTTCGTCATCGGCTTTTTCATCACGCTGCTCGTCGCAGCCATGGCGGCGGTGTCGTTTGTCTGGACGCCCTATGACGTCACCAGGCTTGTCGTCAGCGACCGGATGCTGCCGCCTTCGTCAGCCCACCTCTTCGGCACCGATCATTTCGGCCGCGATGTGCTGTCCATGATCATGATCGGATCGCGCAATTCGATCGCAGTGGCCTTCGTGGCTGTCGGTATCGGCATGGGCATCGGCGTGCCGCTCGGCTGTTGGGCTGCCGCACGCGGCGGCATCGTCGACGAGGTGATGATGCGCTTCAACGACCTGGTGTTCGCCTTTCCGGCCCTGCTGTCGGCCATCATGATCACCGCGATCTTCGGGCCGGGCGCCGTCAACGCCATCATCGCCATCGGCATCTTCAACATCCCCGTCTTTGCCCGCGTCGCCCGCGCCGGCGCATTGGCGATCTGGCCGCGCGAATTCATCCTCGCCGCCCGTGCCGCCGGCAAGGGCAAGGCGCGCATCACCGCCGAGCACATACTGCCCAACATCGCCAACCTGCTCCTCGTGCAAGGCACGATCCAGTTTGCGCTCGGCATCCTCGCCGAAGCCGGCCTTTCCTATCTTGGGCTGGGCGTCCAACCGCCGATGCCAAGCTGGGGGCGGATGCTGTTCGACGCGCAGACCCGCATGATGGTCGCGCCCTATCTGGCGCTGTTTCCGGGCTTCGCCATCGTCTTCACCGTGCTTGGACTGAACCTGCTTGGCGACGGCATCAGCGATATCATCGACCCGAAGCTGAGGCGGCGGCAATGAGCCTGCTGGAGATCGAAGGCCTGTCGCTCGACATCGGCGCAACGCCGATCCTGAAGGATATCGACCTGACGCTTGCACAGGGCGAGGTGATGGGACTGGTCGGCGAATCCGGTTCCGGCAAGTCGATGACCGCCCTGACGGTCATACGATTGCTGCCGGATGCCGCGAAGGCATCGGGGCGCATCCGTTTCGACGGCACCGATATCCTGGCGGCAAGCGAAGAGCAGATGTGCCGCCTGCGTGGCGACGACATCGGCATGGTGTTCCAGGAGCCGATGACCGCGCTCAACCCCGTCAAGACCATCGGCGAACAGGTGTCGGAAGGCATCCGCTGGCACACTGGCGTAAGCCGTGCCGAGGCCGAGGAGCGTACGCGCCATATACTCGACCGTGTCGGCCTGCCGGCTGCCAAATTTCCGCTCTCGCGCTATCCGCACGAGCTTTCGGGCGGGCAGAGGCAGCGTGTCGTCATCGCCATCGCCTGCGCGCTGAACCCCAAGCTGCTGATCGCCGATGAGCCGACAACCGCGCTCGACGTGGTATTGCAGGCGCAAATCCTCGATCTACTGCGCGACCTCGTCGTCGAAAACCGTATGGCGCTGCTGCTGATCTCGCACGATCTTGCCGTGGTCACCGAGATGGCGGATCGCATCACCATATTGCGTCATGGCGAGGTGATGGAGGCTGGTGAAACGGCACCTGTCCTGTCGGCTCAATCCCACCCCTACACACGGCAGTTGGCACGCGCCTCCATGCACGTGCCGGCCCGCCGCCCCTTACCCTCCCCCTTGTGGGGAGGGTCGGCGCGTAGCGCCGGGGTGGGGGTGTCGGGCGTTCCAATCCCCCCACCCCCGCCGACTTTGTCGACCGACCCTCGCCACAAGGGAGAAGCTAACACCG
>JBARWP010000740.1:0-8591 GCA_049646905.1 Pseudaminobacter sp. | reverse complement strand
CGCCAGCACATTGGCGAGCGTGGTGGAGCCGACCGAATCGACCGCGCCGGCCCAGCGCTCCTTTTGCAGCGCGCCGCCCTTTTCGGCCAGTTCGGCGCGGTCGATGAAGGCGCTCGCGCCCAGCCCGGCCAGATAGTCATGCGTTTCCGGCCGCCCGGTCGAGGCCGTGACAGGATAGCCCTTGCTCGCCAGCAGGCTGACCGAGGTCGAGCCGACGCCGCCGGCAGCCCCTGTCACCAGTACGTCCCGGCCGCCCGGCTTGATCGTACCCCAGGCTTCGAGCGTATTGACGCAAAGGGCGGCCGTATAGCCGGCCGTGCCGATCGCCATCGCCTGTTCGAAGCTGAATTCATCCGGGAGACGGACCAGCCATTCCGGCTTCACCCGCTGGAAGCGCGAATAGCCGCCCCATTCCGTTTCCGACAGGCCCCAGCCATTGACCACGACCTTGTCGCCCGCCTTCCACTCCGGCGAGCGCGATTCGACCACCGTGCCGGCGATATCGACGCCGGCCACCATCGGCAGGCGCCGCGCAATGCGTCCCTTGCCGGAAACCGCCAGCCCGTCCTTGTAATTGAGCGTCGAGAAAGCGACCTCGACCAGCACATCGTGGTCGGGCAGGTCCGCCAGCGTCAGCTCGCGGAACTCGGCCTTTGGCTTGCCCTCATGATCGACGATCATCAAGGCCCTGAATGTCTCACTCATCGTTTTCTCCGGCTGGGATAATGCTCGACACCTCCACGCCGGATCGCCGGGGGAAGACGTCAGATCGCCAGATATTCATTCCTCAGTTGCGGATTGTCGAGCAGTTCCTTAGCCGTACCCGTGAACACGACCTGCCCGGTATCGAGGATCACGGCCCGATCCGACAGGCGCAGCGCAGCAACCGCGTTCTGCTCCACGATGATCGTGGTGATGCCGAGTTCCTTGATATCATAGAGGATGCGCTCGATCTCCTGCACGATGACGGGCGCCAGCCCTTCGTATGGTTCGTCGAGCAACAGAAGCTTGAGATCGCGGGCCAGCGCACGTGCCACCGCAAGCATCTGCTGTTCGCCGCCCGACAGCGTCACGCCCTCCTGGTTGCGCCGCTCGGCCAGCCGCGGGAAATGCGAGTAGATGCGCTCGAGGTCCCAGCCATGCCCGGGTGCGACCTGGGCCAGGATGAGGTTTTCCTCCACGCTGAGGCCCTGGATTATGCGCCGGTCCTCCGGCACGAGCTGGATGCCCGCGCGCGCCGCCTCGAAATCACGCATGGCGTGGACCGGCTTGTCACGCAGCCAGATCTCGCCCGATTTGAGCGCCGGATTGCCCGTGCGGGCAATCGTGCGCAGGGTCGAGGTCTTGCCGGCGCCGTTGCGGCCGAGCAGCGCCAGTATCTCGCCCTGCCTGATGTCCATCGTCACGCCCTGGACGATATAGCTTTCGCCGTAATAGGCATGGATGTCGCGCACGGCGAAGAACGGTGTCTCGGCCTGCACCGTACCGGCCGCAACGATGTCGTCCTGCATTGCAATCACGCTCATGGCTGCGTTCCCCCCAGATAGGCTTCCTGCACGCGTGGGTCGTCGCGGATCTCGTCGGGCTGGCCGTGGGCGATGATCCTGCCCTGGGCCAGAACCGAAATCTCGTCGGCGAGCGAAAACACCACATGCATGTCGTGCTCGATGATGACCTTCGTCATCCCGCGCAGCTTGATCTTCTTCAACAGGTCGATCGTCGTATTGGTATCGTGCCGCGACATGCCGGCCGTCGGTTCGTCGAGCAGCAGCAGGCGCGGGTGCTGGATCAGGCACATCGCCAGTTCCAGCCGCCGCTTGTCGCCGCGCGACAGCGAGCCGGCATGGCCGTGGCGCTGCGCGTAGAGGCCGACATCCTCCAGAAGCGACTCGGCCTCCTCGCGGATTTCGCTCTCCCTGTCGGTGCGGCCGAGCATGTTGACGCGGAAGCCGCCGTCGCGGCGGGCAAAGGCCGGCGCCATCACATTGTGGAGGATCGGCAGGTCGGCGAAGATTTCGGGCGTCTGGAAGACGCGCGAAATGCCGAGCTGGTTGATCTTGTAGGGCGCAAGTCCGGTCAGCACCGTATTGCCGAAGATGACCGCGCCGCTGCTTGGCGGCAGGCGGCCGATGACGACATTGAGCAGCGTCGACTTGCCCGCACCGTTCGGCCCGATAATTGCGTGGGTACGCCCCTCCTCGACCTTGAGATTGACGTCCGACAGCGCCTTGAGCCCGCCGAAGTTCTTGTGGACGTCGGCCACCTGCAGCACGACGTTAGCATTGTTGCTCTTCATCTTTTCACCCTCGCCCGGCTATTCGGCCGGCTGTGTCTTGAGGCTCCCGCTGTCGCCGCGGCGCTGGAAGCTGCGGGCGATGCGCTGGACGCCTTCCACGATCCCGCCGGGCAGGAACGCCACCACGAGCATGAAGATCAGCCCGAGCGTCAGGTGCCAGCCGTCGCCGACGAACTTGCTGGTGATTGTGACGACGAATGTGTCGAGCCCGTCAGGAAGGAAGGAGAAGAACCGCTGCAGGATGGATTGGTTGAAAGCCGAGAAGATGTTTTCGAGATATTTGATCAGCCAGGCGCCCACCACCGGCCCGACCAGCGTGCCGACACCGCCCAATATGGTCATCAGCACCACCTCGCCGGAAGCGGTCCACTGCATCCGCTCGGCACCGGCCAGAGGGTCGGTCACGGCAAGCAGGCCACCGGCCAGCCCGGCATACATGCCCGAGATCACGAAAGCCGCCAGCGTATAGGGGCGCGTGTTGAAGCCGGTATAGTTCATCCGCGTCTGGTTCGACTTGATCCCGCGCAGGGCGAGGCCGAAGGGCGAAGCGAAGATCTTCTGCGACAGGTAGAAGGCGATGACGAGCATCGCCGCGCAGAAATAGAAACCGGCGTAACCGCTCATATCGAGACCGAAGAATGTCGGCACCGGCAGGCCCTGCCTGGGTTCGGCAAACAGCGCATCGAGCACACGCGGGTCGCTCTGCACCAGAAGCAGCCCCGTCTCGCCATTGGTGATCGGCGTCAGCACGGAATAGGCCATGCTGTAGGACATCTGCGCAAAGGCCAGCGTCAAGATCGAGAAGTAGATGCCCGAGCGCCGCAGGCTGAGATAGCCGATGGCCAGCGCGAACACGCCCGACATCACCACAGCAAATACCACCGCCGGCACGACATTCATGGTCAGCAGCTTGAACGACCACACGGCGGTGTAGGAGCCGATGCCGAGGAAGGCGGCATGGCCGAAACTGAGATAGCCAGTCAGCCCGAACAGGATGTTGAAGCCGATGGCGAAGATCGCGAAGATCGCGAATTTCTGCATCAGCGCGGGATAGGCTGCGCCCAGCGGCCCGAGCCAGACCGGCATCGCCAGCACGACCAGCGCGAAGATGCCGAGCGACATCAGATCTTTCTTGGCAAGCGAAAACATGGGCTTAGCTCTCCATGACGCCGCGTCGGCCAAGCAGGCCGCGTGGGCGGACCAGAAGAATGATGACCGCGACGAGGTAGATGATGATCTGGTCGATGCCGGGAATGATGGCCTTGACCGCCGTCATCGACGCGAAGGATTGCAAGATGCCGAGCAGGAAGCCTGCGGCCACCGCACCTGGCAGCGAGCCCATTCCGCCGACCACGACCACCACGAAGCTGAGCACCAGGAAATCCATGCCGAGGTGATAGTTCGGCGGCAGCAGCGGCGTGTACATGACGCCCGCCAGCCCCGCGACCACGGCGGCAATGCCGAACATGATGGTGAAGCGGCGGCCGATATCGATGCCGATCAGGCCGACGGTCTCGCGGTCGACCATGCCGGCCCTCACCACCATGCCGAAAGTGGTGAAATGCAGGAAGGCAAAGACCGTGCCGATGATGCCGATCGAAAACAGGAAATAGACGAGCCGCCACAAAGGATAGGTCAGCACGTTGGGCGCCATGCCCAGCCAGACGCCGAAATCGGCCGCACCGCGCAGGTCCTGGGGTGCCGGCTGTGGGATCGGATTGGCGCCGAAGATGCTTCTCACGATCTCCTGCAGCACGATCGCCAGCCCGAAAGTGACGAGGATCTGCTCGGCATGGGTGCGCCGGTAGAAATGCTTGATCAGCCCCCGCTCCATCACCACGCCGATGATCAGCATGACCGGGATGGCGAGCAGGATGGAAATCGGAACGGAATAGTCGATCAGCACCGCGCCGAAATCGCCGAGCCAGTTCTGCGCCAGCGGCGTGCGGATCTCGAGCGGCGCACCCCATGGCGACAGCTTCTCGGGATCGACGGTGACGGTTTCAAGCGTGATCAGGTAGCGGAAGGTCACCGCGCAGAAGGCACCGAGCATGAACAGCGCGCCATGGGCGAAATTGACGACGCCGAGCGTGCCGAACACCAGCGTCAGGCCGAGCGCGATAAGGGCATAGGCGCCGCCCTTGTCCAGCCCGTTCAGCAGTTGAGCGAATATTACGTTCATAAAGTCTTCCTCCCGCCGAACGGATGTCCGGCAGCGTGCGATCACAGGAAAGGGAGAGCGGCCCGGCGTCTCGCGCCGGGCCGTGCATGCCGGTCAGCAGTTTTTCGGGTCGTACGGCCCAAGGTCTCCGCCGAACATGGCGGGATCGTAGGTCACCTCGTCTCGCGAGGTGTGGCCGATGATGTCCAGCACGTCGAACTTGCTGCTGGGGCTCATATTGCCGCGCACGACCAGCACTTCCTTGAAGCACTGGTGATCGGTGTCACGGTAGAGCGTCGGCCCGTTGCCGAGGCCATCGAATTCAAAGCCCTCGAGGGCCTTGATGACTTCCGGCGGATAGAAGGTGCCGGCCCGCTCGCAGGCATCGGCATAGAGCAATGCCTGGACATAGCCGGTATGCGAGGACTGCGAGGGCGGCGCACCATATTCCTCGCCATAGGATTTGGTGAAGGCCTTGGAGCCGTCATCCGGCAAGGCCCAGTGCCAGTTCGAGGTACCGATGATGCCCTTGACCGCATCGCCCGCGCCCACGGCCATCAATTCGGAGAACATCGGCACGACGATCTGGAAGTCCTTGCCGTTAACCTGGCGGTCACGCAGGCCGAACTGCACCGCCTGCGGCAGCGAGTTGACCATGTCGTGGCCGTAATGGTTGAGGATGAGGACGTCGGCGCCCGAGTTCTGCACCGGCGTGATGTATTGCGAGAAGTCGCCGATACCGAGCGGCGTGCGCACCGTGGCGACCGTTTCCCAGCCAAGCTGCTCGGTCGCAGCCTTGATGGATTCCTCCTGGGTCCATCCCCAGGTGTAGTCGGCAGTCAGGTGATAGGCCCGCCGGTCCTTGCCGTATTCCTGCGCCAGGAAGGGTGCAATCGCCACGCCGGACTGATAGGCGTTGAAATAATGGCGGAAGCCGTAGCGCCGCTTGTCCTTGCCGGTGGTGTCGTTGGAATGCGTCAGGCCGGACATGTAGATGACGCCCATCTCCTGGCACAGGCTCTGCACCGCAATCGCCTCGCCGGAGGACACGCTGCCGGTGACCATGATGGCCTTGTCGCGCTCGATCATGCGCCGGGCGCTGTCGCGGGCGGCGTCCGTCTTGGTCTGGGTATCGCCGGTAACGAAGGCCACCTTCTTGCCGAGGATGCCGTTGCCCTTGAGCGCGGACGGCTTCAGCGTGTTGATCATGCCGCCGTCGCCCTCGCCGTTGATGTGCTTGACGGCAAGCTGGTAGCCCTTGAGCTGGTCTAGCCCTTCTTCGGCATAGGAGCCTGTCTGGGGCACGTTGAAACCGAAAACGACCGAGTCCCCGGTCGGGTTGTTGCAGAAATCCTGGGCCCACGCGCCCTTGCTGAATACCATCGGTGCAGCAAGCGAGGTCAGCAGGCCAGCACCTGCTCCCTTCAACACCTGTCGGCGGCTGACGCCGGTAATACGTGTCATTCTCTCCTCCTTTAACTGCGGAACATATCCGCACTGCCTCGGGCGCAAAGACTGTGACAAATCCAATTATAGTCAATATCCATTTGAAAATTCACGATTTTTCTGGCACAAAGTGCCATTCTAGTTTGGCAAAACTGTCACAAACTTGACAGTTCACCTGCCGGCTCATCGCAGGGCTGACGTTTTCAGGGGGAGAAGACATGCGCGCGCCCATCGGCATCCGAATTCGCAACCGGCGCATTTCGCTCGGCCTTTCACAGACCGCGCTTGCCCGCGCTGTCGGCATTTCGCCGAGCTATCTCAACCGCATCGAGGCCAACAAGCGCGAGGTCGGCGGCGCCCTGCTGATGCGAATCGCCGAACGGCTGGGCATGTCCATCGACCAGCTTTCTGGGGAAAACGAGCAGCGGCTGATTCAGTCGGTCGCAGAATCGCGGCTGGACCCGGTTCTCGACGGCATCGACCTGAAGGCCAGCGATGCGCGCGATCTCGTGGCTCAGTTTCCCGAAGCAGCAGCCGCCATCAGCCGGCTTCACCGTGCCTATTCCGACGCGACGGCAAGCGTGGAGGCCTATGCCAACCGGCTGAAGACCGACCCGCTGTTCTCGCAACTCCTGCACGAAATCCTGAGCCGTATCACCGCGATGCGCTCAACGGCCGAAATCCTTGCCGGCGTGCCGGACCTCGGCGAACCCGACCGCACCCGCTTCCTCACCACCATCAACAAGGATGCGTGCGATCTCACCGACACCGCCCGCACCCTGGTGAGCTATTTCGACCAGTCGGTCATCCGCCAACGCTCCGTCTCGCCTGGCCGGGAGGTGGACGACCTCATCATCGAGGAGAAGAACCACTTCCCTGCTCTCGAGGAAATCGCGGACACCTTGCGCAAGGAGATCGAAACGGCAGGTGCCTTCGGCGAATCAAGCCTGAGCGAGATGCTGGAACGTCGCTTTGGCGTGCGCTGCGGCAAGGGCGCAACGCCCGACCTGCAAGGCGGTTTCTCGAGCAGGTTCCAGTTCGATGCGGACAGCCGCACGCTCTGGTTCAGGAACTCCACGACGGCGGCAACGCGGCAGTTCCAGATGGCGCGTCTCTATGCCGAACTGGCCGCACCCGACGTGTTGGAGGCCCATGTCGACGATCGCCGCCTCACCTCGCCGGCGGCGCGCCAGCTCGCCTATCGGGCAATGGCGTCATACCTGGCCGGGGCGATGACGATGCCCTACGCCCTCATTCTCGAGGATGCGGAGCGGCAATATTACGACATCGACCTGCTCAGCCAGTCCTACTCGGCCAGTTTCGAGCAGGTCGCCCACCGCTTCGTGACGCTGCGGCGGCCGGGCGCGGAAGGCGTGCCCTTCGGCTTCCTGCGCTCCGATCCGGCCGGGCGGCTGACCAAGCATTTCCCGCTGCCGGGCCTGATCCTGCCCAATACCGGCCATGGCTGCCCGCTCTGGGCGATCTATGAGGCGCTGCGCCGGGAGCGCATCGTGCGGCAGACCGTCGAATTCACCAATGGCGCGCGCTATCTCTTCGTCGCCAAGGCCGTCTCCAAGCGGGTCGCCGCCTATCAGGAGCAGCCGGTCTATTCCTCCGTCATGCTCGCCTGCGACATCCTCCATGCCGACCGCACCATCTATGGCCGCGGCCTCAATCTGGCGGATACGACAAACCTGCTGCCGGTCGGCACGTCCTGCCGCCTGTGCGCCCGGCACGACTGCGGCCACCGCCAGGAAGAGGCGCTGGATGCTGCCGGCGAAAACCTCACTCTGCACACGCCCTTCGTCGCGCGTGATTTCAGCCTGGAAAAGGCGTGAATGCAGACCTCTACACGACCACCGCCTCGCTAGGGTCCGACTGGCTTTCATCATCGTCTCCGCCATGAAGCGGCAGCGTCAGGCGGAAGCACGCGCCCGGCAGGCCGCCCTCGACCAGTTCCAGCGTGCCGCCCAGCTTCTGCACGATCTTGTGGCTGATGTTCAGTCCCAGTCCGAGACCCGAGCCGGATTTGATCCCCCATCCATCGCTTCCGGCGCGCACGAATTTTTCGAAGATGTTCTTGCGATAGGCCTCGGGTATGCCCGGCCCATTGTCGGAAATCTCGATCATGTAGCTGCCATGATCGACCCATGACCTGATCTGCACGACCGGAACGGGCGAATTGTTGTATTTTATGGCATTGGCGATGATGTTTATGAGCACCTGGCACAGCCGGTCCGCCTCGCCGAGCACATTGCCCGCCGGAGCGCGCGAAACGACTTCGAAGCGTATGTTGTTCTGCCGCGCCAGCGCCTCGCAGACCTCGATGGCCCGGTCCAGCACCGGCTCGGCATCGATCGGCAGGTTCACCCAGCCGCGTTCGCCCTGCTCCAGCGCGCTGAGATCCAGTATCTCGTCGAGCAGCTTCGTCAGCCGCATGCTCTCGTGATGGATCGTGGAGGCAAAGCGCTCACGCTGCGCATCTGTAAGATTGGAGTCGGTCAGCAATATCTCCGAGAAGGATCGGATCGAGGTCATCGGCGTGCGCACCTCATGGCTCACTTGCGACAGGAAATCGTCCTTTTGCCGATGAAGCGCGTGCAATAACGCGTTGGTTTCCTGCAATTTCTGCGCAGTCGAGCGCAATTCGGCCGATTTTTGCTCAAGTTCATGCGAATATTCGATCAT
>JBARWP010000739.1:0-1687 GCA_049646905.1 Pseudaminobacter sp. | reverse complement strand
CGCCGCGGCCAGGACAAAGGCGATGGACATCCTGACCACCCTGAAGCTCGACCGGCTTGCCGACCAGCCGGCGAGCCGCCTCTCCGGCGGCCAGGCCAAGCTGCTCGAATTCGGCAGGATCATGATGCTCGATCCAAAGCTCGTGCTGCTCGACGAGCCCTTCGGCGGCGTCCATCCCGAACTGAAGCGCTTCATGTACGAAACCATCCGGGACTGGAACACGCGCGGCGTCACCATCGTCCTCATCAGCCACGACATGGGCTCGATCTTCGGCCTGTGCCGGCGTGTCGTCACCTTGAGCTATGGCGACATCATAGCCGATGGCGACCCCGAGGCCGTGCGCAACGACCCGGCCGTCCTGGAAGCCTATCTCGGAGACCATGGCCATGCAGCTTGAAGTCAACGGGGTCGTAGCGGGCTATCTCCCCGACATCGACATTCTCCGGGGAGTCTCGGTCATCGCCAGGCCCGGCCAGCTGACGACGATCATCGGCGCCAACGGAGTCGGCAAGTCGACCCTGCTGAAGACCATCATCGGCCAGTTGCGGCCCCATACCGGCACCATCAGCTACAAGGGGCTGGACCTGACGGGCCTCGCCACGCGGGATCTGGTGCGCAACGGCATCGCCTATGTCGCGCAGCATCATGCCCTGTTCCGGGACATGACCGTCGCGGAGAACATGGACATGGCGACATGGAGCTTCCGTGCCGACCGCACGCGGGCCAGGAGGGCAATGGAGCGCGCCTATGAGCGCGCGCCCTACCTGAAGTCCTTCGCGTCGCGCCGGGCCGGGCTGATGTCGGGCGGGCAGCAGCGCCTCATGCAGCTCGAACTGGCGCTGATCGCCGATCCCGACCTTATCCTGGTGGACGAGCCGACCGTCGGCCTCGATCCCAAGCGTGCGGCCATGATCTACCAGCACATGCGCCGGCTGGTGAGCGAGGAAGGCAAGACGATCCTCATGGTGGACCAGAACGTCATCGCAGGCGTCGATGTGGCCGACTACATCTATGTGCTGGAGCTCGGCGCCAACAAGCTCGAAGGAACGAAGGCAAGGTTTGATTCCGAATATCGCGATACGATCGCCACCTGGCTTTTTTAGAGCCGTTCAAGGCCGGCTGGATGGCGGCGGATCAGACTATCCTCGTCCACCGCCATGCCAAGAAGCGTCGCCGTTTCCTTTGAGCTGAGAAGCTGTCTTCTCCCCATTCGCGTTCTCCCTTGACTCACACCGACTCCAAGGGGAAATCGGCCGCCATCAGCCGAATGCTTTCAACCGACCGCCAGCTTCGTCTACAGATCAAGCACGTGCGTTTGTGCTTCGTTCGGCCTTAGCGTCTCTGTGGGAACAGTTCTTGTGCCGACCCCATTATTAAGCTAACCGCCGGCGGCGTGCGCCCCGACGGCGCGTCAAGGCCCTCGTTTCGTCTTCGACAAATAGACTAAATAGCTGTCTCGGCCGGGCAGAAACAATTCATCAAGATATGGGTTTCGCTAGACCCGCGCCGCGATGTGTGTTGGAGTGCGAAATCTTCCGGCGCCATGGCGTTAGCCAGTCCTGGCCGGATTTCGGCGGACCCGGGGCCCGCACAGCATAGCATCCTCGAACGGTGACGTGGGAACCGCTGCGGTTCCAGGAGGGGGCCGTGTCGGTAAGGTCGTTGCTGCAGGAAAAGGGCGTGCTGG
>JBARWP010000738.1:0-1868 GCA_049646905.1 Pseudaminobacter sp. | reverse complement strand
GGATATCCGCGGCGGTCGGATAGAGCACCGTCGAGCCACGCACCACGGGCGGATTGATAAAGCCGCGCTGCGCTGCCGTGTCGCGCCCCGCGGTCACGAGGGTCGTTGCGGTGCGGTGGCGGGGAGGTTTTGTGCCGGACGGGGTTTTCATCGCATGCAATAAGGCGTCCGCCGCGACAAAGGTCAACCCCCGCATGAACCTGCGGAAATTCGCGCCGGGATGCCCCGTGGACGGGCAGGGGCCGGATATTGGCCAGCCGTGCGGAGACGTGTATCAGGGACGGGCGCGTTTCACAGCCGGAAAGGTCTTTTCATGAAATATGGATGGTTCGGTATCGTGATGACCTCGCTGATCGTCGGAGGTCTTGCGCCGGCAAGTGCGCAGACGCTGAAGACGATCAAGGACCGCGGCGTGCTGAGCTGCGGCGTCAGCCAGGGCTTGCCCGGCTTTTCCGCGCCCGACGACACCGGCAAATGGAGCGGCCTCGATGTCGACTTCTGCCGGGCGCTGTCTGCTGCAATTTTCCACGACCCGCTCAAGGTGAAATTCGTTCCGCTCTCCGCGAAGGATCGCTTTACGGCGTTGCAGTCGGGCGAGATCGATGTGCGGTCGCGCAACACGACATGGAGCATGTCGCGCGATACCTCGCTCGGGCTGAACTTCACCGCGGTGATGTATTACGACGGGCAGGGCTTTCTGGTCCGCAAGTCGCTGAAGGTGAACTCTGCGCTTGAGCTCAACGGCGCATCGGTCTGTGTGCAGACCGGCACCACCAACGAGCAGAACCTTGCCGACTACTTCCGCGCCAACGGAATGAAATATGAAGTGGTGGCGTTCGCGACCGCCGACGAAACCATGAAGGCTTATGAATCCGGCCGCTGCGATGCATTCACCTCCGACGTCTCGCAGCTTTATGCCGAACGCCTGAAGCTCACCGTGCCGGACGATCATGCGGTGTTGCCGGACATCATCTCCAAGGAACCGCTCGGGCCGGTGGTTCGTCACGGTGACGACCAGTGGTTCGACATCGTGAAGTGGACGCTGTTCGCGCTTCTCAACGCCGAGGAGCTTGCGGTGACGCAGAAGAACGTCGGCGACATGGTGAAGTCCAACAAGCCGGAGATTGCGCGGCTGCTCGGCTCCGACGGAAATTTCGGCGAGCAGCTCGGCCTCACCAAGGATTGGGTGGTGCGGATTGTGAAGGCGGTCGGCAATTACGGCGAGTCGTTCGATCGGAACGTCGGCGCCGGCACCAAGCTGCGGATCTCGCGTGGGCTGAACAAGCTCTGGAATCAGGGCGGCATCCAGTACGCGCCGCCAGTCCGCTGATCTGCGGACGGTGACGATGGCAGCCGCGCCGCGTCCGCCTCCGTTCCGGCCTCTCGCGCGTCTTTCGCGCATTCTGTCCGGCGGCACCGGCTGGAAGGGCATGGTCGGGCAGGTCGTGTTCGCGGCGCTGCTCGCGGGGCTCGCCTACGACATCGTCACCAACGCACAGGCGAACCTGCAGGCGCAGCGCGTCGCATCGGGATTCGGCTTCCTGTCGAGCTCGGCAGGCTTCGGCGTCAGTCAGGCGCTGATTTCCTACTCGGAAGCTGACACCTATTTCCGGGTGTTCGAAGTCGGCCTGCTCAACACACTGCTCGTCTCCGCAATCGGCATCGTGTTTGCGACCGTGATCGGCTTTGCGGTCGCGATTGCGCGACTGTCGCCGAACTGGCTGCTGGCGCGGCTGGCTGCTGGTTATGTCGAAGTGATCCGCAACCTGCCGCTCTTGTTTCAACTGCTGTTCTGGTATCTCGCCGTGCTGGCCGCGCTGCCAAACCCGCGCCAGAGTCTGTCGGTGTTCGGCGTCGCATTCCTCAAC
>JBARWP010000737.1:0-6652 GCA_049646905.1 Pseudaminobacter sp. | reverse complement strand
CCGGTGGCGCGGTCGAGCTCGCCGATGCCGCTGGCGATGCGCGGCGCATCCTCGATCTCGCCGGAAAGCGTGGTCAGCGTCACCGGGCGACCCTTGCGGGTGCTGCGCATCGCCGCCGGGCCGCTGCCGATGCCGCCCGATGTGCCTTCCTCGATCAGCGTGTTCCACTCGCCGCAGGCATCGCATTTGCCGGCCCAGCGCGTGTGGACCGTGCCGCAATTCTGGCAGATGAACTGGGTGCGGGTCTTAGCCAAGGGCGACATTTCCTCGCCCCAGGCAGGACAGAGGGGGGCAACGTAGAGCACTGCCGCCTGAGATGTATGTCAGGGAGCCAGGCAACCGACTACTCGAACCGCTCGGGCAAATGATGCTCTTCGGCCAGGTCGGAGAAGCGGGTGAATTCGCCGGTAAAGGCGAGCGACACGGTGCCGGTCGGGCCATGGCGTTGCTTGGCGATGATGACCTCGGCCTTGCCGCGGGCATCGTTCATCTCGCCTTCCCACTTCAGATATTCCTCGGTGCCGGGCTTCGGCTCCTTGTTCTTGAGATAATATTCCTCGCGATAGACGAACAGCACCACGTCGGCGTCCTGCTCGATCGAGCCTGATTCGCGAAGGTCGGAGAGTTGCGGGCGCTTGTCGTCGCGTGCCTCAACCTGACGGGAGAGCTGCGACAGCGCGATGATCGGCACGCCAAGCTCCTTGGCGAGCGCCTTCAGGCCGGTCGTGATCTCGGTGATTTCCTGGACGCGGTTCTGCGAGGCCTTGGCGGAGGACCCTTGCATGAGCTGGATATAGTCGATGACGAGCACGTCGAGGCCGCGCTGGCGCTTCAGGCGGCGGGCTCGCGCGGCAAGCTGGGCGATCGAGATGCCACCGGTCGAATCGATGAAGAGCGGAATCTTCTGCATCGTCTGCGAGCAGGCGACCAGTTTCTCGAAATCCGTCTCGGTGATGTCGCCGCGGCGGATCTTGGAGGAGGGGATTTCGGTCTGCTCGGAAATGATGCGTGTTGCGAGCTGTTCGGACGACATTTCCAGCGAGAAAAAGCCGATGACGCCGCCATTGGCCGCCTTGAACGAGCCGTCGGCCTGCTGCGCAGGCTCATAGGCATGGGCGATGTTGAAGGCGATGTTGGTGGCAAGCGAGGTCTTGCCCATGCCCGGGCGTCCCGCCAGCACGACCAGGTCGGAGGGTTGCAGGCCGCCCATGCGGCGGTCGAGATCGCGCAGGCCGGTGGCGATGCCGGAGAGGTGCCCGTCGCGCATATAGGCGGCGTTGGCCATGTCCACGGCGGTCTTCACCGCGTCGTTGAAGCTTTCGAAGCCGCCGGCGTAGCGCCCGGTCTCGGCAAGCTCGAACAGGCGCCGCTCGGCATCCTCGATCTGGTCGGAGGGCGACATGTCGACCGGCGCATCATAGGCGATGTTGACCATGTCTTCGCCGACCGTGATCAGCGCGCGCCGGGTGGCAAGATCGTAGATGGCGCGGCCATAATCGGCGGCGTTGATGATGGTGACGGCTTCGGCCGCCAGCCGGGCGAGATAGTGGGCAACCGTCATGTCGCCGACCTTCTCGTCGGCCGGCAGGAAGGTTTTCAGCGTTATGGGGTTGGCCATCTTGCCCATGCGGATGAGCTCGCCCGCGACCTCGAAGATCTTGCGGTGCAGCGGCTCATAGAAATGGGCGGGCTTGAGGAAATCCGAAACGCGGTAGAAGGCATCGTTGTTGACGAGGATCGCGCCCAGCAACGCCTGTTCGGCCTCGATATTGTTCGGCGCCTCGCGGTAAAGCGGTGTTTCGGCCACGCCGAATTTTCTTGCTGCCTCTGCCATTCGTTCCCCGATGTTCGACCCCGGACCTCGGTATCAGAAGCAGTCCTCGGCCGGTGAAGATTCGCGCCATGGTGCCCGTGATCCACAGCCGGCTCAAATCATCCACAGACGACTGGAGCGGCCAGGCGAATCCCGGTTGACGCGAATCAGTATGGAAGTCTAGCGCAGGCTGCGCGGAACAAAACAGGAAAATCCTGCAGGGTTCCGCGCTTATTGGCCTTTCTCGGCGACCCGGCGCTTCGGTGCGGGCTTGGCGGCGGTGTCCGGCTTGTGCGCGGCCTCATGCAAGGCAAGGGCCTTCTCGCATTTGCCGATATAGTCGCGGGTGAGCGGCACGATGTCGTTGCGGCGCGTGAGTTGCACCTGGAAGACGATCAGGTCCTGCCAGCGAAAGGCGGCTTCCGACCCTGCGAGATAGAATTCCCACATGCGGCAGAAACGCTCGTCGTAGATTTCCTTGGCGCGATCGCGATTGGCCATGAAGCGCTGGCGCCAGTTCTTCAACGTCTCGGCATAATGCAGCCGCAGGATTTCGATGTCGGCTACCATCAGTCCGGATTTTTCGATGACGGGCAGCACTTCCGACAGCGCGGGGATGTAGCCGCCTGGGAAGATGTATTTCCGGATGAAGGCGTTGGTGGCGTAGGGCGGGCCGCTGCGGCCGATGGAATGCAGCACCATGACGCCATCTGGCTTAAGCAACTGGGCACATTTTTCGAAGAATGTGCGGTAGTGGTTGACGCCGACATGCTCGAACATGCCGACCGACACGATGCGGTCGAAGCGCTCGGTCAGGTCGCGATAGTCGCGCAGCTCGAAATGGGCGTGGTTGTCGAGGCCTTCGTCACGCGCCCGCTCGGTCGCGACCGCGAGCTGTTCGGTGGACAGCGTGACGCCAAGAACCTCGGCGTCGAAATTTCGTGCCAGGTACAGGCCCAGGCCACCCCAGCCGCAACCGATGTCGAGCACGTTCTGGCCCGGCTTCATGCAAAGCTTGGAGGCGATATGCCGCTTCTTGGCCAGTTGCGCCTCATCGAGCGTCATGTCGGGCCGCTCGAAATAGGCGCAGGAATATTGCATGTCCTCATCGAGGAACAGCTTGTAGATCTCGCCGGACAGGTCGTAGTGGCGCTGGACATTGCGCCTGGCGCGGCGTGCGGTGTTGAGTTGGTGGAAGCGCCGGAAGGCGTGGCGCAGGTTCTCCACCGCCTTGGTCCACGCCGCTTCTATGGTGCCGCTCGGCCCCATGTTTTCGAAGGCGATGCGCAGCAGGCCCAGTATGTCGCCCTCGACCATGTCGAGTTCGCCTTCCATGAAGGCTTCCGGCAATGCCAGCATCGGGTCGAGCGCGATGGCGCGTTCGGCGTGTCTCGTCTTGACGGCGACATGGACGTGCTCGCCGCGGCCATCGCCGAACTTGTAGGTGACGCCGCTTGGGCCGGTGACGGAAAGATTGCCGGTAATGACCAGGCGTTCGACAACACGCTGCAAAAATCTGTTCACGGCAGTGCACCCGCTTTTGTGAAGAAGGTTCACCCTATTGTGCGTCAAAGCGTCACAAACACAATAGTTCCAGTTTGTACAAAAAAACCCGGGCAAAATGCCCGGGTCTTGGTCCAGTTCACCGAAGATGTATCGGTGCGCAGAACTGTGATCAGATTTCCTCGCCTTCTTCCGCATTCGGGTCGAAGAAGTTCTCCGGGCGAGCGTTCTCGTTGATGTCCTCGCCATAGATGGCTTCGGCCGTATCGAGCTTTTCACCGGCTGCCTGCCGCTCGGCCTCGTCGGCGGTACGGGCGACGTTGAGCGTGATGGTGACCTCGACTTCCGGATGCAGCGCGATGGCGACGTTGGTAAGGCCGATGGTCTTGATCGGATGGTTCAGCTCGACTTGGTTGCGGTCGATCGAGAACCCTTCAGCCGAGATGATGTCGGCGATGTCGCGGGTCGAAACTGAGCCGTAGAGCTGGCCGGTCTCGCCGGCCGAGCGCACGACGACGAAGCTCAGGCCGTCGAGCTTCTCGGCGACCTTCTCGGCTTCGGACTTGCGTTCCAGGTTGCGTGCCTCGAGCTGGGCGCGCTGGCTCTCGAACTTCTTCTTGTTGGCGTCGTTGGCACGCAGCGCCTTGCCCTGGGGCAGCAGGAAGTTGCGCGCGAAGCCGTCCCTGACGCGGACGGTCTCGCCCATCTGGCCGAGGCGGGAAATGCGTTCCAGAAGAATGACTTCCATGATTCTGATCTCCTTGTGTCGCACGATTGCAAAGAAGCAGACAGGAAGCTGAAGGATGGCGCATCGCGCCTCGGTCGCTGTCCTGCCGGCTGGGCAGTTAGGGAAGCGGACTAGCCGGTTCCCAACCCGGGATTGGTCTGTTCCCGATGCCGCGCCCGTCGCGGCGGGGAAGGTGCGGGCGGCGGGCCGCCCGCAGTTCGGTCGCGTGGCGGCCCTTATTTCACCACATAGGGCAGCAGGCCGAGGAAGCGTGCGCGCTTGATCGCCTTGGCGAGTTCACGCTGCTTCTTCTGGCTGACAGCCGTGATGCGTGAGGGCACGATCTTGCCGCGCTCGGAAATGTAGCGCTGCAGGAGACGCACGTCCTTGTAGTCGATCTTGGGGGCATTGGCGCCCGAGAAGGGGCAAGTCTTGCGACGGCGATGGAAAGGACGCCGCGTCGGGATCTGGTTGATGTCGACCATTATTCTGCTCCCTCAGCGCCTTCGCGGGGGCGACGCGGGCCGCGATCGCCCCGGTCACCACGATCACGGTCTCCGAAGCTGCGGCCCGGACGGTCACCGCGATCGCCACGCTCTTCGCGCTTCTGCATCATGGCCGAAGGACCTTCCTCGTGAGCCTCGACCTTGACGGTCAGGAAGCGCAAGACGTCTTCCGACAGGCCCATCTGGCGCTCCATTTCGTTGAGCGCGTCGGGCGGGCAGTTGAGGTCCATGAGCGTGTAATAGGCCTTGCGGTTCTTCTTCACGCGGTAGGTGAGGGACTTCAGTCCCCAGTTCTCGACCCGGCCGACGGACCCGCCATGCGAGCTGATGACACCCTTGTACTGTTCCACAAGGGCATCGACCTGCTGCTGCGAGAGGTCTTGCCGGGCAAGAAACACATGTTCGTATAGAGCCATTGGTTTCATGCCTTTCTTCGTTTCTCTGTCCGGTTCCCGGCGGCTAAAGCCTCTGCAACTTCTCTTTGACCTGCAAGGCAGGGAAGAAAGGCGCGTGACGAGACGGTCGAGAGCGGAGACACGGGAGGCGGAAGCTCATCTGGCTCCACAACGGACGTTTCCATGCGGAAAACAACCGGCCCTCCGTTCAGCCCCCAGCTGGGACCGGCAGATTGGAGGCGTCTATACAGGTTTTTGCCGCAGATGCAAGGCTGCGTGTTTGTCATCGAATGTCGACAAATCAGGAACCTATTCTTAACCAGTTTCAGAAACAGCCCGGCCGGGCGGAGGTGCAATCAATAATATTTTCACCTTGCCAGCGACAGATTGCGCCCAAAAGGGCAATCACGGGGGTTGTGATGCTGATCCGGCGTTTCTGGCATTCGCGAAGCGGCAATTTTGCCATGATGTTCGCAATTTCGTTTCCGGCCGTCCTGACGGCGGTCGGCCTGGCGCTCGACGTCGCCAATCTGGTCGCCGCCAAATCGAACCTGCAGAACGCGCTGGACTCGGCGGTTCTGGCTGCGTCGAGGCTTCAGGACGCATCCTCGTCCCGACAGGACGCGTTTGACGGCTTCTTCGCGGCCAATATCGCCGGCGACCACTATCTCGAGAATGCGGAAGCCGAGTTCGAAGTGGATCCGGGCATCAACTCCATCAGGACAAAGGCTACGGCCCACGCGGACGTATCTTTGAACTTCGCCTTCATTTTCGGCCAGAGCGCGCGCGTCACGGCGACTGCCAGCGCCTATGAATCGACCGCGCGGCTGGAGGTCGCATTGGTGCTCGACAATACCGGCTCGATGGGCTCGGCCAACATGCAGGCCCTGAGGGACGCCGCAAAGGACCTGATCGCGACGCTGGAGGAAGAAAAGGCAAAGAATGCGGATCGCGAAATTCGTGCGGCCCTCGTGCCCTTCGTCACGGCAGTGAATATCAATGGTGTGGGGTTCAAGGAAGAGTGGATCGATAAGCGCACAATTATCCACCCGGATGATAAGAGCCTGAACGGAGTGAATTTCGATTACGAGGGAGGCATGCGCGTCGGCCACTGGGAATTATTCGACCGGCTCAAGAAGAACGTCAATGTCAATATCAAGTGGAAGGGTTGCGTGGAAGCACGCCCGGCCGTCTACAAGGCGGATGGTTCGCCCAAGGTAGGCGAGTCCCCGAATCTTGACGATACACCACCCGATCCATCGAAGCCCGAGACGATGTTCGTGCCGTATTTTGCGCCCGATGAGCCTGGCAAGAACCAGACGGCTTTGAACGACGGAACCAAACTGAACAACAGCTACCTCAACGATCCATACGCGGACAAAGACAAGGATAAGGAATCGGTTCTCGGCCCGATGCAGAAAAAGCTCGCTAAATACAGCCAGAGCGGCATCGGCCATACGATCAGCGATACTGCATCCAGGACGACAGGGCCGAACTATGCCTGCCCGACACCGATCGTACCGCTGACGGCCGACCTGCCGGCGCTCAAGAGCGAGATCGACAAAATGATCTACTGGGAAGGCTCCGGCACCAATGTCGCGGAGGGCGTTGCCTGGGGTATGCGCGTGCTTTCGCCAGACGAACCCTATACGCAGGGGCATCCCTTCGACGCCAAGGAGACGACAAAGGTGGTGGTGGTCTTCACCGA
>JBARWP010000736.1:0-4440 GCA_049646905.1 Pseudaminobacter sp. | reverse complement strand
CCTTGGAGGTCTGGTCGGACAGAGTCGCATTGTCATGTTCGGCGATGAGGAGAATTGCCATGGCTTCGTTCCTTTCGCCCTAGAGCACGCCGGCTTCGTTCTTGAGCTTGTCGACGAGCTCGGCCACCGTCTTGACCTTGACGCCCGCCTTGCGGCCGCCCGGCTCCTCGGTCTTCAGCACCTTGAGGCGCGGCGCGACGTCGGCGCCGAAATCGGCGGCGGTCTTCTCGTCGAGCGGCTTCTTCTTGGCCTTCATGATGTTGGGCAGCGAGGCATAGCGCGGCTGGTTCAGCCGCAGGTCCGTGGTGACGATGGCCGGCAGCTTCAGCGACACGGTCTGCAGGCCGCCATCGACCTCGCGCGTTACCTTGAGCTGTTCGCCGGCGATCTCGATCTT
Organism: Pseudaminobacter sp.; assembly: GCA_049646905.1. GTDB lineage: Bacteria > Pseudomonadota > Alphaproteobacteria > Rhizobiales > Rhizobiaceae > Pseudaminobacter. The sequence goes on along the minus strand of JBARWP010000736.1, from coordinate 4,043 downwards.
CGAGGCGAAGGTGCCCTGCGCCCAGCCGAGCAGCGCAGCCAGCATCTGGCCGGTCTGGTTGGCGTCGTCGTCGATGGCCTGCTTGCCTAGGATGACGAGGCTGGGCTTCTCGGCGTCGACGACGCCCTTCAGCACCTTGGCGACGCCGAGCGGCTCGACCACGTCGTTGACCTTGACGAGGATGGCGCGGTCCGCACCCATGGCGAGCGCGGTGCGCAGCGTCTCGGCCGCTTGGGCGGGGCCGATCGACACGACCACGATCTCCTCGGCCTTGCCCGCTTCCTTGAGGCGGATGGCTTCCTCGACCGCGATCTCGTCGAAGGGGTTCATCGACATCTTAACGTTGGCGAGCTCGACGCCCGACCCATCCGACTTGACGCGGATCTTCACATTGTAGTCGACAACCCGCTTCACCGGGACAACAATTTTCATCGTCTATTACAACCTCTCTAGCGATGCACACAGGCGGGTGCGACCCTGTCCAAAGTCAGGGTCGCGACGGCAACCCCCCCCGCGCCGAACTTCCATCTGCGCGGGGATTCAGCATGCTGTCATCCCTTCGCTCCCAAAGAGTTGCAGAATGGACTTAACCTCTTCCTTTGGCCGCGGACGATTGGCGGGATAGTTGCTTTTCCACACCAAAGTCTACCAGCAGCGGCTGAAACATGTATTCCTATAATAGGAACGATCTTCCAATAATATGATGCCCCAGCCATTTGTCAACGATTTTGATAGAACCCCTTGGAACGGACCAAGCCGCGGCTTTTTCCAATTCCGCGCAGGACCTCATTGATCGTCACTGCGGCCTTGGCCTGGTCGAGAATGGCGGCATTGGTCTCTTCTCGGCGCAGTATGATGTCAGGGGCTGATCTACCTGATCGACCGATGGGGTGCGGGAATATATTTTCGAGTATACCGGTTGAGTGAGGCCTCCGAGTTCCGAGCGACCAACCAGTCGCTCAGCAGGCTCTGGAGCGCCTCGTCATGACACTCGTTGACCAGGGCGCCCGTTGCCGGGCCATGACCGATTTTGCCTCGATTCTGCTGGTGGAAGCGGCCGCGGGACGGCAAGACCTCGCTAATGGCCGGTCGCGTGGCGATGATGCTCGCATGCGGCCATCATCCGGGCGACTTCGCGGCCATCACGTTTACGGAACTTGCCGCAAGCCAGCTCGCGCGCCGGATCAGGGAGACGATCGACACGCTACTGCTGGGCGATGTTCCTGCTTTCCTTCAGGCCGTTCTTCCGGAGGGCCTTTCAGAGTAGCAGCGCAATGCGCTGGTCGCCGCCTCTCCCCGGCTTGATGAGCTGACGGCGACGACCATCCACGGATTCTGCCAGGCGATCATCCGCAGCCATGGCGTCCAGGCTGGCCTCGACCCCGGCGCCCGAGTGGTCGATGCGACGATCGCCGACAATCTGTTCATGGCCGAGCTGTCGGTCTGGTTTTCGCGGCGGCTTGCGGCCGACGCGGCGGAAGACGACCCGATTGTCGTACTGGCGGAAGAGATCCCGCTTCAGGTAGTGGGCCTTGTTCGCGAACTCGCGAACCTTCGGCGCAAACACCCCCATGCGCAACCGATCCTTCCGTCTGTCGACGCACGGCCCGACATTGATTTCGTGCAGGCGGTGCACGACTTCGACCGGTGGCAGGTGAGCGCCGAATCCGACAAATGGATTTCCGAGATCGCGTCGGAATTGCGCCTGCTTGCAGACCGCTATCAGGACTGTCTCGCAAGCAAAGGGGATTTCCGAGCCCTGTGGCGGCTCTGCGATCCGGGAGCAGGCCGCCTCTTCGAGCGCAAGGGCCTGCAGCTGAAAACCTACGATGAGGCGGCGCGGGGCTTCCGCGCTCACCGCAATGATGCTGGTCCCGGTGACGGCCGGACGCTCTACGGAACCGTCGTCATCGCCTGGAGCGAGCTCGTAGATCATATCGCCAGCACGCTGGTATGCTCGCTGTCGGACTCCCTCGACCAGTTGCTGGAAAGCTATCAGGCACGCAAGCGGGCTGCCGCCGTCCTCGATTTCGACGACCTGCTGATCCACGTTCGTACCCTTGTCCGCGACCACGAAGAGGTGCGTCAGGCCATCGGCCAGCGCTATCGTTTTATTCTGGTCGATGAATTCCAAGACACGGACGGCATCCAGAACGAGATCGTGTTCTCGATCGCCGCGACCGAAACGCGGCCAGGACAATGGGAGAAGTCGGAGCTACGGCCTGGAGCGCTTTTCCTCGTCGGCGATCCGAAACAGGCGATCTATCGCTTTCGCGGCGCCGACATCGAAGCCTACGAACTCTGTCGCCAGTTGATCGACGGCCAGGATCATGGCGCGGTGACCTTCTCGCCGGTCGGGCCGACGCCTTGGCGATCATCGGAGAACGCATTGACGCTGCGATCGATTGGAAATCTGACGTGAACCCTACACCTGCTATGCGCGAGGCACATGTGCAGCAACTGCATGACTATCTGTCCGCGACCGGCGCCGTACGCGGCGCAATTGTCTATCTGACGAGCGGCGAGGTCGCCTGGATCCTCCGGTCCTAACAGGGATCATCTATTCGTCGAGCGGGACGCCGGCACCACTATCGTCGATATCTGCAAATCCCGGTATGATGTCGCCCGCCAGCAGTTTCTCTTTGCTGAGCAGACCAGCGTCCTCGAGCGCCTCAAAATCCGGCAAGTCGCGCAGCGTGTCGAGGCCGAACTCGAGCAAAATATCTTTGGTCGTGACGTAGGTGTAGGGCGCGCCGGGCGTCGGGCTACGCGGGCCCGAAGCGATCAGCTTTGCGCCGCGCAGATGGCCGATCAAATCGCGCGAAACTTCTTTCCCAAAAAAGCTCGACAACTCGGCCCGGGTGATCGGCTGGAAATAGGCGATGCACATCAGCACCAGAACCTCCGACTGCGTCAGGTCTTTTTGCGCCTGCTCGTTCGTGCTCAATGCGACCCGAATGGCATCGCCGTAAACCGGCCGGGTCAGGTGCTTCCAGCCGCCGGCGACGGCGACGAGATCATAGGGCCGTCCGCACAGCTCCTCGCGGATGTCGTCGATGAGAAGATCAATGCTGCAGCTTTTGCCGACGATGCGAGCCAGCGTCTCGCGGCCGACTGGTTCACTGGCAGCAAAGATCGTGGCCTCGACACGGTTCATCCATTCGCGCCAGCGCGCCTCCGGCGGCAGGTGATCCAGCTCCCGGTCAAACAGCTGGTCAGCTGATCGACGGTCATCCGACCGGCTCCCCCCTCCCCTGCGTGCTGCCTCCGCCATGGTCGTCAGAGCCCGTAGATGCGGAAGGTCGGGCGGCCCGACAGCTCGCGCACAGCGCCGAGCTCGACCAACCGGTCGAATAGCCGGCGCAGCCCACGGTCACTCATGCCAGCGATCTTTTCCGAAGCGACAATCGCGTCGTCGGACAAGAGTCTTTCGACGACAAGGTCCGCCGCCTTGGCCCGGAGTTTCGGCGCGACGGCAAGCAGCCTATCCGCCCTGCGCCCGAGCTCGGCCGACAGGTCGATGGCACGCAGCGCAGCGCGCGCCTGCGCGGCGAGCAGACTTTTCGTCCGGTCCGATTGTGTCTCGGCAGGCGACATCGCTGCAAAAACATCTCGACGGCGGCGCGAGGCGCCGACATCCAAGGCCGTCTCGGCACCCAACAGCGGGATTGCATGCGTCCAGCCCAGGCGTTGCGCCAGCAGAACATCGGCGAGCCAGGCGCCGAGAACCCGGCCGAAGCCATGTCGTTCGGCCGTGACAAAAGCGCCGGTCAGCGTTTCGACCATGCCAGCGCAGGCGGCGAGTTGCCGGAGATCATCCACCAGGTCGCTGACCACCTCGCCGTCGCGGGCGAAAAAACCAAACTCTTCCAGCACCGCGGCGAGGTTTTTCTCCGCCAGCAACTTTTCTGCCGGCTGCGCTGCTGCCCGCTGCCCGGCGAGGAGCAAACGACCGGCAGGCCCAACCTCGTCGCCGGGCCTTGTCAGCAGCACGGCGTCGCGCAGTGCCAAAGAATCCTCGACGCGCCCCGCCTGCTTTGCCG
>JBARWP010000735.1:0-7447 GCA_049646905.1 Pseudaminobacter sp. | reverse complement strand
CCGCTCTTGCGCTCGGGCCGAGCGCCGCCGTTCCCCGCATCGCGAGGCCAAGGCCATTTCCAAGCCATCTGTCCATCCTGTGTGATTGAGATTTCCGCCGCATCTGCGCCGGTCCGGGCAACGAGCCGCGTGCCCTACAGAAAGTCCCTGATGCGAGGCGTCGCCGCGCCTTCCTGCATCAGTTCGCTGATTGCCCAGACCAGCGCATCGACCCGGTCCGGCGAGCGGTTGCTGGAAAGCCCGTTCGGCCCGAAGTCGCACATCTCGTCTTCCAGTTCGGCAAAGCGCCCGGCATGCAGCACCCTGCCTTGCTGGTAGAGCGCCGCGACCGGCTCGGCGCGCAGCCATTTTCCGCGCCGCGCCCGCACCGCCTTCACCGGCACACCCGGATCGACGGTCCTGATCACCGCCGTCACCATGTCGCCGCCCTGGTTGACTTCGGCTACGATGCAATCCGCCTCTATGCGATGAAACAAGGCCACCGCCGCGCCGGCCCAATCCTGCGGCCTGGCGGCTCGAACCGTCGCATCGGCCAGCACGATTGCCTGCCCTGCTTCGTCCAGACCGGCAGCCACGATACCGCAGGCATCGGACGTCGCGTGCGAACTCGCCGGCGGATCGACTGCGATCACGATGCGACGCAATTCCAGCACCTCCTCGATGAAAGCGTTTTCGATGCAGGAACGGGACCAGAGCGCATCCTCACGGTCCTCGATCAGTTCGCCGTCGAGTTCCTGTCGCCCCAGGCGCGTGCGGGCATAGCGCTGGCGCACCATATCGAGAAAGCCCGGCGCGAGATTGCCGGCATTCTCGGCCGTCCGCATCCGTGTCACCGCCACCGCCGGATCGGTCAGCAGCCGCTTCAACAGCTTCATCGGCCTCGGCGTCGTGGTGATCAGCTGCCGCGGCTGTTCCCCAAGGCGCAGGCCGAATTGCAGCATGTCGAAACAGGCCTCCGCATTTTTCCACTTCGCCAGTTCATCGCACCAGGCCGCATCGAATTGCGGCCCGCGCAGGCTTTCGGGGTCCTCGGAAGAAAATATCTGCGCCACCGCGCCATTGTCCCAGACCAGCCTGCGCCGGGTGGCTTCGAAGCGCGGCCGATCATGCCGCGAAATAGTGACGATCCCCGAAGGCCCTTCGATCATCACCTCACGCACGTCACCCAGCGTCTCGCCGATCAGCGCGATGCGCCCGTGTTTCCGGTCGGCGAATGGCGAAAACCCTCGTACCAGGCTGTTCACCCATTCGGCCCCCAGCCGCGTCTTTCCCGCACCGCGTCCGCCGATGACCAGCCAGGTCTGCGGCGGTGTCCCCAGCAGATACTGCTCAATCCGCGCCTGGGTGAACCATTCGCGCTGGATCAGCGAAACCGTATCAGCCTTCAGATTTTGTTCTGCCCAACTGCCTTGCATATCCCTTGGCAAGCTCGACGATTCGCTGGTCGATCCGTTTGAGTGCTCCGGCCATGTCTGCATCGCGTTTCGTCTGGTTCTCCTTCGCGCCGTCGTCACCGCGCGCGATTTCGCCTGTTTTCTCGAGTGCGCGCATCAATGCGAGGATCACATCAATATGCGCCTTGTTCGGTGGGAACGGTTTGCCCTCCTCCCCGATATCGAGCGCCTCCAACTGGCCGATCAGGCGATCCGTCACCTTTGCGAGCCGCTCCTTCAGGTCCAGCCGTCTCGCGGCCGCCTCCTGCGTCAGCCATTTTTCGCGCGCGGCGCGGCGCTGGATCGAACGTACCGACCATCCGGTCAGAACCGCCAATCGTTCGAAATCCAGCCCTGCATTTTCATATGCAGCACGGATCGCCGCCCACCGGTCAACGGCGCGTGTCATCATGGAAATCTCTCCGGGATCTTGGGGCTGCTCGGAAGAAAAGGCTGTGATGCCCTGGGTGTGGTGACCATCGAACCGGCCCTGCACCCGCACTTTTCCGACGATAGCGAAACACTATCAGACCACCGTTACGGTGTCAAGAATATATTCCTATTTTTACGCTAAACCGATGCGCACCAGCGAAAGTTTGGATTTCGCTTGCTGCATCCGCTAAGATTGAGCATGTGAGCACCGCTCCAGGCAGCATCGACCATAAAGAGCCCGCCCGCAAATACTCAGACGTCTCACGCAACAGCCGGACCGGACCCCAGAATGGAAGACCCCTTCGAGCCGCGCAAATCGAAAAGTCCGAAGGCCGGCAGGCTGCTCGCCATCGACGCCTGGATCGATTCGTCGCTTTACGAAGCAGGCTTCAAGGCGCGCGAGACCTGGGAAACGCTGACCATTTTCTTCCGGCGCTTCCGGGTCAGCGGCTGGCGGCGCGCTGTCATCGAGCTGCTGAGCGAGGGTTTCACCATGGGTGCGGCCGGCTCGGTCGTCCTGCTCGCACTTGCCCTGCCGGCATTCGACGAAACCGTGGGCAACTGGCGCCAGCAGGACGATTTCGCCGTCACCTTCCTCGATCGCTACGGCAACGAGATCGGCCAGCGCGGCATCATCCAGCGTGATTCCGTGCCGGTCGATGAAATGCCCGATCACGTCATCAAGGCCGTGCTGGCCACGGAAGACCGCCGTTTCTTCGAGCATTACGGTATCGACTTCGTCGGCCTGATCCGCGCCATGTCGGAGAATGTGCGGGCAAACTCGGTCGTCCAGGGCGGATCGAGCATCACCCAGCAGCTCGCCAAGAACCTGTTCCTTTCCAACGAGCGCACCGTCGAGCGCAAGGTCAAGGAAGCCTTCCTGGCCGTCTGGCTGGAAATGAACCTCTCCAAGTCGGAGATCCTGCAGCTCTATCTCGACCGCGCCTATATGGGCGGCGGCACGTTCGGCATCGCGGCGGCCGCTGATTTCTACTTCGGCAAGCAGGTCAAGGACCTCAACCTGGCCGAGGCCGCCATGCTTGCCGGCCTGTTCAAGGCACCGGCCAAATATGCGCCGCACATCAACCTGCCGGCCGCGCGCGCCCGCGCCAATGTCGTCCTGACCAATCTCGTGCAGGGCGGGTTCATGACCGAAGGCCAGGTGCTGTCGGCTAGGCTCCACCCCGCCGACATCGTCGACCGGGAAGACCGCAAGAACCCCGACTATTTCCTCGACTGGGCCTTCGAGGAGGTCAAGCGCGTCGCCGCCGCATCCGGCATCCATTCCATGGTCGCGCGGACCACCATCGATTTGAACATCCAGAATGCGGCCGAAGAATCGCTCGAATTCCATCTGCGCCAGCACGGCAAGGAATATCGCGTCACCGAGGGCGCCATCGTCCTCATCGAGAGCACCGGGGCGGTCCGTGCCATCGTCGGCGGGCGCGACTACGGCGCCAGCCAGTTCAACCGCGCCACAAGGGCGCTGCGCCAGGCCGGCTCCTCCTTCAAGCCCTATGTCTATGCGACCGCCATGGAGCACGGTTTCACGCCTGAGTCGGTCATATCCGACGGGCCCATCAGTTGGGGCAACTGGTCGCCGAAGAACTACGGCCGCAGCTATTCCGGACGCATCACGCTAGCAACGGCGCTGATAAAATCCATCAATACCGTCCCTGTCCGCCTGGCGAAGGATCATCTCACCATTGCGCCCATCAAGGCCATGGCCGAGGCGATGGGTGTGGAATCGCCGCTCGAATCGCACAAGACCATGGTGCTGGGCACGTCCGGCATGACCGTCATGGACCAGGCGACCGGCTACAACGTCTTCGCCAATGGCGGCTTTGCCGGCACGCGCCACGGCATCCAGCAGATCCTGAGCCATTCCGGCAAGATCATCTACGATTACGACCGCGATGCGCCCAAGCCGAAGCGGGTCCTTTCGGAACAGGCGCTTTCGGCCATGAACTCCATTCTGGTGCAGGTCCCGGAGACCGGCACGGCGCGCCGTGCCGCCCTGCCCAATATCCGCTCGGCCGGCAAGACCGGCACCACGCAATCCTACCGCGACGCATGGTATGTCGGCTTCACCGGCAACTACACCGCAGCCGTATGGCTGGGAAACGACGACTTCACGGCCACCCGCAACATGACCGGCGGTTCCTTGCCCGCCATGATCTGGCAGCGGCTCATGGCCTATGCGCACCAGAACATCGACATCAGGCCCATCCCCGGGATCAAGGATCCCTTCGTGGATACGAAGGTGGTGGCCGAGTCGGAAAAAACGCAAAAGAAGGACAGCGATGTAACCGTCCAGACCGTCGAGCGGCCACCGGTCCTGTCCAGCACCACGACACGGCTACTGCGCCAGATGAGCGATCTGTTCAGCGCCGCCCCTACCCTGCAAACGCCACCTGAACAGGAAAAGCTCTCCGCCCTGTGAGCGGCATTTGCTTCGTCGCCCACCGCCGGGCCGGCAATCTCCGGCTTGCAATGACCGTCACGGACAGGATACTGCCGTGCACCTTTTTCTTCGGCCCTTCATGTTCAGAACCGTCCTCCTCACAGCCCTGATCCTGGTCATCGCCATCGGCGGCGGTGCGTCCAGCGTCTGGTATGCGCTTGACCGGCAGGACGGCATCGACGCCCTCAGCATCGGCGGCTGGACCGCCTTTCCCGATATCGGCACGCCGGATGCCGATCCCTATTCGCAGGCAAGAACGGCGCGCGAAGGCATCCTCACCCTGGGTCGCGCGGAAGGCATATCCTTCATTGCGCACCATGATACTTCCGGCGACAGGCTGCGCCAGGATTGCAGCTACAGGATCGAGGGCAACATCCCGCCCGCCCGTTTCTGGACGCTTTACGCTGCCGATGCAGCGCTATCGGCCCTGCGTGCGCAGACCCGCCGCCCCTTTGCCCTGCATTCCTACGAGATCCTGCGCGGGCCGGAAAACATAGTCTCGATCTCGGTCGGCCGGCATCCCACGCCTGGCAACTGGCTGATGGTCACGGGCTCCGGCCCCATGCTCCTGGTGCTCACCCTCTACGACACGAGCATTGCCAGCAGCACCGGCGTTGCCGACGTCGATCTGCCCCGGGTGACGAAAGTGGCCTGCGATGCTTAGGTTCGTACACGCCGTTATTCTGGGGTTGCTCGGCGCCGGCATCATCCACGTCGCCATCCTGCTGCTCGTACCGCAATTTTCCGAGCGGGATGCCTGGTCGCGCCTGGCCATGGCCGCCGATCTCTACAAGGTCGTCCGGTTCGACACGCAACAGGGCGAGGCGCTCGCCATCAAGTCGGGCGATCCCCTGTTTTATGCCGCTGCCTGCCGTTTCGACCTCAACGACGGCGTCGTCCATATACGTTCGTCCGGCCGCCCGCCCTTCTGGTCGGTGTCGGTCTATAATCGCGCGGGTCAGAATATCTACAGCTTCAATGATCGTGCGGCCACCGATGGCACGCTCGACTTTGTCGTCGCCACGCCGTCACAGATGGTGGAGATCCGCAAGGAACTGAGTGCCGACTACAGGCAGTCGATCTTTGTCGAAACAGCCCTGGATGAAGGCATCATCGTGGTGCGCAGCTTCGTTCCGGACGACAGCTGGAATGAGGCCGTCTCCAATTTCCTCGATACAATGTCCTGCGCTTCCGGCTAATCAGCGCAAGGGCGCAGGTTCATTCTGCCGCTGCCCGACATGGCTGGCGATCGTGGTGATCCCGCTCGCCTCGATCATCACCCGCCGCTCGTAGCGGACTCCTGGAAAAATGATCACGGATGCGGCCGATCCCGCTGGTGGCCGGGTTTGGCCTGTTGCCGCTTTTCGCGGCACGAAAGACAGTATGCTGCCCATGACACGCGCTCCTCTCGGTCTGGCCGGAGTAACAACGCAACGCCTCCGTCTTCGATAAGGCCAGCAGAGAGTTAACAGTCCGCTAACAGATCGTGGTTAAATTTAGCTTTGTTCCGGAGTTCGAGCCCTGCAATGGCTTGCCCGGAATTGTACAGTTCGAGTCAGGCGTCGCATTCGTGTCATCTTCAGATTTCAGGCAACTCGCGATGAAAGGCGAAGCTGGAAAGGCAGAGCGGCTTTTCCGGGCAGCAGTGTCGGCCTTCTGTTCGCTGACCCGCCCCACGCGCCAGGAAATCACCCAGTTCGAAGATCTTGCCTTGCCGCTGTTCCAGATGGTTTCGGTGGAAGCGCGCCGCTTCGCTGCCGCGGCCCTCTCCGAATGCGCATATGCCCCCATTGCTCTGGTGCGCCAGCTCAGCAATCAGCCGGTAGATATCGCCGCACCCCTTATCGTGCGCTCTCCCGTGCTCAGGGATATCGATCTCATCGCCCTGATCGGCCGCCACGGCTTGGCGCATGCCCGCGTCATTGCCCGCCGCGCAAATCTCAATCCGGCCATCTCCGATCTCATCAGGGCGCTCGAGAATCCCAAGCTGGTGCGGCTGCCCTCGTCCCGGGAAAGGTCCCGGCCTGCCGAAGGCAGCGGCGATAGCGACAACAACACGCCTATACCCGGTGCATCCGCCGAAAATGCGCGCCGGCGCCTGCGCTCGATGATGCTTGCGCCAACTGCCGCCCCGCAAAATGAGGAGAAGCCGCATCCGGCCTCTTACGCGACCCTGCGCGACGCCGCCCTCACCGGCAACAGCGGCACCTTTGCAGCAGCGCTTGCCGATGCAATCGGTATTGCTTCCTCGCCGCCTGCCCCGCTTGCGGAAGCCTCCGGCTATTCCTCGCTGATGGCAGTGCTGAGATATCTCTACCTGACTGAGGAAAGGGCGTTTCTTGTCATGGCCGCCGCCTTCCCCGGCAGGTTTGCGCATGTGGAGGCAATCCGGGCGTTCCTCGACGACTACCGCATGATCGAGCCGGCCGCGGCCGAATCCATCGTCAACCAGTGGAAATCACGCCAGTCGTCCACTTCAGCCGAAGCAAAGTCGCCCGCCCGTCTCAGGGCTTCGTGACGGAAATCAACGTGTCGACCGGCGTTTGTCCGGCCTCGATCTCAACAATCCAGATATCCGGATCGAACCGCTTTTCTTTTTCCAGGCGGGCTTCCAGCAGATCGATGCCCTCGCCGACACCCAGTTGCGAAAAATAGCGATCATCCGGCTTGGCGGAATCATAGCTGGTCTGTGGTGCCGGCCCGAACAGAGCGGCCTCGCCGAAGCGGTCACGTGTCAGGACGAAAACCGCGCCGGCCTCCGTCGCACCACGCTTGATGACTGCGGCAAATCCACCGGCGCCGAAAACCCGGCGCAGCAGTACCGAAACCCAGAGATCGGTGGTTACACGCATGATCGACCTGAAAAATCCACGACGTCACCAACCCTATCCTAGAGCATGATCCCGAAAAGTTGCAGACTTTTCGAACAAGATCATGCTTCAAAAACAAATGTTTAGGGTAGAATGGCGATTCAAGGAGAAGTCATCTTGCTCTAGGCGGTAGTGACGATTTAACTATCTGAGCCATATTGCGATAGCGGCGAGTTTTACGAATCCCATGAAGTTGGCAAGCAGCTTGTCGTATCGGGTGGCGACACGACGGAACTGCTTAAGCTTGT
>JBARWP010000734.1:0-3005 GCA_049646905.1 Pseudaminobacter sp. | reverse complement strand
CGCCATCCTCGGGCTGGCCCCGCATGAGCGCGTCGTCGGCTTCGTCCATATCGGATCGTTCGAGGGCGAGATCCAGCAGCGGCCGCGCCCGGATGTCGCCGGGCTCTACGGCGATTACGCCGGGCCTTGGCAAGACCGAGCCAGCTAACTCTTCCTTGCAGCCTGTGCCCGCGCCAGCACGCGCTGGGCGCGGCGCAGGTGCGGGCGGTCATACATCTGGCCGTCCAGTGCAACGACACCCGGATTGCCGGCCGCCTCGAACGCCGCCACCACGGCTTGCGCATGGGCGACCGTATCGGGCGAGGGCGTGAATGCCTCGTTGATCACCGAAACCTGCGCCGGATGGATCGCCATCTTGCCGGTGAAGCCGTCGCGCTCCGCCTCGATACATTCAAGGCGGAAGCCTTCCATGTCGCGGAAGTTCGGAAACACCGTATCGATTGCCGCAACGTCGGCATGTGAAGCCGCCAGGATCGTCATGGCACGGGCAAGACGGAAGACATCGGTGTAACGGCCGTTGCCGTCCCGGGTCACCCGCGCGCCTATGGCCGCAGAAAGGTCCTCCGCGCCCCAGGTGATGCCGGCAAGGCGCGGGCCTGCATCGCCATAGCTGCCGGCAGCAAGGGCGCCTGCTGGCGTTTCGGTGATGATCGGTACGATCCTGGTGCCGCTATCGGGAAGGCCGTTCTCGGCCTCATGCACGCGCAGCTTGACCGCCAGATGCTGGACATCGGCACCGCCATTCGACTTCGGCAGCATGATGCCGTCCGGGCGTGCCGGCACCAATATGGCAAGGTCGTCGTCGGTCAGGCCGGTGGAAAGATCGTTGACGCGGATATAGACGGCAGGGCCTTCTTCGGCACGGTGACTGCTCAAAAAGGCGGCTGCCGTGGCGCGCGCGGCCTTCTTGTTTTCAAGAGAAACCGAATCCTCCAGATCGACGATGACGACATCGGCCTCGGAGGCAAAGCCCTTCTCCAGCTTCTTTTCCGAATCGGCCGGGACGAACAGCATCGAGCGCATGGTCAGGCTGGCCTTTTCAATATCATGGCCTGGCGCGTGCATTTCGCCACCAGGACGCCGTGCTGGTTGAACGCACGGTGCTGGAATTCGACGATGCCGCGATCAGGCTTCGATCTGGAGTCGCGCACGGAAATGACCTCTGTTTCGACGCGGATCGTGTCGCCATGGAATACCGGATGCGGAAACACCGTCTCGCTCATGCCGAGATTGCCGATTGTGGTGCCGAGCGTGGTGTCATGCACCGAAATGCCGATCATCAGCCCCAGCGTGAAGAGCGAATTCACCAGCGGTTTGCCCCATTCGCTCCTGGCGGCGAAATCGAAATCGATGTGGAGGGGCTGCGGATTGAGGGTCATAACCGAAAAGAGCATGTTGTCGCTCTCGGTCACCGATTTGGTCAGGGGGTGGCGGATGACATTGCCGACGACAAATTCTTCAAGATACAGCCCGGCCATGCGCTCTCCCTCGGTTGCACCTGTTTGATAGTCGCTGCCTGCTATGGCGGCAAGCGGGTTAAGAAACATGGTGAACGCTTCGTAAACCATTTTGCCATAGCGTCGTTCCATGGGGTTCGGGGTCCATCCCCGGCGGGAAGGCGGCATCGATGGTTGTGGGGCATTTCCTCAAATGGATCGACACGGCGCGTGTCGCCGAGCGGGCTGCGGCGGCCGGTGCGCTGGCGCGAGCCTATGTGCAAAAGGAACTTCCCTTTGAGGAGCGCTGCGCTGCCGAGGCCGCACTGACGCTGTTGCTCGACGATCCGTCGTGGAAGGTGCGCCAGGCCATGGCGGAAGCGCTTTCCATGAGCCGGCACGCGCCGCTGCAGGTCGTCAACGCACTGGCCGACGACCAGCCGGAAGTGGCAGGCCTTGTGCTTGCCCGTTCGCCGCTTCTAACTGACACCGATCTGGTCGATCGCGTGGCAAGCGGACAGAAAGCCGTGCAGGTGCTGATTGCGCGGCGCCCGACGCTTTCAATGCTGGTATCGGCAGCGATTGCCGAAGCCGGCGAGCCGGAGGCCTGCGCTGCGCTGCTTGCCAATAGTGGAGCTGAAATCGCCTCTTTGAGCTTCCGGCGCATGGCCGAGCGCCATGGCGATATTGCGCTGGTCCGCGAAGCCCTGATCAGCGATCCCCGCCTGCCATCGGATTGCCGCCACACCTTGCTGGTCAAGGTCGGCGAAGCACTGGCGCGTTCGCCGCTGGTCGCCGCCCTTATCGGCCGCAATCGCGTCGAGCGGGTGACGCGCGATGCCTGCATCAAGGCATCGCTCACCCTTGTCGAAGGCACCAGGGCGGAGGAATACGCCGCGCTGATCGAGCATCTGCGCCTGCGCGGCGATCTCACCACCAGCTTCCTCATTCGCGCCGTGGCGCACGGCAAGATCGATTTCTTCGGCACTGCCCTTGTCGTGCTGACGGGCCAGACCGCCGCGCGGGTAAGCGCGCTTCTGGCCGGCGGGCAAGATGTCGCGCTGGCGGCGCTGTTCCGAAAGGCTGGCCTTGCCGTTGCCACCCATGCCGTCATCCTGCGCGCGCTGAAGGTCTGGCGCGAAGTCGCCAATGGCAAGCGCATGGCAGGCGTTCAGGAAGTAAGCTGGCTGATGCTGAAGGAACTTGGTGGCCCCTCCGCCCCGGGCGATCTTGCCGGCCTCGTCAAATCGATCCATCTCGACGCCCTGCGCGAAAACGCCCGCGGCCATGCGCTCGCCATCGCATCCGAAGCCGCGTAGAGCATTTTGCAGCCAAGTGGAATCACTTGGCGTTCCATAAATGCGGCTAAAACAAGCAGAGGGAGCAACGGTACTGCATCCGTCAGGATGCCCGTTGCTCAGGCGGAGACCAACTGCTGCCGGTAGCCGCTCTTGTTCGTACCCCCCTCTGTCCTGCCGGACATCTCCCACTCAAGGGGGGAGATCATGCTGTCACCAGCTCTCTGCTCAAACTTTCAGGAAGTAGCAATCAGCAACGTCAATTCAGGAT
>JBARWP010000733.1:0-1951 GCA_049646905.1 Pseudaminobacter sp. | reverse complement strand
GCGGTACAGGAAGTGCCAAGTAAGCCGGTGGCCGCCCGCTCGACGCCCGTAGGCGGCGCTCAACCGAAGTCAGCGCCAGCTGCACCTGCATCACCTGCACCCCGCCCGCTCGTCCGGCCGGAGATCGCGGCGAAGGCTGCGGAACTTGCCGCGCGCCGGTCGCCGCTCCCGCGCCAGAACGTCACCGCAGCGGTGCTCGGCGATCCGCCTGCCGGTAGGAGCGCCCTCGACCAGAGAAAGGCATCGGCATGACGGACGATGAGCTTGTCGAGATCGCCAAGGCCATGCGCGAGGGCATCGTGGGAACCGGCAGCAGCGCATGGATGTGCGCCATGGTCTGCTGGCCGCTCGCCGGGTATCTCAGATTTCACGGCGTCGATTGCGATTGCGTCGAAAGCGACCTCGGCGAGTGCAACCACATCTGGATCAGGCTGGCAGATGGTCGAGCGCTCGATCCGACCGCCGACCAATTCAATCGACTGTTTCCCGATCTTGCGATGCCGCCCGTCTACCTCGGGGCGCCGATGACAATCCACTCCGCGGAGGTTGGGCAATACCAGCGGAGGACGTCGGCTTGAAGCTTTCGTGGGATGAGCGATGGAAGCGGGACGGCGCCAAATGGCGGCAAATCTACGTGCTGGAAAACGAGATCAGAATTCGGGACGCCAAGTTGAAGGCGAGCCTGCTCTTGAACGCGATCCTTTTGGCGATGCTGGTTTGGAGTTGGGCATGAAACCGCAGGTCGAGCACGGCTTTGCAATCGTCAAGCCCGATGGCCGGGCATGGGACGAATACCTCTATCCGACGAAGGAAGCCGCCGAGCGGGTGGCGATGTTCAACAGCGCCTTGCGGGTCTATCCCGCTCGCCGCGTGTTCAGCCTGCGGCAGGCCACGACAACCACCCTGTCGGGGCGCACCGATCTGATCATCGACCGAGGTGACGCATGACACTGACGCGCAACCATCTCATCGCCATCTGTATCATCGGCGCTGCTGCCGTCGCCTATTCCGGCCATGACGGCTGGGGTTGGCTGATCTTCCTCGCCGTGGTGCTCATATGACGATAGCCGAGCGCCGCGCCCGAGAAGCCTACGACCGGGAAAACCCATGGCGGCCGATGTGCGATGCCAAGCCGGACGGCACGGTTTGCGAACTGCTGTTCTGCGATCTGGTGGGCAGCTTCGATGCCGACCGCCGCCGCTATTTCCTCGACCTCGACGGCCGCTGGTATCAGGTCGATCCGCCGGAGCTGGTCTGCGCCACTCCGATGAACTGGCGGCCATCCTACGCCCGCCTGACGGTCGAGCGGCGGCACTTCATCAGGAAACAGGCAGGTCCAGCATGAGCAAGTCCAAAGCACCGAAGCCAGAGAAGCCGAAGGTCCCGAAGGAGGAGAAGGAACAGGTCCGCGCGCGCCGGGCAGCCGGGCATTTCGAGGCACTACGGTTCGATGAGTACGGCCGGCATCGTCTGATCCAGGGAACGGCCGAGGCCGCGCGCAAATACGACTACGACCCCCAAAAGGGCGCTGTCGTCAGGGTGCGAAACGTCGATCCGCTCAAGGGCATCCTCAGCCTCACCCGCAAGCAGCGCGAGGCAGGGGAACGCTATCGAGCGGATTTCGAAATGGCCGCGCGAGAGGGGATGAAAGGCGCGTCGACGGATATCCGCGTCGACGGCGGCGGCAGTCACCGAACCGTCTCGGCGCGTTTGATCGACAACCATGCCATTTTGGCCGGTGCTCGGAAAGCGCTCGTCTATCCCGAGATCGTTTCAGTGATGAACGCGGTATGCGGGCTCGGCATGTCGATAAGCGAGGTGGCGGCGCGGGAGAAGGTCGTCAGGGACATCCCGGCCCAGCTCTTGCGCATGGGGCTGGAACGGCTGGTCGCGCACTACCAGGATCAGCCGGCATCGCGACACGGTTGAAAAGTGACGGCAGCTATGGTAG
>JBARWP010000732.1:0-54294 GCA_049646905.1 Pseudaminobacter sp. | reverse complement strand
ACGGCAGAACCCGTCGCGATCGGCGTGGATATTTCTGGCGTGATCGAGAGGCGCATCACGCTGCCTCACGTTCTTCAGAAGCCACTGGCTGCAGCCCATGCAGATAGTTGACCGCCCGTTGGGCGTGGGCGGCCGCCTGGAAAATGGCGCGCTTGTCATTGGCGAGCACGGTCATCCAGCTTTGCAGATACGCCGCATGATCGGGCCGCGGCTCGAGCTCCGGGACGATGCCGAGGTCGGCGCAAACGAGTGCTGACCCGATTTCGGCACACAATTCTTCCCTCGCTTTTTCGGTTCGATCCTTGCCGTATCGGCTGAGATCGCGGCCGACGCGATCGGCTCTTGAAGTCCAGTGGATATGCTCATGGCTGAGGACCGCGACGTAGGAGGCTGCATCCCGGAACGTCTCGAAAGGCGGCATCTGGATATGGTCGCTGGACGGCGCATAAAATGCCCGCGACCCGCCATGACGTAGGTCGGCCCCGGCATTGGCGAAGAACCGGTCCGCGCTTTCGATCCGTTCAACCGGATCGATAATCGGAACCGGCTTATGGTAATAGTGCTCGGGAAGATCCTCGATCTGCTCGACGTTAAACACGCCATACGCGCGCAGGAAGGGAATATCCCGCTCGACCTCGTCACCGCGCGCATCGGTCTCGGTCTTGGTGAAGCGGCTGGCATAGATGACCGTGCTGCTGGTTTCACCCTTCCTGACATGGGCGCCAAGTTCGCCGGCCTGTTTAAATGTCATCCAGATCGGCGCGGCATAGCCCCTTGCCATGGCTTCCGACCACAACAGCAGCACATTCATGCCGGAATAGGGTTCGCCATTGTGGCGCAACGGCCTGGTGATGCGGCCCGCCGCATTCCCCGCGCGCCACGGCTGCACCCAGGGGCGGACGCCTTCTTCGAGCTGCGCCACGATCTTTTCCGTGATCCGCGCATAGATATCGACGCGGGCTTTGTTCTTTTCGTTCCTGCTCATCTTCATCAACCTCCAATTTGGAGGCCGCGCCGATCGCGGCCCCGTCACGGGGTCCGCAAGGGCGGAGCAGGAAGGCTGGCTGCGCACCCACCGGGGTCCCTGTTGCGCTTGCGCAATGGGGTGGTCCTCAGGGCCGCAGCGAAGCGGAGGACGGCAAAGCCGTTGCGCGGACTGCCCGGCTCCGCCAGGACCTCGGACCGGACGGGGTCGCGAGCGGGCGACGAACAGGAAAAAGGCGGCGCTGGGCGCCGCCTGGCTGCGATCGGGAGAAAGGCCGGTTCAATGAACCGAGCGCGCTCCGAGGTGGGGATCATATTCGTAAAGTGCTTCGACTTCGGCGTCTTCGACCTCGTCGGCAGGCAGGACGCCGTATTCGTCGTCGGAGCGGAAGAGGATGACCGGGATCATCAGGGTGCGGGCGAGGTTCCAGGCGTGCTTTTGTGCAAGTTCGAGGTTGTGCGACATCTGAGGGCTCCATCCTGGAGCGGGCCAATTCCCGCTCGATGGCTCCGTCAGTGTCCGGCACCGGGCGCGATCACCGCGCAGGCGCAGCCAAGCGGCCGCAGCTTGCTAGCGGACCCCCCGTGGGTTGATCGTGGCAGACCCGGAGCCGGACCAGGAAAGCCATCACGAGAGAGCGGGATTGGGCGGCTTCTGGATATTGCGTCAATTTCGGTCATCCGAACGCTGCAAAGCTCAGCCGAGCAAATTATCGTACCAGCATCATGACACCGCTCAATTCGTGCCAGCCGGCAGGGCTGAAGGGGTGCCGCTCACGTCGCATGAATTGCGGCTTCAGGTGCTTTGGCGAGCAAGACAATCCTACCCGGCTGCATCCTGGACCATCGCAAGTCTCGCTGCGGGGCTTTCCGCCAGATTCAGGAGCATGCGGAAGCCGCAAGAGCAGAGCGATGATTTCGCCTGTCAGCATGGATGGCGAGTGTCTGGCCGTCCTCGCTCACTATTGGGTTAAACGATCAGGCGAACTTTCCAGGCTGCACAAGTTACGCAAGCTTTCCCTCTGCCAATGCGGTGCGCAATTCCTTGATGAGCCTGGAGCATGTCGGAAGATGGGGTTCTTCATTCGCGATGATCCGGAGAAAACCTTGCACCTTGAGGCGTCTTACGCGGGCTGGAGTGACCGCGCCCGTCCCGGCGGCATCGCAGACGATATCGATCAGCCGATCCAAAGCATGCAATCGGCCCAGCAGATAGTCATTCTCGCGGTACGATCGCGACAGGAACGCAGCGAATTTGTTGAGCGCCGCTCCTTTCGGCGAAAAGTTTCCGAGCTGGTTGATGCCGCGCGCGTCTCGTGCGCTGATCCGATCCACCTTGATCTCGTTGAACTCCCCGGTGTCTTGCCAGGGCAGAATCGGGAAGGTCAGGACATCCCAGAAAGGAAAGCCAAGATAATCGGTCAAAACCTCCTGTCGACCGCGCATCGGCCAATCTTTCAGATCGGCCAGCAAATGGTCAATGTTGTCGGTGGTGACGTCGAGATCGATAGCCGCTGCAAGATGGGCGACCAACCGGTCGATGTGTTCGCGGTGATCGGCGACGGCCGCCGTGGCATGTGACCGCAGGTTCCGTAATGCTTCCGAAGAGAAGGTCTCATGGAAGATTATGTCGACCAAGGTGCGTGAAGGCGGATCGGAGACAATCGCGGCAGCACGCGCCTCCAGCGCGTCGACCTGCTCGTACAGACTTCGCTTGAGACGATCGATCATCCTCGCATCGAGCCCCTTGAACTCGGTGGCGTTGAGGTTTCGGTAGAGCCGATTTTGTCCTTCGATGAGAAAATGCAGCCTGCGCCTGCGATAGCCGATATCGAAAGCCAGGAGGAAAGGAACCCATTTCGGGGTGGCGATGCCCGGTCTCGGGGTCTCGCTCCTCAAGAGGTTGATGTCGGCCGGCTCGTAGGTCACACCGGCTTCAAGCGCCCATACATTGATGATTTCGACGACGGCACGACCGAAGGGTGTGTCCGGACGGACGCCGCGGATGTCGAGGATGAGCCGTGCCAGAAAATCATGTACCGAAGCGAGCTTGAGGCGGATATAGGCGTCGAAGGCAAAGCCTGCCTTGCGGGCGGCTCTGACATTGGCTCGCTCGCGCCAGCGCCGTATTCGTAGGGCGTTAATGCGCACACCATCATTGTCGATCAAATCCTTGACCAGCCCGCTGATCTGAGGGCGTGCGCTTTCGGCGACGGCGCTCAAGCGCCGCGCTTGCGCATTCAATTGGTTGATCTGCCCGAGATTGTCCGTGATTGGCTCCGCCAACGGGATCTCCGAGAGTGCACCCTTCAGCGTCGAGAAGAAGCTCGGAACATCGTGGCGCCGCGGAACGCTCACGATTGCCGGGTTCGGATCGATATAGACAACCCTGCGATCCACCTGCCGATAGGACGAGCGTCCGCGGATAGCACCGATCGCCTCGCGAAACGGGCGGTTGTTGACAACGCCACCGTCGATAAAAGGTACCGAGGCGATATCGATGCCTGTGCTCTGATAGTGGTGGAAATTTTCAGTGATAAAGGTTGAGCGGCGTGGCCAGGGATCTGCGAGGTCCGTGGCCAGCTGGTCAATCTCCATCAACTGCGACGGCGGAAATATACCAGGGATTGAAGACGTCGCGCGGGCAGCAAAGGCCAGAGCCGGCGCGTTGCCGAGATCGAAATCGCTATCCTGGCTGCCGTCGGCCCGGCGCTGATACCGAAACTGCAGAACATGACGGTGATCACGCTCGTGGATCAGCGGCGGATCGTGAATGTGCATGGGATGCTGGATGCCGAAGAAATCCGTCAGCGTCACGAACAGATCGAGCGCCTGTCCCGACGGCAACAATGAGGAATTCTCGCCGCGCGGCTCCATCGCCAGGACCGCATCATACATCAGCCTGGCCATTCTGGGTCCGTCGAGCGGAGGCTTGAACCAACGCGAACGCATAAACAGAGATAGCTTGTCGCGGATTTCGTCATCGCGGATCAGCATGTTGCCGCGTGCACCGGCCGCACGGAACAGCGGTCGCAGGAACCATTTGCTCCAGGTCTGCGCCCTGGCGTCCGAAGCAAGCAGTTCGCTCACATCGGCATTATCCAGCCACAGATCGCGCAACCGTCCAATCCGAAGGTCATGGCTCAGCGCCCGCGCCAGCATGGTGCCGTTGATGCCACCAGCCGAGGTTCCGGCGACGATGTCAACAATAACGCGCAACTCCAGATCGGGTCCCAGATCGCGCAGCAACTCGAAATAGATTGCCTCGCTGTCATATTCGGGATCAGATTCGTCCTGGCTGTCGAAAAAGCCGGCGCCAGCGCGCGCCTCGCGATCCTCGATGTCATGGAGAGCACTCGACGCTCGCGCGAGCTTGAGCAGTTCCTTGGTGATGCCATGGATGTAAATGGCAAGCGAAACGCCACCAAAGCATACGAGAGCGATCCGAAGTTCCTTTTCGTGCAGCATCACCACGCGCTTGTGCCGCTGGGATCAAGCGACAGCAATAAGCCTCCCCGAGAAAACGAGGGAGCCTCACAGACCAGGGCGGGAGGCGTCAAGGTCTGATGGCGCATCATCGTACAGAGGTGGTCCCGCGCGGTGAGACAGTTTGCGGCTTGGCGAAGATGGATCGCGTTCTTTTCTACGCCGCCCATTGCCCCGTCATTTTCGTCGTAGCATAGGCCTCGCCGGATATCCTGCCGCCGCCGGTCGGGTGTGGCCGTCGATAGTTACAATAGCCAATCCAGAACTCGATAACGTTGTGCGCCTCGGCAGAGATGGACGGAGCCGAAGCCCGCCCGAAGCGGCTCACCCCAGAGTCGACATCTGGAGTTCGGTCGCCTTGCGACCGACAGTCTGGCCTGGGTTTTCGACGGCCCGCTCGAAGGGCTTCCACTTCTCATCGACGACGTGCTCGTAGGCGGCGATAGCCGCCTTCAGCCGCCATGCGCAGGGCGTGGGCCTGAAGCGCCATGTCGGCGGCGAACTCCCGCTTGCGCTGTGCGGCGCTTTCGAACCCGACGGACCCACCGACATCCTCGCTCGTCACGGAACCGTGGTGAGATCGGTCTGCCGGAACTCATCGGCCGTGGCCAGGATGGGCACTGCGAAATACTTCGCGCATGCGTAATGCAGACAATCGCCGAGATTGAGGCCATGGCGGCCAGAGCGATACCGGTGTGCCGCAGACAGTGCCAGCGCGGTGGTCTCGGATGCAGGAGGCAGATCTCGAACCTCGATCCCGCGCTCGTCGAGAAACTCGGCAACGATCGGCTCCACTTCCGAGACGGACAGGTCAAATTTGTCGGGACGCGCAAGGCCGAGCACCACCTCTAGCACGGCAACCGGCGAGGTGAAGGCGTTTTTCGCGGAGGCGATCGCATCCGAAACGCGACCTGCTTCCGATTCATCGGACAGCACGGCGATGATCGCGCACGCGTCGATGAACATCATTCCGATTCCCACATCTTGTCGAATGCCTCGCGCGGAAGCGGCTTCTTCGCCGCCTTGCGCAAGGAGACGCCATGCTTCTCACGAAGGCGCGCAGCGGTCTGAAGCGGGCTCTCGGCATCGCGCCGACGCTCGATCGCCTCCTTCATCGCGATGACGATGGCATCGGTGATGCTGACACCAGCCATATGGGCGAACCTGCGCGTCAGCGCGTCGGCCTCCGGATTGTTGACATTGATCGGCATGGAGCCCTCCATGTAGATAAGTCTCCTCGATAATGTAGATACATTTCTCTACATTCGCAAGATCGCTGATCTGGAGGGAACTGTCGCAACGCTGTCCTCGGCGTTGAGTGTGGCGACCCATTCTTATATGGGTTCGAATGTCACGGGTATCGGAGGCGGGCATGAGTGACCTCAATCTCAAGACAGACACCAGGCAAGCCAACTGGCGGCGCCAGAATGCCGAAAAATACCGGGCGCACCTGACGGTTCAACGTGCGCTGAAAAGCGGCGAACTGACCAAACAGGGGGGCGAGGTCTGCGGAAACCTCCAGGCCGATGCCCACCATGACGATTATGGCGACCCGCTTAAGGTTAGATGGCTGTGCAGGCAGCATCACACGCGGTTGCACAATGGTGGCGAGGACCTGTTTGCCTGCGGCACCTCCGGCAACGATTGACGTGCCTGTCGGCCACGCCGGGATATTAGCGCGGCGAAGAGATTTATGGCGAGCGCCTGGCACTCTCTCACACATCTCGGCCCGGACGGCGTCTTGCAGGCCAGAAATCCCGGATCGGATCGCAGAGCTTTCCTTTTTCACTAAGCCCTCCGCGTGATCTGGCATTTCGGGCGCGCTTGCACTATATCTGACTATCTGACTAGGTACACGAAAATGAGCAAGCAGGCTGAACTGACAAACGAGAACAAGGCGGCGCGCCGAGCGGCGACGGGACGCTGGAAGCTCGAGGATGCGAAAGCGCGCTTCAGCGAGGTGGTGCGGTACGCCCGCGAACAAGGACCACAGCGCGTGACGCTGCGCGGCCACGACGCCGTCGTCATCATGAGTGTCGAGGAATTCGAGCGCCTGGCGCCGGAAAAGCCTCGGCTGCCCTTTGTCCAGTTCATGGAAAGCTTGAAGCTTGACGGGCTTGCCATCGAACGCGAGGCGGATCGCGGTCGGGATGTAGAGCTTTGAAGGGCTGGTTGCTCGGCACCAATGTCGTTGCCGCTCTCATCAATCCGCAAGGCGCGCCGTCGGTGAAGACATGGGCGGCAGCGCAGGACGAAGACGCGTTCCATATCAGCGTGCTCACGCTCGCGGAATACGACAAGGGAATCCATAACCTCCCGGACGACGATGTTGATCGGCCACGCTACATTGCGGCGCACGCCGCACTGGCCGAGAGGTTCGGCCGAAGGGTGCTCCCCCTGGATGACGACATCGTGCGGCGATGGGGAAGAATTTCCGGAGAGGTCAAGCGGGCGAGCGGCCATGCGCCGCCGGTCATCGACACGATGCTGGCGGCAACCGCAATCGAGTACGATTTCTATCTCGTCACCCGCAATGTGAAAGACACCAGGCTCACCGGTGCGATCGTGTTCGATCCCTGGAACGACGACCCTGACAGGTTCCCTCTGAGCCCGGCTCCGCGCCGGATTAGATGATGGCATAGATTTGTGCCGATCCCGTAGGCCCGGCCTGCATCACGGACGGACATTGAAGCGGGCGGAGCCGAAGCCCCGCCCATTGGCGGCTCAACCGAGAGCCGACATCTGCAGTTCGGCCGCCTTGCGATCGACGGTTTGGCCGGGGTTTTCGATCGTGCGCTCGAAAGGCTTCCACGTCTCACCGACGACATGCTCGTAGGCGGCGATGGCGCCTTCGGCCGCCATGCGCAGAGCGTGGGACTGGAGTGCCATATCGGCGGCGAACTCGCGCTTGCGTTGGGCAGCACTTTCGAACCCGACGGGTCCGCCGACATCCTCGTCGCGGTCGTCGCAAGCGGCCTTGGCCGTGGCATCACGGGCTTCGGTCACCGCCCGGCTGTAGAACTGGCCGGCGCCATAGGCGGAACCGACGAACGACCCGACGATGCGCTGCATGTGGATCTGCATGGCCCGTTCGCCAAGGCCTTCATCGAGTGCCGAAGCTGTTTCGATGATGAGCTTTTCGTGGAGGTCGCGGATACCGTCGCTGTCGAGGACCGGCAGGCCGAAGCTTTCCGAGATGAGGGCGCTCTGGCCCGCATCGGGACAGGCGAGCCGGATCATTTCGAGGGTGGTCCCCTTACGCAGCGGAACGACGCGGGCGCTCGCGCGGGAATTGGCAGCTTTTCTGGTCATGGCATGTCCTTTCTTCTGTTTCCGAAGCTCGGACCGGCTCCGTGCCGGCCCTCCCTCGGGCGCGGACCACAGGAACCGGCGGAATGACGGGCGCTTCAGGGTCCGGTCGGACCGAAGGCGAGCATGGCAGGTTTGCGGCCAAGCAGGGCTTTCTCAGCCCTCGCGCGGGGCGCGGGCCTGCCATCGCGAGATCGGTTCGATCCGGCCGCAACGCGGCGCGGAACGCGGCCTTGAAGCGAACGGCCGCCGGTTCAGGACCGCAGCCAGACCGAGGGAGGACCGGCACGGGCCTCGATATCGACACGGGAACGGAAGGACAGACAATGACCAGAAAAGCTGCCTGTTCCTGCGCTCTTGCCAGGATTCGTGACTGCCAGGACCACCTACATGGAAATGGTTGCCCTGCCCGATGTGCGGCTTCGAGCGGCATTTTGGGCTCAGATTTCCCGGTAAACCATCGACGGCGTTACATCTGCTCGAGTTTATCGATGGCTTCGCCCTGCCGACACCGGAGCCGGGCGATCGCATGATCCTGCCTTGCCAGTCTGCGGGACAATTCGTCGATCTCGGCCTGGTGTTCAGCAGTCAGGGCAGCGAGTTGGGATCGATAGCGTTCGAGAAACGCCTCTGGATCAGGCAATCTGCCCCGACGGTAATATATCCGGCGCGGCAACAGACCGTGGATCAGCGCCGTCATGCGCCGCGTGATCTGTCGTTCAACCATGTCGATCTGCCGCTGTGTCTGGCGACGCGCTTCCTCCATCCGGGAGAGATGGCGGTGCGGGTTCGGCGGAAGGGTCATGGCGAACACCTCCCCTGCCAACTGACAAAGCTGGAAGGGCCCGCATAGACGGCATGATGGTCCGGATCGATGATGAAGCCGAACCGGCCGACATCGTATTCGGCGGCTGGGACGAGAAAGCGCCGCTCCTCGGTGCCGGCGCCGCGTTTGCCGCCCGGCGTGGCGATACACTCGACGAACCCTTTGTGCTGCTCTGAGGTGATCGCAGAAACCACGATCCAGTCATCGGCATGGCGACGGTGGAATTCGCGCTCGTCCTTTGTCCGGGATTCTCCCGGCTCGAGGCGGTTGCCGGTGATCAGTTCCCAGGCATCGGGAAAGCTGTCCTTGATCGTCTGCTCAGCGCTGCGACGCTCGAAAGATGTGAAAAGGTGCGGAAAGGTAAAGGCGACGATCGCCCAGCATTCATCCTCTTCATAATATCCATCCGTGGCGCGAAGCGCAGGATGGACCTTGGCATTGCGTTCAGGAGACAGATGGAAGCCACCATGCCCCGCCGTCGAATGGCACGTCACACCTTCGGCAAAGAGGGTGGTAAGCTGGCTCGGTCCCCACGGCGTATAGACCGTTGACGGGATGTCACGGCGCGCGAGCGCGAGCCTCTCACGCTGGTGCTCAGCCTGCTCAAGCACCTTCGCCCGAAAGGCGGCTTCGTCAGCAAGATCGCCGCCATGACCGTAGAAGTCCGAACGGGCCCACTCCGGCATTGGCCGGGTGATGCGCCAACCGGTGACGAGATAATGGCGGCCTTCGCGGGCCGGCGCCATGGCATAGGCATTGTCGCCGACAAGGGCAACCAGCATGCCGTCGGCGCTGCGGCCAAAAGAAACTCCCGGCGAACCGGAGGTGAGATTTGGAGTTGCGTTGGGCGAGGGATGTGCGTTCACGCCGCCCTCCCCTCGACAACATCAGCAGCAACCTCGTCTGCCGAAACCTCGTCGAGCACGCCATTGGGATAACCGTGTCGCGACAGCCATTCCTCGGCCGCCGCCTGATGGGGCGCGAGATGGACGAGTTCGGCATTGTCGCCGGCCCGGTCGAAGACGCGGACCGAACCGAGCACCGGCCGCTCCACCACGTTGAATTGCAGGACGGAGTCCACGGAGAAGCTGCGATGAACGCGGATCGCGATCACCCCGCTGCTACCAAAATCCGCCTCGTGCAGGGTAAACCCGGCCGGCGAGAAATAGGTCGGTCGGCTACGCGGCGGTTCCTTGCGGATCAGCCGGCCACTGCTGTTGTTGGTCTTCCAAGCCGCGAGCTTCTTGCAGTGTCTCTCGGGCGGCCGTGGCGTGCCGTCGGTCCAGGAAACGATGGCACCGACGGGCGCGTCTTCGAAAATGGAAAGTGCGGACATGATGCCCTCCAGATGATGATGGGGAAAACGAAACCGCCGCCGGGATGCCCGGCGGCGGCGAGATGCGTTCGAAGGAAGATAGGAGGGTTATTCGGCAGCCTCGCGGAAGCCCTCCGCATAGTCACCTGGCTCGATCGCGTCATGCGCCGGCTCGACGGGAACATCGCCGTCCAGTTCGTCCTGATCGAGCGGCGTGCCGTCGTCTTCCTCCTCGGTGCTCTCGTGCCTGGTCAGCCATTCGGAAAGAACAGCAGGGTCGGGTACGAAGAGGGCCGCCGGATGGACGAAATGTCCCTCCTTGAAATGCTCGACCAGAGCCGCACGGGTGTCCTTGACCCGGGTCCTCGGCAGGACCGACGTGCCTTCGCACGAAGCTTCGAGGGCAGGACGCGACAGGCAGGAGAGAAACTCCTCCGTGCCCATATTGGCCAGGAACCCGTCGGCGCCGATGGCCTGACCGGCGACGATCGCCAGAATGCCCGACTTGCTGATGTTCTCCCGACACGAAAGCACATCCACCAGCACGCTGCGCATGGCGACGCGCAGCGTATCCATGTCGAAAGCAAGCTTGCCTTCGGCATCGAACAGATTTGCCGCGTGCCGGCCGAAGCGATTGCCGAACCGATAATCGCCTCCCGCGCCTGAATCGACACGAACATTCTGGCCGGCGAAGGCGAGCACGAGCAACGCCATCAGCGTGTCGTCCTCGATGGGTGCGCGCGACAGCGCCTCGTGAAGAGCATCGGTGCGCAGGTCGCCGATCATGTCGGTGCCCTTGCGCGTCACGTCGGGACGGGACCTGGACACGACAATCGCCTCGTCGGTGACGTCCTCAGCTGCGCCCTTGCCCTTCTTCTTCACCTCGGGCATGCGGAAGTGGACCGTCTTCACCTTGCCCTCACGGTCTAGATACATGGCCGTATGGTCCGACTTTTTCGCCGTCCCATAGACGCGCTCAGCCTTTGGCGGCAGCTTGACCTCGCCATAACTGTTCGCCTCGGCGATGACACCCTTCTTGGGCAGGTTCTGCGTCATCCATTCCTGCTGGGCGCCGAGGAATGCCTCGACATCAATGGTGTAGCGGCTGTCCTGGTCGGCGGGCGCGAACAGGTCCTCGACCCAGGCAATGCCATAGGCCTGCGCCAGCTCGTCGCCGAAACTGGCGTCGCGGGCGTACATACGGGTCTTTGCCAGACCGTTGGCAACGCTCCACCACGACACCTGCGGATCACCCTTGGACGGCTTGTGGGCCTTCCACACCTCCTTCTGTTCTTCGAGCGATGCGGCCGCGATGGTCCGCAGCTGCCGCTCGTCGGGCATGTCGCCCCTGGCCATGTGATCGAGCATCGCCGGCAGCACATTGGCGAGCAGGCGCAGCTTCCTGATCTGGCGGATCGGCAGGGCGAGAGCGACAGCAATCGCCTCTTCGGTCCAGCCGAGGGCAACCAGCCGCTCGATGGCCCGCCACTGATCGACGGGGTTGAGGTTTTCGCGCGCGATGTTCTCGACCATCGAGCGCATCGCGCCGCCATCCTCGGCTGGCTCGCCGACGAGAACCGCGATTTCCTCCAGACCAGCGGCAATCGCCTGCTTGACGCGGCGATGCCCGGAATGGATGACGTAACCGTTGCCACCGTCGGTCTGTGGAGCCACGACGGGCGGCTGCACGATCCCGACGGCACGGATCGTCGCCAGCAGCAGCGCGTCGGACTGCGGGCTCGACTTCGAACGGCGCGCCTTGTCGGGGTTTTCCACGAGAGAACGTGGATCGATCAGCTTGATTTCCATGGGAAGGCTCCTTGGAGGGTTGCGGACACGGCCTTTTCGCCAGTCCTTTTCCGTCTTCTTTCCGAAGACACCCCCAGGCCCGCGGAGCGAGCGGGCCGAAGCAATTGCGGGCGAGCATCCCTGCCCGGCTGACCAAGCGGGGCTTAAAGCCCTGCGCAGGACGACGGGCCGGGATCGCGATGGCGGCGATTGAGCGCCAGCGTCAGCGGCCTGCCCGATCTGCGAACAGGATTTCCTTTTCTCCCTCTTCCACCTTTCTCCCTTGAAATTCTTGTATATGGCAGCAATATACAATCATGATCGATTGGAACCGGATTGTCGGCTTCGACTGGGACGCGGGCAATGCGCGCAAAAGCGTAGAAAAGCACGATGTCAGCCAGGCAGAAGCCGAGCAGGTGTTTTTCAACGAACCGCTGCTGACGGTTTCGGACACAAAGCACAGCGCCAGCGAGCCGCGCATCCATGCTCTCGGGCGCACCGACGACGGGAGATTGCTACATATCACCTTCACGCTTCGGGGAAGCGAGACGAAATTGCGGGTGATTTCGGCCCGCGACATGAGCCGCAAGGAGCGGAGCTATTATGAACAGGAGATCTAGGACTGTGCCCAAATTCGCCACGGAGGCGGAGGAACGGGCTTTCTGGGAAAGTCAGGACTCGACCGATCATGTCGACTGGAGCAAGGCCGAAAAGGTACGGCTACCCAATCTGAAGCCGTCTTCAACCTCGATATCGCTACGGCTGCCCAATTCACTTCTGGAGCGGATCAAGGTCGCCGCAGGAAAGCGCGACGTTCCCTATCAGTCGCTCATCAAGATCTGGCTTGCCGAAAAGATCGATACTTCCGGCACACAGCGCTGAATCCGAGCCGATGTCGGGTCGCGGCGCGCAGCTCTGTGGACGCTTCAACTGTAAGAAAGCGCCAGCACTCTACATGTATGTCCTTGTCCGTCATGATCGCGCTACGGGAAACCAATCAGGCTGGCAGCCTGCAACCCACGGCCACGGCCGGGGGACCGGCGAGTGAGGTAGAACACCGGCCTCGTGATGTCGCCGACATGCCGCTCGATCATCTCGCGGTCGATGAAGCCGTGCTCGCCCTACCAGCCGGCGGCGCCGGCCATGATGGCGATGAGCCTGGAACAAGGGTTGTCGCGCGCAAGCCCGGACAGGAAGGCGGCATCGATCGACGGGCTGGCGATGACCACATCGGCGTTGCGGGACGCCACAGCGTTGGAGTTTGACAAAGCCGGCGTGGACGAGACGATCGGCGGGATCGAGCGGACGATGTTTTTCAAGTCGATGACGACATTCGCCGATCATCGCATGTGGCAAGATGTCTACCACGTCCCGGCCCGAGGCCTGACGCTCTACGTCAAATTCCCGGCGGATATCGTGACCGAGTTCACGGTGATGTCCTTCAAGGAGAAATGAGCATGGCAGCATCGAGGAAAGAACTGCCCGATACGATGATCTCGCCTGGGGCCGCTGAAGCGTTGCACCGCGGCGTGCGTCCCTTCACGGTCGTCTACAAGGGCAAAAGCGCCACGGTCGAGCTTCCGGGCTACTATCCGGAAAACGGCGACGATGGCGTGCATGTCGGTGACGACATGGCGGTCAGCGATGCCGCGCTGCGGGCATTGAAGGAGGACATCGAAGGCGTCCCGACGACTTACGACGATCAGGCGGGTGCGCGAGAAGCTCAAGCTGTCACAGCGCGAGGCAGGCGGCCTGCTCAAGGTCGGGGAAAACGCCTTCGACAAGTATGAGCGGGGCCTGATCGAACCGAGCGATCCGACCAGCCAGTTGCTCAGGCTGCTCGATCAGCATCCCGAGTTGGTCAACGAGTTGCGCTGACCCCGACGAAGGATGCGGCCAGACCGCGCGAATTGCCTATCTCGATCTCCGGGTACGCGTCGGCGCCGGAGTGTTTGAGCGTTGCGGCTTCGCCGGCGAAGGCTCCTGCGCGCTTCTCGCCTCCATTTCCAGTCGGGCCTGTCGAAGCCGCGCGGTCTTGGCCTCGCGGCCCTCAACCTCGGCGTCGACAATCGCACGCGCCGTCTGGTCAGTGAGGTCGGCTTTGGTGTCGGCTCTCGACTTGGGCGCGCGGAACAGATTGTCCCTGGTGATGCGGTCATTCATGGGGTTTTCGCCCTTCGATATCGATAGGAAAAAGGCCGGGCGAACCCGGCCTCTCCCAGGCGCCTCGATGATCCGTGCCAGTACATCCGTGGTCACGTATCAGAAGCGCAATCTCACAGAGCCTGAAGGTTTTCGGCCGCGCTCTTGCCCTTACGCTGATCGAGCACGGCATCAAAGCTGACCTTCTGGCCGTCATTGAGCGTACGCAGGCCAGCGCGCTCGACGGCCGAGATATGCACGAACACGTCAGGGCCGCCGTCGTCGGGCGTAATGAAGCCAAATCCCTTGGTGCCGTTGAAGAACTTCACGGTTCCGGTGGTCATCCCAATTTCCTTCCAATCCCATCGGTCGGTGGTTGCCGTCGCTTGTTTGCGGCAAACGGCTCGGATCGATTTTGACAGAAGAAGATCGCCACCGGCGCGGCCCGCGCCAAAACAAAGTCCAACACGCAAGATCGATGGTCGCAATATAGGCCGTCAAGGCATTGGGAACAAGGCGACTCGCTCACCGGCGCCTGTCTCGCCGGGGTGGGCAGTCACGGGTGCGGGATGATGTCGGTGACACGATGGCATTCCTGCCATAGGGTTCCGAGGAACCCGGCAGTAGTGGCGCAGCGATGAGATGGCCCTGAAGAATATCGACACATACATCGAGCGGCATGGTCTCGTTGAAACGACAGACGCCACTGTAAAAAAGCCGATCTACCGTAAGCCGGGGTTCGACGGCATCGTCAGCCTTTCGGCAATGGAGGAGAATTTCAGCCGGTTCCTGCGCCGGAAACGTGATGCCCAAAGGCTCAACCGCCAACAGGTAGGAATGATGGTCGGGATTCATCACGAGATTTACGCTCGGCATGAACGGGCCGCCGCCAGGCTGACGATGACGCGCCTCCTTCATCTTGCCGAATTACTCGACTTCTCACCGATCGAGGCCATCCACACCATTGCCCCGCAATTCTTTGGCAGCGACCAGAAGGAAGCCGACACGAAATTCGAGCTCGCCATGCGGATATCGGGCCTGTCGGCAGAAGCCGCCGAAGCCCTGTTGAGAGTCGTTCAGCAGTTGCCGACACGCGGTTCGAATGAAGCCCAGATGACAAAGCACGGCGGGAGCGGCGCGTGACGGACGACCTCAAGCGCAAGATCGCCGCCTATGTAAACGGCGAGGCGGGTGACGACATATTCGACCCGCGGGACCGGCGGCGCCTGCGCATCCTGCTCAAGGAAGAGACGCGCAAGCAGGAATGGCTGAAAGACAAGCTGCCCTGTCCAGAATGCCAAGGCGAGGGCCTGGAGACGGTCGCCGATCCCGATGATGCGCCCATTGTCAAGAACGGGCGCGGTTATCTGCCCTCGCCGTGCCTTCATTGTCACGGAATGCGTTATGTGACGATCGCGCAGGCCGCTTCCAACGAAGTGCATTAGGCCGCGATTGCGGACGGGGCGGACACTCCGTCGATATCCGCGGCGAGCGACGTCTCGATTGCGGCGAGCTGTGCCCGCTTGGCCGCCAGTTCATCGGAGAAGGAGAACTCCCCGCCCTGCCGCGAACGATAGGATGTCAGCCTGCGTTCCGCATCGGCGAGCCGCTGGCGGTAGCGCTCCTGTTCGTCCTCGAAGCCAGACAGGGCATGCTCGAGACGGGCAATTGCGCCGAGCGGCGTGGTGGTCACCGGCAATTCGATCTCGTAGTCGGCGCCGGTGCGCATCAGCATGGTGGCGTAGCGGTACCCGTCCTTGCCGAACCGTTCGCCGGAATATTCGAGGTCGAACCCACCAAGGGAGGCAATCGAGCTATCGCCTTCCTGCTGGAGCTGCACCAGGGTCAGGATTTCCTTCATCAGTGCCCGACCGGCGAGCTTGCGCTCGACGAAAATCTCGTCGCCGACACGCATGTGAAAGGCATCGCCACCGGTTGGAACCAGCCGTTCGATATCCTGGCCGATCTCGCCAATGCGCCGGGTCGAATATTCGATGTCGCGCTCGGCATCGCGGATCTGGCGGCGGATAGCGAACTGATCGTCCTGGTGCGCAGCCCTCAATCTTTCGAGCCGGGCGATGTCGGCCTCGAGCCCCGCCTTCTGCATCAGGCGCGGATCTCCGCTCGCAATTGCCTTGGCCATGGCGAACTGGTTCGCCTGCCCCTCACCCATATCCTCCAGCCGACGGATCGAGGTGTCGCCCGAAAGCGCGGCGGCGATGAAACGGGCCTTTCGCTCGTTGTTTTGCCACATCTGCGCGTCCATGGACCCTTCGGTGGCGTAGGCGAAGATGTCGATGACGTCGTGCTGGTTGCCCTGGCGCATGATGCGTCCCTCACGCTGCTCGATCTGCGAGGGCAGCCAGGGCACATCGAGATGGTGCAGCGCCTTAAGGCGAAGTTGAGCATTAACGCCGGTCCCCATCGTCTCCGAGGAGCCGATCAGGAAGCGTACCTTGCCGGCGCGGACATCGCCGAACAGGCGCTGCTTGGCCTCCGATTTCTTGAAGTCCTGCATGAAGGCGATTTCGGCAGGGGAAACGCCCATGCGGACCAGTTCGTCCCTGATCCATCGATAGGCCGAGAAGCCCCGGCTTTTCTCAACGCTGATCGTGCCGAGATCGGAAAAAATCATCTGCGCGGCGCCAGTTAGCTCGAAGGACTTGCCGTCGGGACGCACATAGGCGTCGTCCGAGGTTTCCTGCCAGATGCGATACGCATTGCCGACGAGATCGTTGAGCTTGTTGTCCGGCTCATTGTCATTGTCTGGATCGACGAGACGCAGGTCGATCGCAGCGTGGCGGCCATCGGTGATAACGGAAAGAAGAATGTCATCACCGGGCTGGGGTGGTCCCTCGCGCGCCTCGATCGCCTTGATCCGGGCATCGAGGAGCACCTGATAGCGCTTGAAGGCGGCAGAGGGCTTGGAGGTCCTGATTTGCCGTGTGCCGGTCGCGAGTGCTGGAACCTTCACATAGGCGCGTAAATCCTCGGACATGACCACATCCGCAAAGGAGCGGAACATCGCGATCAACTCGGGCACGTTGACGAAGGTGGCGAACCGCGTCACCGGTTTGTATTTGCCATTGGGCTGAAGCTCCAGCTCGGTGGTGACGTCTCCGAAGGTCGATGCCCAGGCATCGAACTCATGCAGGCCACGCTGATGCAGGGCATCGAAGCCGAGATAGCGCTGCACCGAGAACATCTCGCCCAACGTATTGGTGATCGGGGTGCCCGAGGCGAGCACAAGCGCCCTGCCCGGGTTCTTCGTCTCCACAAACCGGGATTTGACATAAAGGTCCCAAGCGCGCTGTGAGCCGTTCGGATCGATGCCCTTCAGCGTCGACATATTGGTGGCGAAGGAAAGTTTCCTGAACTCCTGCGCCTCGTCGACGATGATCTGGTCGATGCCCAGTTCCGAAATGGTCAGCAAATCGTCCTTACGGGTCGACAGCGCTTCGAGCCGTTCCTGCAACCCTTCTTTCAGGCGCTCAAGCCGCTTGCGCGAGACGCGGTCGTCGCTTTCGACCTTGGTGAGCAGCGTCTCGTAGAGCTCCAGCTCGTCCTGGATCATTTGGCTCTCGAAGGCCGAGGGCACGTCGATGAAACGGAAAGCCGAATGGGTGATGATGATCGCATCCCAATTTGCCGTCGCCGCGCGGCTAAGGAACCGATGCCTTTTGTCCTTGGTGAAATTGGTCTCATCGGCGACGAGAATGCGGGCGGTCGGATAGAGCGCCAGAAACTCACGTGCCGCCTGCGCCAGGCAGTGGCCGGGAACCACCATCATGGCCTTGGCGATCAGCCCGAGCCGCTTCTGCTCCATGACGGCGGCGGCCATGGTCATCGTCTTGCCGGCCCCGACGGCATGGGCGAGATAGGTCGATCCGGCCGAGATGATGCGCCAGATGCCGCGCTTCTGGTGCTCATAAAGAGAAAAGGCGCCTGAGGCGCCAGGTAGCTGGAGATGGTCCCCGTTGAATTTTCGCGGGGCAATGTTGTTGAAGCGGTCATTATAGACCCGGGCCAGCCGGTCGGTACGGTCCGGATCGGACCAGATCCAGGCCTGAAATGCCGCTTTGATCCTGGTGAGCTTCTCCTTGGCCGCCTCGGTGTCGACGACATTGAGGACACGGCGCTCGCTATCTCCATCCTTCACCGTGTCGAAGATCTGCGGCACCCGGCTGTTGAGCGCATCGGCGATGAGCTCGCCGGCATGGCGGCGTTCCGTGCCCCATTCGGACGTGCCGGCGGCCATCCAGCCAAGCTGCCGAGCCTGCACCGTCCAGGAGGCCAGTTCCGGCATGTGGTGAATCTTGATGTCTGCGCCCATGGTCTCCTTGACAAAGGCGACCACGTCGGCCGCCGGTATCCAGGGTGCGCCGAGCCGCGCCGTAATGTCCGAGGGGCCGAGATCGGCGGGTTGGACGTCAACGAGAGCCCGGACATTGCGCTCAAAGAGCGGATCAAGCGCCGCGGCGGTTTCGGCGGCCTTGAGCTTGTCGCGAACCTGTCCGGAGAGATAGGCATCCGAGGCCTGCCATGACCCGGTTGCGGGATCGCGGAAGACGGCGTCAGCCAGTTCGGCAATCACCGTATCGTCATCGACATGGAGCAATTCCGCGATGTGATCGATGTCCACATGGCCGCGTTCGTTGAGCACAACTGCAAGGGCGTCGGCGGCAGAAATGATGATCGGCGCTGAAGGACGCGCGATGACGCGCTCGGTGAAGATCGGACCTGGTCGCGCGGTATTGGACTCGAGGTCGTAATCCTCGATCGAGGCGACCAGCCAGCAATCGGGATCGTCGAGGAAGGGCTGCAGGTTCGGCCGCCGATGTGTCTCGCGGACCCCGCCGGTCTCTTCGTCTTCGGAGACGGAGACGGTGGTGAAGTTGATCGGGCCGAAGTCGCGGACGAAGCTTGACCATGCGATGCGCAGCCTGACCTGGCTGTCCTTCCACGGCCGATCCAGTTCCTGCGCCTTGAGGACTTCCCGTACGGCATCCCGGATCGGGATCAGCTTGCGGATGATGCGGACATGCTTTTCCGGAACGCCATCCCCGCTGCGCCCCTTCCGCACCTTCACCGCGGCAGGTTCGCCATCGCTCACCTGCATCAGGCCGCGAGATTTGTCGAAGAAGAAACTGCCTTCGCGGACATGGGCGTAGGTCGGAGGATCGACAGGGGCATTGTCACCCGCATTCTCAAGCTCGAAATCGATCTTGGTCGGCTCGCCGTCGTAAAGGGCTTCCGGAAAGAGAGTGACGGCAGCCGAGAGAGCCGCCGCGAGATCCTCGTCCTTGCGCGGCAGGCATGTATAGGCCTCGCCGAAGGGTCCGAAAGTCAGAGCATGTTCCCCGAGCACAAAGTCAGGATGGCGCGCGAACCAGCGATTGATGCGGATTGCGCCTTCATCTTCCGTCGTGAGCCGGATTTCGTCGATGTCGAGCCAGGTCTGATCGCCTTCTGGTTCACCAGTCTTGCGCTTGCGGAAGAACAGGATGTCGACGACCACATCGGTGCCGGCCTCAGAACGGAAGCTTTCTTCGGGCAGACGGATCGCGGCGATCAGGTCGGCCGAATTCGCGATATGTTCGCGCGCCGAGCAATCTACCTTGTCCATCGTGCCAGAACTGGTGACGAAGGCGGCAAGCGCCCCGGGCTTCAGCAGATCGATCGACCGCGCGATGAAATAGTCATGGAGCCGCAAGCCCAACGCGCGATAGGCCCGATCAGATCGGACAGTACGATCTGAGAATGGCGGATTGCCGATGGCGAGATCGAAACTCATCGGCAGTTCGGTCCGGGCGAAATCTCCGGTAACGATCCGCGCCCGCGGCTGCAACAGCCGGGTGATGCGCGCGGTGACAGGATCGAGCTCAATGCCAGTGATATGAGAGACGTCGCGGAACTCGTCCGGCATCAATGCCGGAAACAGGCCCGTGCCGATCCCCGGTTCGAGGACGCGGCCGCCGCGCCAGCCGAGACGCTGAAGCCCGAACCAAATCGCCCGAACGATAAACTCCGGCGTGAAATGCGCATATTGGGTGCAACGCGCGAGCGAAGCGTAGTCGGCCTCGGCGACCGCATCCTCCAGCGCTGTACCGATCTCGTCCCAACCCTTGCGGAACTCGATCTCGCCTGGCCGGCGGAAGACGCCGTTGGCAAGGTCGGAAGCGCCGAAGCCGGTGAAGCGGATCAGCTTTTCCTGCTCGACGGCCGTGGCGGGGCGTTCGTCCTCCTCGATCTTGGCGGCAAGCCGGATCGCTGCGATGTTGTCCTGCGCCCGCTGCTTCCAGCCGTGGGCCAGGGCGCGATCGCCGGCAAGATAGAAGTTCAGTCCGCAGGGCCTGCTTACCGACGACGCAGGGTGGGCGAGGATCGGAATGGCTGGCGCGGGCGTCGAGGGGTCGGGATCGTCGTCCGGTTCGAGTTCGCCCGCGAAGGCGGTGACGCCGAGCCCGAGGCCCGACGAAAGCGCGGTGTTACCGAAGAGGTCGATGGTGAAGGGATCGTCATGCGACATGCTGTTTCTCCTGATTGAGGGCGCACGCCGCCACCCCGCTGGAGGTTTCCAGCCGGTTGAGCATGCGCAGGATGTTGGGGATTTGAGAGATGGACTCCCGCCGGTCGGCGCCCGTCGCCGGATCGCTAATCCTGCTGGACCGCGAAGAGCTGCATTGAGTTCGGCAGGAAGACGATCTTCAGGTGTGTGCAGCCGGGGCTAGCCGCTATCAGCGGCACGAGCTTGGCCCCGTCGAGAAACTCGATCCCGTCACCGCCGCCGAAATGCCGGCGCTTGTAGTGCCAGTAATCGGGGTTGGTCTTCGGGTCGCACTCGTCGGCATAGACGACGAAAGGACGCTGCCCGTCGGCGAGCTTGCCGTTGGAGCACAGGTAGACGCCTTCGTCGCCGACCAGCCACACGCCCGGTTTTTCATCGCGGCCGGGATACAGGCCATAATGGGGATTGCGAAACCCGCCATTGACGTAGGCGTCGAGGCGTCCACGCATCATCACGACGCGGATGTCCGTCACGGAGAATGTGAACATCGCTGCCTCCCCTTATGCCGCGATCGCGTCGGGAAGGTAGCGCAGATGCACCGGGAGCTTCGCGACGACCTCGGCGTCGGAAAGCCTGTCGAGAAGCCTCAATGTGGTGCCGTGGCGACCATGGTAGAACAACACCGTGCGCTTGCCGCGATCCTGATTGGGCCAACGCTCACCGGCATAGCCGCGATAATCATCATGGGTGCTGGACCAGATATGCTCGAGCCGCTCATCGCGGGTCATGGCGCGCACCGGCCGGGATTCCCGCTCGATAATGGCGGCGCGCATGCGGTCGGCTGATCCCCTCTCGACGAGGTCGCAATAAGCGTGGAAATATCGGACGCTGCTGTCGATATTCAGCTCGTAAAAGACGCTGGTGATGCGGTCCGTGAGAAACTCACGCATGGCGAACATCCCGTCCCGCATGAACAGCGGCGGCAAGATATTGAACATGTAGTCATGGTCGGGCTTGGACACTTCAAACCATTCACCCCGGTAAAGAGGACCGGCGTCGTCTTCAAAACGGTTCGGGCGCTGCGCATGGCGATCGAACATGCGGAACATCTGCCGGCGGTCGGCGACGCCCTGATAGATCTTGCGGATTTCTGATGCGGGGGTCATCGGCGGGCTCCTTCTGGCCTCGTCAGGCCGGAGCGCGGCTCATCCCTTGCGGATCACCATCATCTTCGGCCCTTCTGACCCCTTTTCACGGCCGCCTCTCCGTCCGGCCGGGTCAAGGGCCGGCGCAAGCCGGGCGCAGCTTCACCCTTTACGCGGCCGGCGGGCATGCGGCAGCCGGCTTCCCTATTTCTTTCTCCCTTCCCTTATTCTTCCTCTCCGGAGAACCGGAAGGCGCTACCAGTCATGGTGCGGCAGCGCATCGATCTGGTCGCCGTCGCAGTCCAGCAGGACATAGTCGCAGCGCTCCTTCCGGGCCCAGATCATGACAGCGAACAGATCGTCCGGGATCCGGTCCTTGCCGGTTCCGCAATTCTCGTCATGGGCATAGACGAACCAGCCATAGTCGCCATATCGACCGCCCAGACATGGCCAATCATCGACCGGGACGTCATCGAGAAGTTTTGCCGTCGCCTCGGTAAGATGGCCCGTGGAGATGACGATGAACCTGCGAACATCAAGCGACGACATTGGTCTTCTCCATGGTTGTCGAGTCGGTTGGCGTATCGAGACCGAGCTTGCGCGGCGACATCGCCTGCAGCATCCAGCGCTCGCCCTTGATCCGGCGCAGGAATTCTGTCGCCGGCGGAACGCGCGCGAGAACCTCCTGAACATGGCGTTCTGCGACCACACGCGTCGGGGTCGCCCTGCCGTCCCCATGGAGAACGACAGGTCCGAACCGTGCTTCCGCCTCGAAGACGCCGAATGCGTGATGGCGAAACATCAGATGCGTAGTGCCTTCGCTCCAAGCGGCTGTCGCCAGAAACCAGCGATGAAGCGGCAGGAAATTTTCCACCTCGCCGCCAAAACGCATGACACTCGCCTGCGCCAGGTCTTCTGCATCCGGCAACGCGGCAGGCAGCCAGTCAGGCGCGTCGAAGCCGACGAGCCAGTCGCGCGCCGTGACAATGCGGGGGCAGTCCTCTTCCAGATGCTGGACACCAAGCGTCATGGTGTCGATCTCGACGCTATCGGTATTGCGAATATCGGCCCCGAAATGCGCTACCGCCTCGGCGACGCCTTCAAGGTGATGACGCAGGGCACGATGGGTAATCGCCATCTTCGCGATAAGACATATCGCAGTCGATGGTGAGTGCTTCCTCGCCCTCGAAAGGACGGACATAGACCGAGCCGTATCCGCCTTCATTATTGACCCAGTCGCCCTCGGGCGCATCGGCGACGATATTTCCAAGCAGTTCCGGCAAATGCCGGATCTCGCCGCGATCGCCGATGAAGATCGGAATGTCCGGCAGATCATGCGCCAGAGGATCGTTCCTGTAGGTGACGCGTTCAAGCGTCGTTTCACCGGAATCACCACCGCCACTCAGCGAATATTCGATCTCGGTGATCTGGAGGGCGCGCAGGATCGCACCCAGCCGCTCCGCCATTTCCATCGTCTGGCCCTTCCCTCAGGTGTTGAACACACCTTCGGGCGGGCCGCCTCTTCGTCGGGCGGGTCAGGGGCCGGCGCAAGCCGGGCGAAGCTTCACCCTTGACGCGGACGGCGGGCATGCGGCAGCGGGCCGGGCTTTCCTTTTCTCTTTACTATCCTCCCCTTGCCTGATGCCGCAGGGCGTCGTTCCAGTCGTCAGCGGGCGGGGTCAGGCGTAGCCAGTCACAGCCGGTCTCAACGGCAATGTCTCGCAACCGTTCGGCAAAAACGGTCCCTTGCGCATTGGCATCGGTCGCAGCAACGATCTGAGCGCCGGGACGAACAGCGAGGACGCGCAGCGCCTCAGCGGTGGCGGGTGACCAACCGCCACCCGGACTGAGGTAGAGGCTGCCTTCCCGCAGGCCCTCGATGGCAGCCAGGCTCATGGCGTCGATCGCAGCCTCAGTCACGCAAAGACGAAGAGCATCGGGGCGGCCAAGGCGGAACAGGACCTTCGCGCCACCCGATGCAAAGCCGCGCCAGTTTGGTCCGCGTTCTTCCCAGCCGGTCACGGCTCCGTCGATATCGGTATGGGCGGCCCACATGCTGCCATGCGGACCCTCCCGCAGCATATTGGTGGAGATGGCGAAATGGATGATCCGCTCAGGCAGACCGCGCTCCCCGGCGAGATAGCGCCAGGTGGCCGAGCCCTTCCATGGTTTTCGCCGGGTACGCCAACGTTCGGCAATAGAGATATCCGGTTCCCGATCACGGGATTCTCGCTCCAGGATGGGCTGGGTGGGCACAAAGCCGACCAAAGCAGCGACCTCGTGCATGGCTTCAACGAAGCGCACGCCGTGCAAATATTCGACCAGCTTGAACACGTCGCCCTTATCATCGCCGAGCGGATCGAACCAGCCCATGCCATCATGAATGACAATGATGATCTCGGCGTCGCGGCGGTACTTCATCGCCTTGCGCGTGCTTTCCTTGAGATCGAGTGCAAACCCGTCCTGCTCCAGCACCGCGCTGCAGGGCACTTTCCCTCTCAGGTCTTCCAGATCTGCTTTTTCCATTCTTCGCGCCTGCACTGCCCTTGCTCCTTTTGCCCGATTCCTGCTCCCGATCCTTTCGGGGGCAGATACCGGAGGCCGCGAAGAGCAAGGCGGGCAAGGGCGCGGCGGGCAACCCGGCATTTCCGAGGGGTAGGCAGGGTCGGGACCGCAGCGGCAAAGCTTCCCTTGCCGGCCGCCGCGCGCAAGCGGCATGGGACCCTCAGCGGCTTCGTCGCTCTTCTTCGGACACGATCGCGCGCAACGTGGCGATATTCATCTCCACCTCGGGCGAAAGCCGGGCCACTTCGGCCGCGACCTTGGCCCAATGGTAGAATCCGGGCCGGTCATGGCGCACCCGTGAGCGTGTGGCGCGGCGCTGAGCTTCGTAATAGGCGTTGGCTTCCTCCGCCAGAAGCAAGCGCCTCGCATCCTCCTGCCAGCGTCGACGCAACTCACGACGGTAGCCGATCCAGCGTGAAATCTCTCCAAACATGCGAGGCGACTCTCTTCGTGCCAAGGAGTATACCGAACGTAGCACCGAGAGCTTCTCTGACCCAATTGTCGCTGGTAGACAACCAGGAATGGCCAAAGTAATGTTAACTGTGACAGCCGCTTCCCACCGAGCTTCCCGCTCCACAGCGCCTGTCATTTTTTAACCCTCGCTACTTGGTGAGGGTTTTTTCTTGAGAAGAGAGGCTCGCTTCGGCGTTAGTCTTTTCAATCGGCGTCGACGTTACATGGAAGAGGCGCTATGGAGCAGTTAGCCCATATTTTTCCCTCCTACCGTATCAAGTGTGGTAGCGCGTCTACGATCCTGTCCCGGATTTGCGCGTCTGTCCTCGATACCAAAGAACTGCACGGTCAGCGAACCGACGAAGCCATAGGCTGCCTCGACCGACGTTACCCGCTGTACGGTCTGCCCGGTTCCGCATCCGCGGCCCGTGTATCAAGCGCAAGCGCGATCTGGGGCGTGCAGGGCAGCGGTGTGGCCACGCTCGTCTCCACCTGGCCCTGCGCGCGCCGCAGCAAGGCGACCGTCGCCAGGACGGCCAGAAGGGTGCCGGCATGGGCAAACAGGCCGGAAGGCCCGAACCGGCTCATGGACAGACTGGCCATAAACGGTCCGATGGCCGCCCCGAGGCCGTTCAGGAGCAGCAGGCCCCGCGCGGCCGCCAACATCTCGCTGGCCTGGAGCCTGTCGTTGGCATGGGCCACGCACAGCGTATAGAGCGGGATCCCGAAGCCTCCGAACAGAAAACCAAGTGCGAGCAGAACCGGAAGTCCGGTGGATCCGACGGCGACAAAGCCTGCCGCGGCAGCAGCTGCAGCCAGGGCGGCGCCCGCAATGACCAGCCGGCGCGGTGCGTGATCGGACAGCCAGCCCAGCGGCCATTGCAGAACCAGTGCGCCTGCCAGAACGGACGCCATGAAAATGGAAATGCCGGCCGTATCGAGGCCGTTCTCCTGCGCAAAATTCGGCCCCATGCCCCAGAAGGCGCTGAGCGCCAGGCCGGACAGGAAG
The DNA here is from genome assembly GCA_049646905.1 of Pseudaminobacter sp. Taxonomy (GTDB): domain Bacteria; phylum Pseudomonadota; class Alphaproteobacteria; order Rhizobiales; family Rhizobiaceae; genus Pseudaminobacter. Next base: position 28,764 of record JBARWP010000732.1, on the reverse strand, counting down.
GCGCCCGCCGTGCCGAGCGGCGACAGCATCAACAGTCGATGCAGCGACAGCCGCTCTTGCTGCGGGATCGCTGGCGGATGGCCGGGCAAAAGCGTGATCGGCGTCAAGGCTAGGGAGATCAGGATGGATACGATAAGGAACAGCACGATGCCGTCCGGCGAAGACAGGTTCAGCAATCCCTGGCCGAGCGCCCACACGCCCATCGTGACGACGCCATAGAGCGAAAGCAACCGGCCGCGCGTCGCCGCGACCGCATGGGCGTTGAGCCAGCTTTCCGCTATCAGGATCAGCCCCGCATAGGCGAACCCCGTCACCACCCGCAACAGCGTCCATATCAGCGGATCGACGAAGATGAGATGCAGCAGGACGGTCACCGAAGCAATCGAGGCAAAACCGGCGAAAGCGCGGATATGACCCGCCGATACGATGACACGCGAGAGCAGCACGGAGCCGAGGGCATAGCCGGCAAAATACGACGACATCATGAGGCCGATCGTCTCGCCGGCAAAGTTTTCATTACCCGCGCGTACGACCAGCAGCGTTCCCAAAAGCCCGTTGCCGAGCACCAGCAAGCCGACGCTGGCAAGCAACGCGGCCACCGGCGCAACGGTGAGGCGAACAGCCTTCACGAAGTCCGCCGGGGCTTCAGGACCTGCACGCTCCCGATCCGCGAGGCCCTTGCGCGCCTCGTTCTTCCGCCACTTAGGAATGTGACCATTTCATCTCGCCCATCGGTTTTGGCCAGTTCATCGGGCGCCGAAACCCCTTGCCGCGACCGAAACGCTCCGGATGCGGATTTCAGGCGCGACCGCCAACCAGTCATGGCTTGAGGTGCAAGAGGACAAAACCATTCTGCGCCAGCGCCTCCTCAATCGCACACGAATGCTCTACGCCGCGCGTCTCGATCATAACCTCGATCGACACGACCTTGGCCGGCACGTCGAGGAAGCGCCGGCTATGGCTGACCTCCAATATCTTGGCGCCCTCCCGACCGAGCAGGCTCGCCACCTTGCCGAGCAGGCCTGGCCGGTCGTCGCTGGTCAGCCTGAGGGAGACGATGCGGCTCTCACGCTCCAGTTCGCGCACCATGACCCCGGCAAGCAGGCGCGTGTCGATATTGCCGCCGCATAGCACCAAACCGACTTTTCGGCCGGCGTAGCGGGCGGGCTCCTTCAGTATCGCGGCAAGCCCGGCCGCGCCGGCCCCTTCTGCCAATGTGTGGTGCAGGCTGGTATAGGCGTTGACGGCGCGCTCGATCAGTTCTTCGCTAACCGGCACGATGTCGGCCACGAGGCCGCGGATGACCGGCCGATCGGCCAGCGTCGGCCCGCCGATCGACCGGTCCTGCCCGTCCAACGCATTGAGGAACGACGGGTAAAGTTCAGCTTCCACGCCGATCAGTTCGATATCGGGCCTGATCGCCCGGGCGGCGATGGCGTTGCCGGCCATCAGCCCGCCGCCGCCGACGGGAATGATCAGCACGTCGAGATCGGGCGCCTCGGCCAGCATCTCGATGGCCACAGTCCCCTGCCCGGCCATGATCGCCGGATCGTCATAGGGGTGGATCAGCACCAGCCGCTCGGCGGCGGCGATCTCTCGCGCCTTGTCGGTAGATTCATAGAGGGTTTCACCGTGGAGCACGATACGCGCACCTTGCTTGCGCGTGTTCTCGACCTTCACCAATGGCGTCGTCTCGGGCATGACGATGGTGGCGGGTATGCCAAAGCGCCTGGCGTGATAGGCGACGGCCTGGGCATGGTTGCCCGCCGACATGGCGATAACGCCGCTCCTCTGTTCGTCTTCGGTGAGCAGGAGCAGCTTGTTGACGGCGCCGCGTTCCTTGAAGGAGGCGGTGGCCTGCATGTTCTCATGCTTGACCATCACCTCGGCTCCGATGAGTTCAGAAAGGCGCGGCGCCGCTACCAAAGGTGTACGCAGCACATGACCGGCAATGCGGTCGGCTGCTTCCTCGATGTCGCGTGGCGTGATCGCGAATGGCCGATTCATGCCTGGTTCCCTTATGAGTTCGACACCGGCTTCGCCAACCTTTCAGCCACATTCGGACGAGCTGGCACCCGGTGCCGACTCGTCCCAAGCCGCTTCAATCGCGCCAGTAATTGTTGGCGGCCGCCACCGTCTGGAAATGGGTGGCGATCACCTGCGAGGAGGCGATCAACTGAACGGTATCCTGCTCATAGGCGGCGCGCAGCTTGTCGCGCAGTTCGGCCGAGGGTTGGGTGACCTTGACGCCGATGCGGGCCAGCTTGGTGGCGAGTTCAAAGCCCTCCTGAGGCGTCGCGGTCTTGAGCGTGGGGAGCCAAGTTTCAGCCATGCAATGTTCCTTTCCTGTTGTGCATTGCCTGTTTCAAGAATTGTCTCCGCGCGAAGCGGAAGCGGGCGAAAGCAATTCCGGAAGCTCCGGGGCGAGAAAACCGGCGATCATTCCTCGCCTCCAGGCTTGCTGCTGAAATGGGCGTCGAATTTTCCGGGCACTCCGTTCCAGTCGTCGGCATCCTCGGGCGGCGCCTTCTTGCGCGTGATGTTCGGCCATACGGATGCAAATTCATGGTTGAGCGCCAACCAGGCAGGGGTAGCCGAGGGGTCGGTATCGGGAAAAATCGCTTCCGCCGGGCATTCGGGGACACAGACGCCGCAGTCGATGCATTCGTCGGGATGAATGACGAGTATGTTCTCGCCTTCGTAGAAGCAATCGACCGGACAAACTTCCACGCAATCGGTGTATTTGCATTTGATGCAATTGTCAGTGACGACATAGGTCATTTCACGGTTGCCGGCGGGTTTCGAGTTCTCCCGGATAGTCGGAAATCCGGCAGCTAAAAGATACATCAGAAACGCATATTTCTATGACAATTGCGTACTGAGACAAAATGACTGCTGCCCGGCGTGCAGACTCGATTCAAGTATCTCACCAGAACATTGCGCCTGCGGCTTGAAGGGCTATGATACATGTCAGATGTATCAATTTTTGTGATCGTCAGAAGGCTTCCAATGCCGAATGATCCCAACACCCCGGCCGCCGATAAAGACCGCCCATCGCCGAACTTAAGCTCAGCCGACAAGGACGGCAACGCGGAATGGGACGATGTCTCGGAGGCCTCCTGGGAATCGTTCCCCGCCAGTGATCCTCCTGCGTGGATCAGCCGGGTGCATGACCGCGCATCGACGGATGACAAACAGGGCCGTGCGGACACGGCGGACGGCCAGGATAAATGACGATTTTGTTCAGCATTCTCCCCGCCCCGCCGAGCTTCACTGGGCCTTCGGCTGCCGGACGCACCTTGTGTTCGCCAATGCCCAACAGCGCGTCGGTCGATAATCTGGAGGTAGGCCACAGAGCCTCGTCTCGGAAGGGCTCACCATGATGCGGGTGAATAGCATGTTGCCGGCGATCCGCCAGCGCCGGCTCGTTATTGGCCACGGCCAGCAACTCACAGAGGCGGCCGCACTTCTGTCGGACGACGCGAGGCACATGGCCGTCGTGTGCGATGCCGATGGCATGATGGTCGGGGTGGTCACGCGAACGGATATCGTGCGCCAGATCCAGCATTGCCAGGGATGCGCCTGCATGACCATGTGTGCGGACGTCATGACGAAAGAAGTCATCACTTGCGCGCCGGACCAGATACTGGAAGACGTCTGGTCGACCATGAAGCAGAATAGGTTGCTCTGCGTCCCGGTCGTTGATGCCGAGCGCAGGCCGCTCGGACTTCTTTTTGCATCGGACGCCCTTGAGGCGCTGCTGTCGGAAGTCGAGTACGAGGAAGAGCTTCTCAAAGACTACGTCATGTGCGTCGGCTATCGCTGAGCCGTCTGCAACCTTACCCCCGTCAGCCGAAAGCTGAGATCCTGATCACGGCCAGGACCGCGACGATCGCGGCGCCATAGGCCGTCCCGGTATTGATCATCAACAGAAGTGGCTTGAGGACGGGGCGATGAACATAGTCCTCGATGACGACCTGGGCGCCCAGCCGCATGTGAACGGCAAAATTAACGATGACCATGACCATCAGCACGGCCACGACCGGATTTGCGATCAAAAGGCGCGCGGACGCATAATCGGCGCCCGCCAGCTTCCAGAAAACGATCAGCAACCCCAGCACAAGCGGGAGGCCAAGGACAGAAGTCACGCGCTGCCTCCAGAACGTTTCCGTCCCGCTCCCAGCGGCACCAAGGCCGCGCGTGCGAGCCAGGCCAGAGCGCATCGATTTCATGATGGACGCCCTCCGGTCCAAAACAGCGCAATCCAGAACAGGCTTGCGCAAACTAACGAAGCGACGAGTGTCACCTTGGTCAGATATTCACGCCAAGGATAGGTGTGGGCGATGCTCAGATCCCAGATCAGATGGCGGATGCCGCCGAACGCATGGTGAAGAATGGCCCAGGTAAATGCGATGAGGATTGGCAAACCGGCCCAGGACCCAAAAACCTGCCGCATCATCTCATAAGGTCGAGGCCCGGCGGCCAAAGCTGCGAGCCAGGCTGCCATTCCGATAAAACCGAAATACAGGGCGATGCCGGTCGCCCGGTGCACGATCGACATGGTCATGGTCAGGGTCGGGCGGTAGGTTTGAAGGTCCGGGGCCAATGGGCGCGGACTTCTCTGCTTTTTCTTCATGGCATCCGACCTATTGCTGACGCGCAACGAGCATCGCCTTGATTTTAGCGATCGCCTTGGCTGGTTCGAGGCCCTTGGGGCATGTCTTGGTGCAATTCATGATGGTGTGGCAGCGATAGAGGCGAAACGGATCCTCCAGATCGTCCAGGCGTTTTCCGGTCGCTTCATCGCGGCTGTCGATGAGCCATCGATAGGCGTTCAGCAATACTGCGGGTCCAAGGTAGCGGTCGCCGTTCCACCAATAGCTCGGACACCCGCCCGTACAGGAAAAACACAAGATGCATTCGTAAAAGCCATCCAGTTCGGCTCGCTCTTCAGGCGATTGCAGGCGTTCGCGCTCCGGCTCGGGTCCTTCCGTCTGAAGCCATGGCTGGATGAGTTTGTGCTGGTCGAACAGGTGGGACTGATCGATCACCAGATCCTTGACGACGCGCATGTGGCTGAGCGGGAAAATGCGGATCGGCCCGTCGATATCGTCCATCGTCTGCGTGCAGGCCAGCCAATTCCTACCGCCGATATTCATGCTGCATGACCCGCATACACCCTCCCGGCAGGAGCGGCGGAATGTCAATGTAGGATCGATCTCGTTCTTGATCTTAACAAGGGCATCGAGGACCATCGGCCCGCAATCGTCCTGATCGATGGAATAGGTGTCGAGGTGCGGGCCGTTTTCGGCATCAGGGTCGTAACGGTAGATTTCCAGCGTGCGGATCGCGCCTGTTGTATTCTTTGCTGGCCATATGCGCCCGCTAGCGATCCTGGAGGCAGCCTCGACGCCCCAGTTCAACGGCAGGAAGGATTTCATGACAAATCTCCAGGCTCCGCGATTGTGACCCGACCAGTCATAAGATATATTTACCGTAGTTCCTTTCAGCAGCGAAATGAAGCCTGCACGACCAGATCTCGTGCATCTCCTTGTCGCAAGACAACAAGGCCGTACACCGCCACAGCAAGGTTTCCGCCATGCCTTTCAACGAACGTTCGAAACACATCACGCAGGGCGTGGCCCGCTCGCCGAACCGGGCCATGTATTACGCGCTCGGCTATGAAGAGGCAGATTTCGACAAGCCGATGATCGGCATCGCCAACGGCCATTCCACCATTACGCCCTGCAACGCCGGCCTGCAGCCGCTGGCGGATGCCGCGGCGGCGGCGATTAAGGCCGCCGGCGCCAATCCGCAGACGTTCGGCACGCCGACCATATCCGACGGCATGTCGATGGGCACGGAAGGCATGAAATATTCGCTGGTGTCGCGCGAGGTGATCGCGGACTGCGTCGAGACCTCGGTGCAGGGCCAATGGATGGACGGGGTGCTGGTGCTGGGCGGCTGCGACAAGAACATGCCGGGCGGCATGATCGGCATCCTGCGCGCCAACGCGCCGGCCATCTACGTGTATGGCGGCACGATCAAGCCCGGCCGCTGGAAGGGGCAGGACCTTTCCATCGTCTCGGCCTTCGAAGCGGTGGGCGCCTTCATGGCCGGAACCATGAGCGAGGAGGACTTCGAGGGCATCGAGCGCAATGCGTGCCCTACGACCGGCTCCTGCGGCGGCATGTACACGGCCAACACGATGAGCTCCTCCTTCGAGGCGCTCGGCATGTCGCTGCTCCATTCCTCCACCATGGCCAGCCCCGACCGCGAGAAGCTGGAAAGTGCTGCCGAATCCGGCCGCGTGCTGGTCGAGGCGGTGAAGAGGAATATCTGTCCGCGCGACATCATCACCCGCAATTCGATCGAGAACGCGGTGGCGCTGATCATGGCGACCGGCGGCTCCACCAATGCGGTGCTGCATTATCTGGCCATCGCGCACGCCGCCGAGGTCGACTGGACGCTCGACGATTTCGAGCGCGTGCGCCGCAAGGTCCCGGTGATCTGCGACCTCAAGCCTTCGGGGAAATACATGGCGGTCGACCTGCATCAGGCCGGCGGCGTACCGCAGGTGCTGAAGATCCTGCTCAACGCCGGCCTCGTCCACGGCGATTGCCTGACGATTACCGGCCGTACGCTGGCACAGGAACTGGCCGCCGTGCCGGACGAGCCACGCGCCGATCAGGACGTCATCATGCCCATCGAAAAGGCGCTCTACCGCGAGGGGCATCTCGCCATCCTGAAAGGCAACCTTGCCGAGGACGGCGCGGTGGCCAAGATCACCGGCCTGAAAAGCCCTGCGATCACCGGCCCGGCGCGCGTTTTCGATGACGAGCAGTCGGCGATGGAGGCGATCCTGTCCGACAAGATCAAGCCGGGCGATGTGGTGGTGCTGCGCTATCTCGGGCCGAAGGGCGGGCCGGGTATGCCGGAGATGCTGGCGCCGACCTCGGCGCTGGTCGGGCGCGGTCTTGGCGAAAGTGTCGGGCTCATCACCGACGGGCGCTTTTCCGGCGGCACCTGGGGCATGGTCGTCGGCCATGTCGCGCCGGAGGCCTATGAAGGCGGCACCATCGCGCTGGTCGAGGAGGGCGACACGATCACCATCGACGCCCACCGATTGCTGCTGCAACTCAATGTCGACGAGGCTGAGATCGCCCGCCGCCGCGCGGCATGGACGCAGCCGGAGCCGCGCTACAGGCGCGGCGTGTTGGCCAAGTTTTCCGCGCTGGCTCGCCCCGCCAACGAGGGCGCCGTCACTGGATAGGTCGGCGAAAGTGGCTCCTCAGCGTACCACCGATATTGACACCGGACTCGTGGTAAGAACTTCGATCGCCTGGCTCAGGAAAAATAGTGGGAGCCGGATGTGAATTTCATGCCACCTGAGTTCAAACCGCTGTATTGCGCGTCATGATGTAGGTGGCGGCGCCGGATAGCGCTAGCACCTGAAAGATGACGATGACTGGATCTACGGCGAGAACGAGGGAAACGACCAGCGACAATGCCATTGCAAGCATGCTCGCAGTCTTGCCCCTGCGGCTGATGGCGCGGTTGGCTTGCCAGTCGCGGATTGCTTTACCGAAAGTCGGGTTGCGAAGCAGCCAGCCATGCAGAGCGGGCGATGATCTGGCGAAGCAGAAAGCCGCCAGCAGCATGAACGGCGTGGTGGGCAACAGCGGCAGTACCGCGCCCAGCCCACCAAGCGCCACACTTGCCAAGCCTGAAATCAGCCAGACAATACGCATACCACCGTTTGCGCCCGTCCCGTTCTAGGCCCGGCTTTCCGCAGTCGCGAAGCGTGGGAACAGCACGTTGTTCTTCAGATGGATGTGCTCCATCAGGTCTTCGGCGAGTTGGGCGGTACCGACATAGAGCGCCTGCCAGGAGCGACAGGCGCCCTCCGGCAACGTAAAGTCATCAGTCAGGCTTTCAAGCAGGCGAAGCTGAGTCCCCTGCCCGTCATGCTCGTGACGCAGTTCATTTATCGCGATGTCGAGCTTGTCGGCATTCTGTTGCCGCATCGCGGGAAACAGCGTTTGCTCCTCTGTGAACATGTGCTCCTCCAGATCGCTATGCATCTGCCGCAGTGCATCGGAAAGACCAGCTGGCACCTTTGGGTGCTCCCGATGCACGGCTTCAACTTTCCGCGAAAGAGCAATGAGCTCCGGTAGCGCACGGCGATGGGCTTCGTGATAACGGACCTGGATATGGTCAATCAGTTCGTCACTTTCCATGGCAGCCGGTGCAGCGGCAGGATTGACGTGATCCAACGCTTCCAGCGCCAGTATCAGTTCGTCCGGGTCGGCGCCGCGTCTCTGCGCCGCGCCGTCGAGGGTGAGGTCACCATTACAGCAGAAATCGATCTTGAACTTACGGAAGACGCCGGTCGCCCCTGGCAGCGTCGCAGCGATGTCGCCGACAGTACGTTCCCACAATTTCTGTCCAGTGATCTTGGTGTTCATGACAAAACTCCATGTTCAAAGTCGGTAGGGGGAAGCCGGCACGACCATTTCAGGCCGTGCCGGCAGGCGCGGGCACGCCTGCGAGGGGGGTCAGGCGCGCATGGCCGCGCGCTTCCAGCGAATGCAGAAAACGCCAGACGAAGAACAGCGTCGCCAGAAGCAGGCCGGGATAACCGGTGCCACCCATGATGTAGGGAACGAGCGCGCTGCCCTGCTGCACAGTGTCGAGGTTGAAAGACAAAAGGCCAAGCGTAATGACGCCGCCAAAGACCCACATGGCGAGCAACCAGATACCGGTTTCCCAGCCGCTTAGCGGCCGACCCCAGCCCGCAGCGGCAGGATAGGGGCTTTCGGCCGATGCGGCAGTATTTTCACGCAAGCCGAGCGTCAGCAGGTCATAGGCTAACAGAGCCACGCCGGCGGTGAAGATGATACCAAACAGTGGCACCATGGCCTTGGCGATCAGCATGGCGGGTGCCACGTCGCCGCCAAACCAGTCCAGTCCCAGCGTGCGATAGACGTACACTTGGACGGTGCCGCCGATGGCGAAGGCAAACCCCAGGCCCAATATGCCGGTAAAGACCAGCCAGAAAGCGAGCTTGCCCAACCGCTGATCGAAGTTCGCTGCGCCGCGCATGACCGGCACCGCGTAGTAGGCGGCCGCCAGGCCGAGCATCCCGAAGGTGCCGAACAGGGCCAGATGCGCGTGCGCCGCAGTCACCCAGGTGCCATGCGACCATACATTGGTGAGGGCAAACGTCATGGTGAAGCCGAGGATGCCGGCGCCCACCTGTTCCAGCACCACCGACCCCAGCAGGAAGGCGAAGGCCGGCATGTTGGGGATCGGCTTGCCGTCCTGATGTGCATCGAGATAGATGTGCCAGAAGCAGAAGATCAGCGGCAGCGGCTCCAGCGCGCTGAACAGCGAACCCCAGAACTGCCAGAACTCGGGCGTGCCGATCCAGAAATAGTGGTGGGCGTTGCCGATCAGGCCTGACAGCCACACCAGCGAGATGCCCCAGAACACGGCGTAACCGACCGACTTCACGTCGGCCTTGAACAGAAGCACCAGCAGGAAGCCGACCAGCGAGATATGGATCACCTCCCACACGCCCTCGACCCAGTAGTGAACGACGTACCAGCGGAAATATTCCTGCACGTCGAGCCGCTCGACAAAGAACATGCCGAACACCCACACCAGCGTCAGCGCCAGGACGCCAAGCCCGAGCCCCCAATGGATCTCGTTCCATTGCGACACCGGCGGGAAGGTGCGCAGCACCACGTAACAGAGAATGGCGAAGCCAATCAGAATGACCACGTCCGCGATGCGACCCGCTTCCAGATATTCCAACCCTTCCTGGAACATGGGTTGACCCATCCACCAGCCGGCAATGCCCTGCTGAGCCAGCAGCTGGGTGGCGAGATTCCATGCCACAACCGCCAGAAGCGCATAGAACAGGAACTTGATCAGCCATGGCGAGGCCAGCTCGCGCTTCGACAGCAGTGGGCCAACGAACAGGATGGTGCCGATAAAGCCGCACAGCACCCAGAAGATCGCCAGGTTGAGATGCTGGGTACGGATGACGTTGAAGTTCAGTGTTCCGGCCAGCAGCGTAGGGTCGATATGCTGAGCCGAAAGCAGGAGGCCGAGGGCTGTCTGGAAGAAGAACAGCACCAGCATGACCATGAAGAAGCGCAGGGAAAGGCGTTGCGTCTGGTATTCGATCCGGAACATAGCTCATTTCCCCCCAAGGCTGCGGATGTAGGTAACGACATCGGCGATCTGGTCCGCATCGAGCAATTCGGCGAAGGACGGCATGACGCCGGCCTCAAAGCCGGCGACGACCTTGGCGTCGGGCTTCAGGATCTTTTCGGTCAGATAGGCGTCGTCGGCGACCACGCTTGACCCATCGGCAAGCTTAACGGTCGAGCCGTAAAGGCCGCCCCAGCCGGGGCCGACGAGCTTTTCCTTCGTCGGCGCATGGCAGGCGGTGCAGCCGTTCTCCTCGACCAGTTCGGCGCCATGAGCGGCCGCGGATACCGGCGCCACGGTCGTCGTTTCAGCCGGGGCAAGCGCCGCCTTCTGCACGGCGACAGGCATTGGCGTCGCCGCAGGGAAGGTCAGCCCGTCTACCTTCGGCACCGGCGGCCAGCCTTCAGTGTTCATGGCGGAGGTGTATTTGAGGAAAGCGATCAGTTCATGAACCTCCTGCCTACTGATCGGCAGGTTCGGCATGTGCGTGGACTTGCCTCCACGCCGGTTGATGCGCTCGGCGGCGGCCGGATATTTTTCGAAATATGCTTCGATGGTTTCGGCGCCGGCCTCCGCCGCGACGGCCTTATCCTGCAATTGCAGCTTCACAGCGCCGTTGGTCGGCCAACTCCCGGCGGACGGCAGGAAGGCCGCGAGCCAGGCTGGACCCGTGTGATCGTAAAGCTTGGTCAGGTCCGGCCCGAAATAGGCGCCGTTGCCGACGATGGTGTGGCAGCCCATGCAGTTATAGGCTTGGAATACGCGTTTGCCAGCGACTGCATCGACGCCGGCATATTCAACCGCGGCAGGTACCGCTTGCCCGCGCGAATCGAGGAAGGAAACTGCCGACAGCGCCACGAAAATAAGCGCCATCATACCAAGGACAGCGAGCGCACGCCGACGCTTCACACCCTCGTAGCAAAGTTCGCCCGGCTTGCAGCTCATGCTACGTCCTCCTTGCAATCGGACTCGCCACAGCCGCAGGTAGCCGGAGTTTTCTCCCGTTCCAGCGCGTCATGCTCGAACAGCGTGCGCAGACTGTCGAGGAAGGCATAAAAGACGTAGACGGCGAGGATGAACCCCACGATGAAGTAAGCGATCCACATCGAACGCGATTCCGCCCAATAGCCGAAATCACGCCAATAGGGCCAGGACAGCGCAAGGCTTGCGCCGCTGGCCACAACCGCTATCGATAGTCGGATGATGCGCTGTGTAGACATTTCCCCTCCACGCGGAAGTTGTCCGGCTACTGGACAGCGCTGCAATGCGATCCAGATCGCCGTATGCACGTCCTCAACGGCGTGCATGACAAAATGGACAAGCGCGCCAGAAATAGGTATTCACAATGACAATTCATAGCTGCGTTAATTCGCATTGTAAATGCTGATTAAAGGACCCCTATGCGACTTGCCGCCTTCACCGACTACGGATTGCGCGTGCTGATGCGGCTTGCCGGTACGCCGGGCGAGCCCTTGACCACGGCCGGGGTCGCTGAGGAGTTCCAGATTCCCTACAACCATCTCACAAAGGTCGTGCTGGATTTGTCTCGCGGCGGCTTCGTTACGACCCAGCGCGGTGCCGGCGGCGGCATCCGGCTGGCGCGGCCGGCTAACGCAATCACGCTGGGCGAGGTCGTTCGCCACCTGGAAAGCCGATACGACATGGTGGAGTGCTTCCGGGCCGATGGCGGCGCCTGCCTGCTAAACCCGTTGTGTCGACTAAAGCCGCAACTGGCCGCCGCCCGCGAAGCTTTTCTGGCTGAACTTGACAAGACCACCGTCGCCGATTGTGCCTATCCTGGGTCCGAGGTGCGCAAGTCATCATGTGCGACGACATAGGCAAATATAAAGAGCGGATTCCGCAGCGAGAGGAGACCAGGCGTCGAACCGATATCCTGTCCCTGGCGCCACCCACAGGATGCCTCGGTGACGGTCGGCACAAGACGGCTATCTGAGCATTCCTAACCAGAAGGGTCGACTGATTGATTACTCGCTATTCCGTTTCAGACGGCGCCCTCTTACATGCTGGGCAGGAGCCAGGTCAGCAAGCCGGCCAGCGGCAGGAAGGCGCAGATCCAGTAGATCTGCTCGATACCGATGCTGTCAGCCAGTCCACCCAGGATGGCCGCCGTGATCCCCGCCAGCCCGAAGTTGAGGCCATAGAACAGGCCCTCGATTAACCCGCGAGGACCGTGATTCCCGACAGTTTTCTCAACAGGTAGGTGGCTTCTGCGTGAGCCGCTTCATTCATCAGGCCCATGGCCGAGCACGCGGTAGGTTCCTGGAACGGTGCGAAACGCGACATTGACACGGTTCCATCCATTGATGGCGATGATCGCCATAGTGAGTTCCACCAGTTCCTGTTCGCCGAATTGCGTTCGCGCCGCCGCAAAAACCTCGTCGGGCACATTGCCATTCGGCAACCGGGTCACGGCTTCTGTCCAGGCCAAGGCAGCCTGCTCGCGTTCAGTGTAAAACGGACACTCACGCCAGGCACTGAGGAGATAAAGCCGCTGTTCGGTCTCGCCGGCGGCGCGGGCGTCCTTGGTGTGCATATCCATGCACCAGGCGCAGCCGTTGAGTTGAGAGGCCCGGTATTTGACCAGTTCGAGTAACCCGTGCTCCAGACCGCATTGGTTGACATGGATCTGAAGCCCAAGCAACGCCTGCATTGCTTCAGGCGACGCCCGTCGCGGGTCAAGCCGTGCTTTCATGGTGGTTATCCTTTTGATTGAAACAGCTTCTGGGCGTCGGGATGGTGAAATGGGCTGCTCAACCGGTCGAAACTTCCAGTCGAATGCAGATCCGCCGCAAGCTTCCCGATTGCGTCCATTGTCACAAGGGTCGGCGCCGAAGCGATCGTGATTCGCGCCACGCCCATGCGCTCGAATGCCGCCGCGTCCGGCAGGCCAGGTCGGCCCGTGACATTGACGGGCGCGGCAATGGCCTTGACGAAGGCCGCGATAAGATCGGGATCGCGCAGACCGAACGGGTATACACAATCGGCACCGGCCGCGAGATAAGCTTTGCAACGGGTGACAGTTGCGTCGAAGCGTGCACTTTCCTCGCCATGCTGTCGATGGAAGATATCGCAGCGGGCATTGATGACGATCGGCACACCTTCCTTGTGAGCGGCTTCGCGCGCGGCTTGCAGCCGTGCCGTTGCGTCCTCAAAGCTGCGGATCGAGCCCTCATGGCTATCCTCGAGATTGATGCCCACCACACCAGCCCGAATGATTTCTGCGACGTGGTTCCCGACAGCCTCCGGGGTTTGCCCGTAACCGCCTTCGATATCCGCCGTGACCGGTACTCCGGCCGCAGCACGCACTATTCGGGCTGTGGCTGCGACCACTTCTCCCCATGGCGCGATCTCACCATCGGGATAGCCCAGCGCCCAGGCGACACCGGCGCTGGTCGTTGCCAGATGGTCGAACCCCGCAGCTGCAAAAATCCTTGCGCTCATCGCGTCCCACACGTTCGGCAGCAGGAGCACCGATGGAGCGTGATGCCTTGCCAGAAACGACTTCGCCACTTCTACTTGCCGTGCCCTATCCATACCGTCACTGCTATCCATGGCACTCTCACGATTGCCCAAATTCACCAGCCTTGAATGTATCCCTCATATTAACGGTATGGCTAGTTATCGGGTGTCACCCTGGGCAAAGCTGTCTGGGTCGGTAGAAGCTCGCTCCCGCCCATATGCCGGCAAACCCGGCCCCAGGCGTGCAACACTGCGCACGAGGCCTAACAGGACCTGATGTGGCGGCGCATCCACGACGGCGGCTGCTAGCATGTCGCGTAGCGGCCGCAACCGCCGCATGCCGCCGATGACGGCATGGCGCAGGGGCTGCGCAAGAACCCGGTCATCAGTGTAGAGCCCGACGATCATGCCCGTGCCAAGAAAGAGCGGCAGCGCGGCCGCCCGATGCCTGCGCTGGTAGCGCTCCAGCGCGGCAGTATCGGCAACGCCGCGACGCTGGGCGAGCGTACCGCTAAGCGCGACCGCGAGGCGATCGACACTGGCAAGACCGAGATTGAAGCCGTGAGCAGTGACGGGATGCATCCCGACCGCGGCATCGCCCACCAGTGCGAAGCCGGGGCCGGCAAACCGCTTGGCCCAGGTGGCGACCAGCGGATAGGCATGGCGGACACTGACAAGCCGCATGGCGCCGAGCCGGCGCTCAAGCCGCATCTCGATATCGCGCGCGAAAGCGTCCTCGTCCAGCGCCTGCAGTTCAACTGCCTCCTGCCCGGTCACGGTTAGGACGAGGGAAACAGTATGCTCATCGAGCGGCAGCAGCGCCCGGGTTTGTCCGCGCCCGAACCACTCGCGCGCCACGCCTTCATGCGGGATCTCATGATGCAGCCGGCAAACCAGCATGGTCTTGCCGAAATCGTGCATGGCAACCGGAACCCCCAGTAGCCGGCGCATCTGCGAAAAGCGGCTGTCGGCGGCAACCAGCAAGGCGGTTGTCAACTGGCGGCCATCCGCCAGATACACGCTAAAGCCCTCTCCCTTGCGCTCGACCGCCTTCACCTCTGCGTCGGCATGAACCCGCACGGCCCGTGTATCGCGCACGGCCTGCCACGCAGCGGCACGGATTACATGGTTGGAGACAAAATTGCCAAGGCGATCCTTGCCGAAAATATCTGCATCGATGCCGAAACCTTCATAAGCTCCGTCGCTCACGCGCGCGCGACGCAGCGGATGGATTTCCATCTCGGGAATCCGTCGCCATATGTCCAGCCGCTCCAGAATGCTTATCGAGCCTTGGGAAAGCGCGATCTCGCGCCCGTCGAACGTTGGCTCGGCCAGGGATTCTTCAGGCTGGCGTTCAACGATATCGACCTCAAGCCCAAGGGTGGCAAGAGCACGGGCGAGACACAATCCCGCAGGTCCCGCCCCAACGATCAGCACATTTTGAGGATTGGCGTTACCCATACCACGATCTCCAGCTTCAGCGGCAATCTGCTTGCCTTGACCGCCACTCATCGACGCAGTCATCAATTCCCGGGCGAGGCTGTATTGCAGCTTAACGCTTCGCGCCGTAATATGTATCCACAATACCTATTAAGCAATATCAGGCACGAGGAGGCGAGCATGCCAAGGGGCGCAGCTCCACCCAACCCGACCGGGAAAGAGATGGCGGCGGGAAAGCCGTCTGAGAACGAAGATTGGGACGACGTTTCGCAGGCATCCTGGGAATCCTTTCCGGCCAGCGATCCGCCTGCCTGGATAAACCGTCCACGCCGCGACCCGAAAGCCAGAAGCCGTGTGACGTTGGACGCAGGCTCACCTCACGAAACCTAAACCTGCGGAAAACAGGAACCACTGCCATCGCCCGTGGAGAAACACCCTTGCAACCGACCATCCTGCAAAAATACGGCGAGGCGCGGCTGCCACGCTATACCAGCTACCCGACAGCACCGCATTTCTCGCCCTCGATAGACGCTGGCGTCTATGCCGGGTGGCTGTCGAACCTGCCCGTAAACGAGCCAACCTCGCTCTATCTCCACATCCCATTCTGCCGCGCTATGTGCTGGTATTGCGGCTGCCACACCACCATTACCGCCCGCGACCAGCCCATCGTCGATTATCTTGGCATGCTGCGCAAAGAAATCCGCATGGTCGCAGCCAAGACCGCGCAACCGCTATCCGTCGAAAAGGTGCATTTCGGCGGCGGCACGCCGACCATCGTGGAGCCGGCGGATTTCATTGCGCTGGTCGATCTGATGCGCGAGCGCTTCGATTTCACCCCGACGGCGGAACTGGCGGTCGAGATCGATCCGCGCACGCTGACCATCGAGATGGCCGGTGCGCTGGCCGGCGCCGGCATCGGTCGCGCAAGCCTCGGCGTACAAAGCTTCGATCCGGTCGTGCAAAAGGCGGTCAACCGTATCCAGAGCGAGGAGCAGACCTTCGAGACCGTGACGCTGTTGCGCGAGTATGGGGTTACTCGAATCAATTTCGACCTGATCTACGGGTTGCCACACCAAACCATCCGCTCCTGCGTCGAGACGGCTCAGGTGGCGGCAGCCATGCGCCCCGACCGGCTGGCCGTGTTCGGCTATGCCCATATACCGTCCTTCAAGAAGCATCAGCGCATGATCGACGAAGCGGCCCTTCCCGACGGTGTGGCCCGCAGCGAGCAGGCACTGGCTATCACGGATACGCTCGTCGCCGCCGGCTATCGCCAGATCGGTCTGGACCATTTTGCGCTTCCCGATGACGATCTTACGCTGGCGCAGGCCACTGGAAAGCTGCGGCGCAATTTCCAAGGCTACACGACCGACGATTGCCAGACGCTGATCGGTTTCGGCGCTTCGGCCATCGGCCGCACGGCGCATGGCTACGTGCAAAACGAGGTGCCGCTTGGCCGTTACGCCGAACAGATCGATACCGGCTGCTTCGCCACCACCAAAGGGTACCTGCTAACAGCCGAAGACCGACTGCGCGCGGACATCATCGAGCGCCTGATGTGTGACCTTCAGGCCGACGTTGCGGCAATCTGCGTCAGGCGCGGCTTCGACCTTGAAACAGTCCTGAACGCGAACGACCAGCTCGAGGCCCTGGAGCGGGACGGCGTGCTGGAGATTGCCGATGGCGTAATCCGCCTTTGCGGCAAGCATCGTTTCCTCGTCCGGGCGGCTGCTGCCGCTTTCGACGCTTATTTGACCACATCGCCACGCGCTCACGGAAAAGCGGCCTGATTAGGCCAGTTGTCGAGACCTCGTTTGAGCCGGCGCAAAGGAACGACAAATAGATCGGCTACGGTGATTCATGCCGACAAGCGGAGGTGAATATGAAACATGCCGATCCTTACCAGAATTCCGACGGATCGAGGCTTCCCATCGACATGGCAATCGTTGCAAGACTGACGGCCGAGATCAGGGAAGCGCCATTGGATTGCGAGTGCAAACCCAAACTCGATGAGACACTGGCGCACTTCACCGTGCTTGAGCGCCGGCGCACCATACACAAGCATCTTCTTGACGCCCGCCACTGCCGCGAGCAGATCGAGACGATGATTTACTACCTGAACGATCTGGATGAGTTGGGACCGGCGGAGCAGGACCGCAGCGTCTATGTGGACATCGCGCTTCTGTTCGACGATATCGCCAGGATTGCTCACGAAGGCGCCTATTCGATGCGACAACTTTCCGAGGCTACAGGGCGTGGCGACGCGACGACATAACCCTGTTGTCCAAGTCGGTTCCCGTCACCAATCCATGCATGATATCGGGAGAAGAATATGTGCGGCTGTAATTGCCGTTCTCGATCAGAGGGCGAAATGCCTGTGCCCACGAAAAAGATTGAACCTCGCCTGCTACATCTGATGGCCTGTCATCCGACGCTGGCTCATACCATCCTGCATGCGGCCCAGCCGAATACGCTGCCGAGGAGCGCAACGAGCTACCGCGAACTCTCGTTGCTTTGCAGCGCACGGCAGGGTCTTCGACGTACCGGCGGCAGGACATAGAGCTTACGCTTACACAGCCGAACCCCCGCCCCAGCGCGTCATGCAGTGGCCGGGATCGATGCCCGCCCATTGCACGAGCCGGGCCGCTATCTCGCGCACCAGATCGTCGATGGTAGCTGGCCGGGCGTAGAACGGCGGCACAGGCGGGGCAATGATGGCGCCCAACCGGGCCAGCCGCAACATGGCGTCGAGGTGGCCTTCATGCTGCGGTGCCTCACGCGGCGCCACCAACTACGAAGGTTCGCGACCGCGTGGTGGATCCTCAGATGAGCAGCATCGATCACGATGCGCTCCGGATTCGGACTATTTGACGCTTGCTCAATAGAAACAGATTGCCCAGCCTATTTGGAGCACGAGCGTGTCTGACAGAATAATCATTTCTTCGTTCATGCTCTTCTCCGTAAATTAACGTTTCGTGTTTGAGCGCGCGCAAAGTCCTTGGCCGCAGAGGCGGCTAGCAGGACGTTCGCGTCCTCGCTGCCGCCGCCTTCGCGCCGGGAACTTTGCCAGGTCGGAGAAACTCATTGACGATTGCCACAGACGTGAAGCCGGACAAGCCGGAACCCGATTGGGACCCCCGCTCCTACTCGGTGTTTTCCAACCAGATCGAGGCCTATGACGAAATGCGCCACCGCTGTCCGGTAGCGTATAGCGACTATCTCGGCTGGTCGCTGTTGCGGCACGAGGACGTGGTGCGGGCGCTGGACGACCACCACAGCTTCAGCAGCGCCGTGTCCCGCCATCTGTCGGTGCCGAGCGGCATGGACCCGCCCCGGCACACACCGTACCGGAAACTGATCGAGCATCATTTCGAGCCCGCGCGCGTCCTCGCCTTCGAACCGCTTTGCCGCGCCATCTCGGCTGATCTCGTGTCTTCCCTTGAACGGAATGTAGAGATCGATCTGGTGACGCAGCTCGCTCAACACTTCGCCGTGCGTATCCAGTGCGCCTTTCTCGGCTGGCCGGACTGTCTGCACGTGCCACTGCTCGAATGGGTTCGCAAAAACCACGAGGCCACGCTGGCCAGGGATATCGTCGCCATGGCGACGATCGCGCTCGAATTCGACCGCTATATCAGCCAATTGCTGGAGGCGCGGCGCCGGGTCGGCACAGCCGCGCCCGACGATATCACCACCGGTCTTCTGCGCCAGCGGATCGGCGGGCGACCGCTGAGTCAGGAGGAGATCGTCAGCATCCTGCGCAACTGGACGGTCGGCGAGCTAGGCACCATCACCGCCTGCGTCGGTATCCTCGCCCACTATCTGGCGCAGAAACCGCAGCTCCAGCGGCAGCTTCGCGAGGAGCCCGGCCTGCTGCCGGCCGCCATCGACGAGATATTGCGGCTACACGCGCCGCTGATTTCCAACCGGCGGGTGACGACGAAGCCGGTCGAGATCGGCGGGCGCAGGATCCCCGCCGGCGAGCGCGTCACGCTGATATGGGCTTCGGCCAACCGCGACGAGGCGGTCTTCGGCGATCCCGACGAATTCCGCCTCGACCGCGACCCGGACGAGAACCTGCTTTACGGCCGGGGCATCCATGTCTGTCCGGGCGCGCAACTGGCCAGGCTGGAACTGCGCGTCGTCATGGAGGAACTGCTGAAAGGCACAAGCGAGATCGCCCCGGCACCCGGCCGCCAGCCGGTGCTTGCCATATATCCGGCCAGCGGGTTTTCGGCGTTGCCCCTGCTGATCGGATAATTTCGTCAGTTCCTTCGCCCACATGGAACGGAGGAAATCATTGTCACCAAGTAGAGCGTGGCTATGGTTACGTCGAGCGAGCCTCGGACGTGCGACAAGAGCTAAACCGTCCAGGATTGCTTTTCCAGCATAATGGCGGGTCGCCACTACTTCGGCAGCAGTTCTTGATAAGCATGGCGCGCGGCAAGATAACGTTCGAAGGGAAAGCGGGTCGACACCCCTTCAAGCGCTGCGGCAAGCATATCGAGATGCGCCTCGAAGCCCGCGCAGGCCTTGGCGATGTCCTCTTGCGCCGGTAACCGCACGGTTAGCGTCAGCGTAGTACCTTCGCCGGCGGTAGTCAGTTCCCAACACAATGGCCGCTCCGGTTCATCGCCGCTGCTCCAGGAATAGGCAAGCAGTCGCTGCGGATCGAACGCGAGCACGGTGCTGCCGATCACCACGCCGCTATCGCCGAAATCGATATGAACCCGGCCGCCTTTTCGCAACTCGATCGAACCCGGCGCAAGCCACTGCACGAATTGTTGTGGCTCGGTCAGCATCCGCCAGACCGTTTCCCGATCATGTCCCATCCAGCGTTCGAGACGCCCTTCCCAAGCCCCATCAAGGTGCTGGATCCGCCCTGATACGACAGCGTCATCATTCATAATATTTCTCCCTCGTCACTGCAGGCGATCCACCGTGGGCGGTTAAATCTCAGCCGTCACGCGATCGACGATACATGCCGAAAATCCGGGCCAGTTCGCGTTCATGAAAGTCCCTGGCCTCCGGACCTTCCGGATTGCCCATAAAAAGCCCCAAGGTCTCGGCGGTCGTGAAGAAGCCGGGCGCCGGCAGGGCGCCGCGCAGGCGCCCGATGCAGAGCGCTGCCAGAAGCGGGTCACCCGCTTCGGCGTCTTCGGCCATCAGCCTTTCCAGCAAGCCCGTCAGTTGGTGAATAGTCTGAGGCGCCGTCAACCCAAGGCGATCGGCGAGTTCCTTGTAGGTTGCAAGCGTTTCGGTTTGCGCCAGCTCGACCAGGATTCGCCGCAGCCGTTCCATCGACTTGCGGGCCTCGTCGTTTGCTGGCGGTTGCGGAAGCATCATCTTCAGGCTAGGTCCTCGTCCGCAAGCGCGCCTGCCTTCCACTCACGAGCCCGGATGAGCGCGGGGTCGTCCGCGTGCCGGATCAGCATTTCTTCGACACGTGCCTGCCAGAGTGCAGCAAAGCGTGCCTGCTCGTTCTCATTGGCCTGCCCGACAACAGACCGAGGAAGCAATGCCTGGATCTCGCCTGTGAACGGAACGACGCTCGTATCGAGATCGAGGATTACGCCGTCCCCGTTATCGCCGCGCCGAAGCGCCATGATACCGTCGAACGTAGCATCGAAACACAGGAGGTCACGGCGCATGAACCGGCCGTGCGGCCCGATGCCGCCGAAGCCGGTCTCTGGCGCAGCGCCCGTCAGGAGCGTGACGACGGAAGCGATAACCCCTGTTGTACCCTGGTCGCGTGGACCGCGCAGATACACTTCAATACCGCCGCGCTCGGGTATCTCGTTACCATAGAGATACTGGAGCCCGCGCCTGACCATCAGATAGGCCCCCGCAACCGTGGGGCAGGAGTGACCGGCAAGCTTTACGGCGTCGGCATAAGCATAGGTGATCATGCCGCTCTTCGAGACGCCGAGGAATTGCGCCAACGGATCACGCAGCGATATCGTGGGCGCTTCAACAAAGAAGCCGGGGAATTCCATTGCCTTCTCCGTCACGTAAAGCCGCAACGCCTCCAGTGGCCGCAAGCCGGAGCATCGCTAATTAATATGCATTTATAATACGTATTAAGGTAGCCAACAATGGGGGCACGATGTCACAAGCAAAGGAATGATTGCCTCGCCGCCCATCACACCGGTGGCGCGAGCAGATTCTTCTTTCAGCTGATGTCGGTCGTTTCAAAT
Organism: Pseudaminobacter sp.; assembly: GCA_049646905.1. Taxonomy (GTDB): domain Bacteria; phylum Pseudomonadota; class Alphaproteobacteria; order Rhizobiales; family Rhizobiaceae; genus Pseudaminobacter. The sequence goes on along the minus strand of JBARWP010000732.1, from coordinate 7,426 downwards.
ATCTCGCGCGGGCCACGCCAATGACGGTGTCATAAACACCCTCCCATTGACAGTTTTCGCCGGTGCCTTGCCTTTGTCCAGCGTCGACGCGCACCTGTTTCAGCAGGCGCCGAACCAGAGGTGCCTATGTCTCGTCGATCAGGTCCTCGATCATTGTGACCACAAAATCATACGTCTTCGCATCTTCAAAGATGGACATATCGATATTGCCGTTCCTGACGGCGTTTAGCATGTTTTCCTTGAATTCAACGGACGGATTTGCACCTTCGATCCGCCTTATGTGATCGACGGCGTATTCCAGGCACAGATACAGCGCGTTTACGACGATCTTGATCTGCTCCAGATTAGCGCCGCTTGGAATTTCAGGTCGTTTTGCCATTCATCGGCCTCCTTCTATCTAACGATCTAGCAAATCACATCGGTTTCTCCCGACCGAGGCGCTATCTCAAGTCCACCATTGGCAACGCCGTTGAGTTTGTCGTTCATGGCAGCCAGACTAATACAGGCCAGTCACGGCGATGTTTTGACCGATACCGGTTCACAATGGCTCAAGGATAGATCGATGCGCATACTTTTTATCGGAGATGTCGTCGGGCGATCGGGTTGCGACGCTGTTTCTCAACTGCTGCCCAAGCTGATTTCCGACTGGAACATTGACCTCGCCATCGTCAATGGTGAAAACGCCGCCGACGGCTTTGGCATCACCGAAGCCATCTACCACGAATTCATCGCTGCCGGCGCCGACGCCGTGACGTTGGGTAATCATTCGTGGAGCAAGAAGGAGGCGCTGACCTTCATCGGAAATGCGCCGCGCCTGATCCGTCCGCTCAACTACATCCCCGGTACGCCCGGACGCGGCAGTGCGCTGGTCGAAACCCGGAACGGCAAGCGCGCACTCGTCATCAACGCGCTGGGGCGCCTCTTCATGGATCCGGTGAACGACCCGTTCGAGTTACTGCATGAAGAGATTACCGCGCACCCGCTGCGAGAGGCCACGGATGCGATCGTGGTGGACTTCCATGGCGAGGCCAGCAGCGAGAAACTTGCCGCAGGTTATTTTTGTGATGGTCGTGTCAGTCTTGTCGCTGGTACCCATACACATATTCCGACTGCCGACCATCGGATCCTGCCGCTCGGTACCGCATATATCACCGACGTGGGCATGACCGGCGACTACGAATCCATCATCGGGATCAAGAAGGAAGAGATGCTGCGGCGCCTTACAACCGGCATCCCGTCCGGGCGGTTCGAAGCTGCTGACGGCGAAGCGACAATGAGCGGGATCGCGGTGGAAACAGATGACGTCACGGGGCTCGCGGTCCATACATCACCAATACGCATCGGTGGGCGCCTCGAGCCAGCCCTGCCGCCGTTCTGGCCAGATAGTTCAGTACCCGTCGCGTAAACATGGCCTCACCGCACCTTCCTGCCAGGTGCACCTGACAAATGGCGCCGAGGCGCCACCGGATCGAGCAGGTCAGCGAACTGTTCACGCAGAATCGCCTCGTCGCGGTCGTCCGACACGTTTACGAAGATGTCGCCGCGGTGTTTTTCGATCCAGTGATGGCCAGAACCATGCGCGCGCAAATAGTCGCCGATCCGGTGGATCATCGAATAGCCGAAGCCCTGATGCAGCAGGAACCTCATCTGACATCGGCCAATATGGTCGATGTCAGAAATGCGCCGATATGGCCGGAAGTGCCTACCACGATATCCTTCCTGAATATTACAGCGATGTAACGAAGCTGCCGAGCCTTTCGTTACCGCCACGCATTGTCCCTGCATATTCAATCGGCAGTGCTGTGTCGCCTGTTGCTTTGATCTGTCCGACATCAAGCCTTTGGCTGGCCAGAAAGCGCTCGTAACCGGAGCCAATTCCGGCATCGGCAAAGACGTCGCGGTCGCCCTCGGTCAGGCGCACGCGTGACGAGGCGGGAACGGTCCCTCGGCAAGAACGTTCCTCATCGTAACTGGAGACGATCATGACGAAATTTTCCATCGGCGATCATGTGAGCTGGAATTCGGAGGCGGGCCGGGTCAGCGGCAGGATCACCAAGGTCCATCACGAGGACTTCGACTACAAGGGGCACCGCCACCATGCATCGAAGGACGATCCGCAATATGAGATCAAGAGCGACAGGACCGATCACGTCGCCGCGCACAAGGAAGGCGCGCTGACGAAGATCGGCTGATGGCGGCACGGTTCTCGACTATCGGCCATTCGTCCCGTAGCCTCGATGAGTTCCTCTCCATGCTGCGCGCGGCGGAGGTCGAACTGCTGGTCGACGTGCGATCCTTTCCCCGCTCGCGGACCAACCCGGTTTTCAATATCGACCGGCTTGCGGAGGACCTCGCGGCGGTGCAGATCGGCTACCGTCACTGCCCCGCCCTTGGCGGGCGGCGCCCAAGGCAAATGGGTGTCGATCAAACCCTCAACGCGTTCTGGCGCGTGCAGGCCTTTCACAACTATGCGGACTATGCGCTGAGCCCGGAATTCAGCGCCGCCTTCGAAGAGCTGCTTCGCCTCGGCCGTGACCGCCGCGTTGCCCTAATGTGCTCCGAGGCCGTCTGGTGGCGATGCCACCGCCGCATCATCACCGACTATCTGCTGCTGAACGGTCACGCCGTCGATCATCTGATGGCGCCTGGGCACGTCGAACATGCCGCCCCGACCCCGGGCGCGCAACGCACAGCAGACGGAAAAGTCGTCTATCCAATGCCGGAGAACTCTCTCCAGGTTCCCAGTCCGATCAACCAACCGACAGACGGATAGGCTGTCGCGATTATCTGGGACGAAGGCAGAGTTGAGGCTCCTTCAGTCGATGGTCTGGCCTGTTTTCTCCCAGTCAGCCAGGAATGCCTCGAGCCCCTTATCCGTCAGAGGGTGTCTGGAAAGAGCCCTGATCGTCGCGGGCGGAATGGTCGCGACATCGGCGCCGAGAAGGGCGGCCTGCTTGACGTGGTTCACGGTGCGGATCGACGAGGCGAGGACCTGGGTTTCGAAGCCGTAATTGTCGTAGATCTTGCGGATCTCCGCGACCATCGCCATGCCGTCTTCCGCCATGTCGTCGATGCGGCCGATAAATGGCGATATGAATGTGGCGCCAGCCTTGGCGGCAAGCAGCGCCTGCGTGGCGGAGAAACAAAGTGTCACATTCACCATGCGCCCCTGCTCGCGCAATGCCTTGCAGGCCCGAAATCCGTCGAGCGTCGAGGGTACCTTGATTGCGATGTTGTCGGCGATACCGCCAAGGATCCCTGCCTGCCTGACCATTCCTTCATAGTCCGTTGCCGTGACCTCGGCGGAAACCGGACCTTTTACGACGCCGCAAATCTCCTTGATGACATCGCGCATCTGCCCGCCCGACTTCATGATGAGAGAGGGGTTGGTGGTCACACCATCCACAAGACCGAGGCCGTTGAGTTCGCGTATCTCCTTGATATCGGCGCTATCGACAAAGAATTTCATGATCCTGCTCCTTCGACCCGGCGGCCGAAATTGCCTGCGATATCGGTTAGACGTCGCCCGGGGGCGGGCGTTCCCAACCTTTGATCGCCGCTTCCATAGGTCGCAGCCGTGCTGGTGGTCACCGATTTCTCCATGTCACCATGAGCCATGGTGTTCTGGAACGCGGGAGATGACCGGCATGGCGGCGACAAGCAGCAGGGCCACTGCGATATAAACCCAAGCCTGGATGCTGCCGGGATCGGCAGAGCCGGTGAGAATGGCCGTGGTGATCGAGATGGTGGCGATCGACCCTATCTGAAGGGACAGGGTGCGCAGCGCGGCAAGCGTCGAGGATTGCCGGGGCGCCAGTTGCAGCCCGGCATTGCGGCTGGCCGGATTGATCGTCCCCATGCCGGTACCAATCAGGAAGGCCGAGTCAGCCAGCCAGGCGTAAGGCGCGACGCCGAATTTGGGCGACAGGGCGAGAAGAACCATACCCAGTGCGATGATGGCAGACCCTGCATAGATCGGCAGCCGGTGGCCGGTGCGCCGCAGCACCAGCGCAATCATGATCGACATCGTGATTGCCGCGATCCCCTCGGCGACCAGCAACGTTCCGGCATCCAGCGCGCCGATCCCATAGCGGGTGGCAGCATAAAGAGGGATAAGCGCCACGACGCCGATGGTCATGCCGCTAAAAACCATGTTGACGAGGTTGACGGTTCCGAAGTTCGGCCCGTGGATCAGATGCGGGGCGATGAACGGATGGGTGGAGCGGCCGATGTGCCGGAAGAACATCCATGCAGCGCCGAGTGCGATGGCCAGCGGCAGGGCGAAACTGGGAGACCAGACGGAGCCTTTTGTCTCGCCGAGCCAGGTAGCGGCAAGCATCCCCGATAACAGCCCGCCGCCCAGCAGCAGCATTCCGGGAATATCCATGCTGAAATGCGCATCCCTCCGGCGGGGCGGATCGCGCGGTATGTAGCGCAGCGCCAGCATGATGACGACGATCCCGATCGGCACATTGACCAGGAAGGCGGCCCGCCATGTCCAATAGGAGACGAACAGGCCGCCGAATATCGGTCCGATCATCGCCCCGATCGGAAAGATGCTGCCGAACAGGCTGACGGCGCGATCGCGCGCGCCGCCGAAATGATCGGCGATGATCCCCGTCGCCGAGGGCGTGAAGCCTGCTCCGCCCGCCGCCTGCAAGGCGCGAAGCGCAATCAGCACGAAGATGTTGTCGGCCAGGCCGCAAAGCAGCGAGGCCAGCGTGAAAACGGCCACCGAGCCGAGAAACACCCTGCGGCGGCCATATTGCTCGCTGAGCCGGCCGCTGATCGGCAGCATGACGACGAAGCCGAGGGAATATGCCGTGAGCGTCCATCCCGCCCAGTTGAGCGTCGTGTCCAGCCCTTGCTGCAGGGAGTGCAGGACCGTCGCGACGATCGTCGAATCGACCGACATCATCAGAAGCGTCAGGGCGACGATCGAGAACACCATAACCCGGTTGACGGGCCTGGGCGCCTCGGACGGATCGGCCAGATATTCTGTCTCGCCGACGCTCTGTTGTGAATTCATGATCTAGACGCAGATAGTTTCAAAAAAGGTCTCCTCGAAGAATACGGTGCCGACGAAGAGGATCGCGGCAAACGGATGCGCCCCGCGCCTGATCCGGCACGAGGCGATCCCGGACCCTGCTTCGGCCTGGCCGCCTTTTCCGACCGGATGCCCGTTACGCCGCTGCGAACTCGGCTTCCATCGCCGCTTCGGCGGCAAGGCTTTCAATGTCACGCCCCATGGTGACCACGGCCAGCGTCCGCCCTTCGTGCCTGTAGCGCAAGGTACAGTCGCCGGCAGCGATATCGCCATCGATGTCGATCGCGTCCCACGCCTCGGCATGACCGACATAGTTGAGACCCAGATCGTAGTGCCGGCTCCAGAAAAACGGCGCGTCGGTATATTTTCGACGCCCGCCCAGCATGTTCGCGGCGGCCGCCTGGCCCTGGCGCTCGGCCACGACCCAATGTTCGACGCGGATCAGCGCTCCGCTATGCGGATCGGGCCAGCGGGCGATGTCGCCGGCGGCGAAGATGCCGGGCGCGCTGGTTTCCAGATAGGCGTCGACCACCATCCCGCGGTCGATCTTGAGCCCGGCCGCTTCCGCCAGCTGTATGCGAGGTCGAACCCCGACGCCGAGAACGACGAGATCGGCGGCTAGTATGCCGCCGCCGGAAAGCCGGACCTCATCAGCGGTGATGGCGTTCGCCGTTTCCTGAAGATGGAACACGACGCCGTGCCGCTCATGCAGAGCGCGGATGAATTCGCCGATCTGGGGCCCAAGTACCCGCTCCATCGGCCGCTTGTCGGGCGCTACCACATGCACTTCGAGCCCGCGCTGGCGCAGCGCCGCCGCTACTTCCAGCCCGATGAAACTTGCCCCCATCACCACGGCGCGGCGGGCGGTTGCGGCTTGAGCGATGATCGCCCGACAGTCGGCGAAGCTGCGCAGCGTGTGGACATGCGGCAGGTCCGCGCCAGGAAGCGGCAAGCGCACCGGCTCGGCCCCGGTCGCCAGCAACAACCGATCATAGGCAATCGCTGTACCGTCGGCGAGCCGGACTTCGCTGGCTGCAACATCGATAGCAGCCACTTTCGTGGTGAGACGCAGGTCGATACTCTGCTTTTCGTAGAAGCCGGCGCCACGCAGCGGCATCCAGTCCTGCGGCGCCGTGCCGGCTAGGAAATCCTTGGAAAGATTGGGTCGGTCGACCGGCAGGTCGGCATCGTCGCTCAGCATGACGAGGCTGCCGGCATAGCCCAGATTGCGCAACCGCTGGGCAGCGGCGAAGCCTGCCGCCCCGCCGCCGATGACAACGATGCGCTGTGGCACCGAACCGGCGGGCAATTCATGCTTCGGGGTCGGCTTCTTTTTACCGACGACAATCTTGCCGTTCAGCCGCTCCACCGACCAGCAGCCGACCGGTGCCAGCGCCGGTGCCGCCACCGCCTCGCCGGTGCGCAGGTCGAAACGCGCATGATGCCAAGGGCAGCGGATGGTGTCTCCCACCACCAGCCCTTCGGCCAGAGGTCCGTTATAGTGCGTGCATTCGGAGCCGATGGCGAAAATGTCCTCGCCACGGCGCACCAGCAGGACGGACGTGCCCTCGACATGGCCGACAAGCATGCCACCATCGGAGAGCTCGGCTTCGGCGATCCCCTTTGCGAGATCCGGCCTTTCCGAAGTTTTCTGATTATCAGCCATTGCCTTGTCCTCCTCGAACTGGGTTTGAATTGTGGTGTTTGCTACCTTGGCGCACCGTGTGGGTCAGGCTAACCCCTCTGCCGTCATCGCCTTCCGCACGGCAGGATCGGCCTGCATCCGCTGCTGGAAGCGCGTGATCCCGGCCAGATCGGAAAGGTCGATGCCGACGTTCTTCGTCCAACTCGCCAGGACGAACAGATAGGCGTCGGCGATGGAGCGGGTGCCGGCGATGAAGTCACGCTTCTGAAGCGACTTGTCCGCCAGCTCGAACAGGCGCCGCGCCATCTTGCGGGCGTTCTGCTTGGTCTTCTCGATGGTCGCCTCGTCGCCGAGATAGGCGGTCGCGCCGAACAACGGCTTGAAGACGGGGTGCAGATCCGAATTAATCAGGCCCAGCCAATGATGGACCTCGGCGCGCCCTTTCGGCGTGCCGTCGCCCTCGAGTTTGGCTGCAGGATGAGTGTCGGCAAGATAGCCCAGAGTCGCCTGATTTTGCGTCAGCACCGTGCCGTCATTCAGTTCGAGCGCCGGAACCATGCCTTGCGGATTAATACGCAGATAGGCGTCCGCCTTCAATTCGTCATGGCTGAGTTTCTTCGTCTCGTAGGGGATGCCGATCCATTCAAGCACGATGTGGGTGGCGAGAGAGCAGGCGCCGGGCATGTAGTAAAGTTTCATGATATTCATTTCCCTGAAAAATGGGGGGGGGGTAA
>JBARWP010000731.1:0-5791 GCA_049646905.1 Pseudaminobacter sp. | reverse complement strand
GCCCTTCAGCAAAATCGGCTGGGTTATGAAAATGGCCGCAAGCAGGAGGAATATTGCGTAAGTTCCCGGATGCAGCTTTTCCGGAAGGGAGCCACCATCCGTCGAATAGGGTACGACCATGTTCATGAGCTGCGGCGAGATGGTCGCGCGCAGAAGGAAGGCGAAAGCCGCGCAGAGGAAAAACATGAGAGAAAGAGCGTTGTGACGGCGCTCTCTCATCAATGCGAATTGCTCTTGGGCGACGCTCACGGCCTGTCTGTTCAGTATGGCGGTTTTCGGTTGGAACACGGAACCTGTGAGAACCGGGCTCCCATATGCGGCATTCGATCCCGCAAAGGTAAAGGAATTTGGATAACCGGATGTTAACGATCCTGGCCTAACGCTGGCGCGTCCGGCATCCAGCCAGGGCTCGTGAGCCAATACATGTCCGAAGAGCCTCCCCATCGTCTAATGGCAGCGGGTTTCGAATTTGACGCCGCCGAACGCAGGGCACTGTACCGGCGGCCGAATACGTCGCTCCTGGATGCGATCCCGGCCAAACCCGACACGCAATCTCCGACGGGCCCGCGCCTGCCACCGGGTGCGCCGCCCCTCAGGCGGCCTGCGACCGAGGAACTCCCGGATATGCAGGTGGCGGCGCCTCGCACGATTGCCGCCCTGCCCCGCGAAGGGGAGCCAGAGCCGCCCGTCACGCTGGAGAAGGTCGGGGATTTCCTCGAGTTGGATTTCCGGCGCCTTTTCCTGTGGCTGAGAGCCGGCCTTGCGGCCGCCCTTGCGCTGGCTCTCGTGGGTGCCCTGGCGGGTGGCGCCTATGGGCTCATGGCCAAGAAGCGCTACACGGTGGCGACCGACATCCTCATCAATCCGTCCAATCTGCAGGTCATCGACAACGACCTTTATGCGCAATCCAGCCAGGTGGACGGCCAGGTGCTGAGCGCCCGCAGCAAGCAGCGCGTCCTGACTTCCCGCAATGTCCTTTCCCGCGTCGTGGACGAACTCGACCTGGCCAGCGATCCCGAGTTTGCACCCGGGGGAAGCGCCGTCGGCGGCACGGCATCCGATTCCAAGCTTGCCGCCCTGGCGAGGCTGCAGGAAGGCGTCAGGACCGAGGCGGACGAGCAGTCATTTGTCACGACCCTCTTCGTCGCTGCGGAAACGCCGGACAAGGCCATCGAGATATCGCGGGCCATCGTGAAGACGTTCCAGGAGGAACTGGCCAAGACAGAAGCCGAAGGGGCAAACCGCGCCGCGGCCGCGCTGGATGCCCGCCTCCAGCAACTGAAGGCAGATGTGCTGGCAGCCGAGAACAACGTCGAGAGCTACAGGCGTGATCACAATCTTTCCTCGAGCAACGGCCAGCTCGTCAGTTCGCAGGCCATGACCCAGCTCAACCTGCAGATCGTGGCGGCGCGGACCCGCGCGACGGCTGCCCAGGCGAATTACGATACGCTGGTCGCCGATGGCGTGAACGGGACGAATGCGAACCCCTCCGTTTCGGAAACGCTGGCCGAACTGCGCAACAGAGCCAACAAGGCGCGGCAGGACTATAATTCACAATCCGTGCTGCTCGGTCCGCGCCATCCGTCGCTTCTCAAACTGAAAGTCGAGCTGGATACGGTGGATGCCCAGGTCAAGGCCGAATACCGGCACACCGTCGAAGTGGCGAAGGCCAACCGTGACGCGGCGAAAATTGCCCTGGACTCGCTTGAATCCCAGATGAACAACCTGCAGGGCAGCGTCTTCACGGACAGTGAATCGGAAGTCGCCCTGCGCGAACTCGAACGCGACGCGGCATCCAGGACCGCGATCTACGAGCGCTTCCTGGCACGGACCCGCCAGATCACCGAGAGGGAGCAGATCGACACGACGAACGTGCAGGTCATTTCCGAAGCGGTGCCGCCGAAAGGCCGTTCCTGGCCACCGCGCACCCTCCTGCTCGTAGCGCTCGGCGCCTTCGGCGGTTTCGCCCTGGGCATGCTGTTGTCGATCGCGAGGGGTATCCGGCAGGACCTGCGCGAACCGCTCGACGAGCCTCGCGGCAGCCGGGCCTGATGTGGCGAAGCGGATCGTTTTTCACCTCGCCAGCCTCAGGGGGGGCGGGGCCGAGCGTGTCTTCGTGCTCATGGCCAACGAGATGGCGGCGCGCGGCCACGATGTCACGCTGCTGGCCTGGAACGCCGGCGGCCCCAACGCCGCCCTGCTCGCCGGAAAGGTCAGGCTGATCGATCTGGGCCTGCCTCTGCGCGGCGAGGGCTATGGCAAGCCGACGACGCTGCGGGGCCTGTTGCAGACGGCGCGCCTGCTGCGGCGCCTCGCTCCCGATGCCGTCTTCAGCGCGCCGGAATTCGTCAATCTCCTCGCCGCTCTTGCGCTGGTCGTCGCGCGAAGCCGGGCGCGCTTCTTCCCGACGTTCCACGCCGCGACATCGCTGGTTGCCGGGCGCCTCGGGGCGAGGATCGCGGTCTGGCTGTCGCTTCTTGTCGCGACACGGGCGACGAAGGCCGTCGCAGTCTCCGCCGGCGTCGGCCGCGAACTTGAAGCGCGGGGTTTTCCGGCCTCCAAGATTGCCGTCATCCACAATCCCCTGCCGCAAGAGGCGCCCAGGCAACGGCAGGACCCCGCCTGGCGCCGAGATCTGGAGGCGATGGGTGACGGACCGGTCGTCGTCACCGCCGGCCGCCTGGTTCCCGTGAAGGACCATCGCACCCAGCTGCGGGCATTCGCCCTGTTGCAGGCAAGCCGCCCGGCGCGGCTGGTCATCTTCGGGGAAGGTCCCCTCGAGGGCGAATTGCGCGCTTGTGCGCAGGAAATGGGCATCGGCGACAGGGTATTGTTCGCCGGCTATACCGACGATCTGCATGCGGGCTATGCCGTGGCCGATCTGTTTGCCCTCTCCTCGACCAGCGAGGGTTTCGGCAACGTGCTGGTCGAAGCGATGGCGGCAGGCGTTCCGGTGGTTTCATGCGACGCCCCGCACGGGCCCCGCGAAATCCTCGACGATGGCCGCTACGGGAAGCTCGTCCCCGTCGGCGACGCACCGGCCTTGGCCGTCGCGATGGCCGAGATGCTCGATTGCCCGACGCCCGTCGCCGTCCTGAAGCGCCGTGCCGCCGACTTCGACGTCTCCCGGATCGGCGACCACTACGAGGCGTTGCTCTGACCACGATGCAAGCGGTTCGTCTTTCGGAGTGACGCCGTCATCGGATGCGCATTGAGGCTCCAGCCACGGGAGCGGTTTAACGGATTCCTCAGTGCTCGGCCCGTATGACCGGACTGCCTGGCAACACGTGACGATGAGACGACCTCTGCACCGTACCGCTATCGATAGGCCCCTGAACATCCTGGTAGCGACGCCCGCCGGCGGCACCGGGCAGGGTGGAATTGACCGCATCATGGCCGCGCTCAAGGAAGAGCTGACGCGGCGGGACCGCAATGTCGTCGTCCGTTTCGCGCCGACGCGCGGCAAGGGCGCCCTGGCGCTGTCGTGGCTTCACCTCGCGCAATTTTGCGCTCGCATGACGCTGGCGCGGCTGAGCGGGAGGCTCGATCTGGTCCATATCAACCTCGCCAGCCGGGGCAGCACCTACCGCAAGATCGTCGTTGCCGCCTGGGCTCGCACCCTCCGCATCCCCTATGTCGTTCATCTGCACGGCGCCGAGTATCGCAGCTTCTGGTCCAGCAACAGCACGATCGTCGGCCGTTGCATCCGGACCCTCTTCGAAAAAGCGGGGCGCATCATCGTGCTGGGCACCCCGTGGCGGGCCTTCATCGCGCAAAGGGTTCCGAACGCCCGCGGACGGATCGCCATCGTGCCCAATGCGGTGGAGGACGCTCGTCTGGCACATGTCGGCGGCGGTGCCAGCGCCCACATCCTGTTCCTGGGAAGAATAGAGGAACGAAAGGGCGTGCCCCATCTGGTCCAGGCGCTGGCGCGAATGAAGGAGCTTCCCGGTTGGCGTGCCACGCTGGCGGGCGACGGAGCCGTCGATGCTCTGCGGGCCGAGGTCGCCGCGCTCGGCCTTGCGGACAGGGTCATGGTTCCCGGATGGCTGGGGGCGCAGGACACGGCGCGCCTGCTGGCCACGGGCGATATTCTGACGCTGCCGTCCTACGCTGAAAATCTTCCGATGTCGGTCATCGAGGCGATGGCGTCGGGTCTCGGGGTGGTTGTCACGCCGGTGGGGGCGGTGGAAGACATAGTCAAGGATGGCGAGACCGGCCTTCTGGTCCCCCCGGGCGACGATGCCGCTCTGGCCGACGCCTTGACGCGGCTGGTTCGCGACGGAGAATTGAGGAAGCGCCTCGGCGACGCAGCGCAAGCTTTCCAGCGGGAGCACCTGAGCATAGGGCCCTACGCGGACCGGATCTGCTCCGTCTGGCGGGATGCCGTCGCCAGCTGCGACGGCAGGCTGCCCTCGCCCTCCCCTGTGGCGCCAACCGGGCCTGGGACCTGAGCCGATGGGTGCCGCTGCGTACCTGAAAAACTGGACCGCGGAAAATCTGGTTCGCCGCACGCCAGGCCTCTATGGGCGGCTGATGGGGCTCGTCCGTCGCTCCGAAGCCATGTCTCTTAACGAACGGCGATCGCTGCGGGACGAGTTGACCCGCCGCATGCTCGACAAGGCCCGCACGACCCCCTACGCCCGAGCCGCGGGGTTGACGGGCGGCTACGAGCGCTGGCCGCTCCTCGAAAAGGAGACCTTGCGCCAGGACCCCCGGATCTGTTCGGCATGGACGCTCGTTCCTCCCCATACCGCATCGACGGGTGGAACGACCGGAGTGCCCATCACGCTCCGGCGGTCGCTCGAATCGGTCGTCTTTGAACAGGTCGTCCTCGACCATCTGGTGCGCCGCCACTCGGGCCTCGACCTGAAGAAGGCGCGCGTGGCCGTCCTGCGAGGCGATACGTTCAAGAGCCCGGACGACATGACCGAGCCGCATTGGCGGCTACGGCCGGGCGGACAATATCTCATCTGTTCGAGCTTTCACCTGAACGCATCGACGATTGCCGGTTTTGTCGAGGCCATACGGCAATTCGGGCCGGAAGTGCTGTGGGCTTATCCATCCTCGCTGGAAGCTTTCCTGCGGCTGGGCTTCGAACCCCTGAAGGAGCGCGGGCTGGCGGGGCTGAAGCTCGTTCTTTCCTCCTCTGAAGTGCTCGACGCGGCGGTGTCGGCCGACGTCTCCGAGACGCTTGGGGTGCCGGTCCTCGACTATTACGGCCAGTCGGAACGCGTATGCGCCTCCTATGCGGTCCGGGCTGGCGAGCATTATTTCCTTCCGGCCTACGGGCGGGTCGAACTGCTTCCCGCCTATGACGATGGCGGGTCGAGCCTCTACGAGATCGTCGGAAGCTCCTATTGGAATTCGGCCCAGCCGCTGGTGCGCTTCCGAACCGGCGATCTGGCCAGGCTGCGCAGCGGCATGAGCGCCGAAGAACTGGATGCCGTATCGCTGGGCGTGCTGCCGTTCCAGGGCGTGGAGGGCCGCCGTTCGGAATACATCCTGTCTCCCGACGGCGGCCGGCTCATCGGCATGAACCATATCCCGCGCAACGTGCCCGATGTCGCACAGATGCAGATTGTCCAGAAGAGCCTCTCCGGCATAGAGGTACACGTCGTTCCCCTGAAGGATTTCGGCGAAAGGAGCATCGCCGTCATCCTTGCCAATGCACGCAAGAAGATTCCTGCCAGCATCGATATCGCCGTCAAGGAAGTGGAGAGCGTGACGCGCACCAGAAGCGGCAAGGCGCCGCTGGTGATACGGCTGGTCGACTGATCCAGCCCCAAGT
>JBARWP010000730.1:0-8295 GCA_049646905.1 Pseudaminobacter sp. | reverse complement strand
GGCGATGCCCGCCGCATAGGCCCCTGCCCCGAACAGCGCGGCGTGGCCCAATGTGGCGATGCCGCAATAGCCGGTGACGAGATCGAGCGACAGCACCAGAAGGGCGATTGCCGTGATGCGCGTCAGGAGCGCAAGGTTGTTGGGAAAGAGAAGATAGCCGATCACGGCGACCACGAGGATGACGGCAAGGCCGGCAAGGTCGCGCAACAGCCAGTTGGGGCCGCCGGCAGCCTTGCCTGCTTGCGATATGGTCTGCTCCGCCGCCATCACCGCTTCCTGCCGAGGAGGCCGTTGGGGAACAGGCACACGATGGTGATCACCGCCAGATAGAAGAAGAACTCGCCATATTCCGGCACCAGATAGCGGCCGGTGGTGTCGATTGCACCCAGCACCAGACAGGCAAGCAGCGCGCCGGGGATGGAGCCTGCCCCGCCCACGGAAACCACGACCAGCAACGTCACCATATAGCGCAGCGCATAATAGGGCTCGATCGGCAGGAGTTCGGCCCCGACGATGCCGCCGAAGGCGGCAAGGCCGACCGCGACCGCTGAACTGACCGCATAGACGATCCGGGTTCGCACCCCCAGCGAGCCTGCCATGGCGGCGTTGTCGACCGAGGCACGCAGCTTGACGCCGAAGGTAGTCCTGTCGATCAGGAACCACAGCGCCCCCGCCACCACGACGCCGCAGGCGATGGCGAACAGCTTGTGCGCGGCAATCGAGCGGTAGCCGAGATCGACCGGACCGCGCAGCATGTCGGGCAGCGGGATGGTCTTGAGGGTTGGACCGAAGACGTAATTGGCGATGCCGATGACGCAGAACGTGATGCCGATCGTCATCAGCACCTGGGTCAGCTCCGGCGCGCCATAGATGCGGCGGAACAGAAACCGCTCGATGGGGATGGAGATGACAATGGTGCCGGCAACGGCGAGCAGGATCGCCACCGCATAGCCGAGGCCGAGCATGTGCGCGGCATAGGAGGCGATATAGCCGCCGATCATGGCGAAGGCGCCATGCGCGAGATTGACCACGCGCATCAGCCCCATCGTGACCGAAAGGCCGATCGAGATGACGAACAGCACCATGCCATAGGCAAGGGCATCGGTCCCGACACTGAAAACGGTTTGCATCGCTCTATCCGACGAGGCGCCCGAAAGCCGTGCATGGCCGCCAGGCACCAGGGTTGAGGGGATCGCCTATTTCGCGGCAGCCAGGCCGGGATCGCCCTGCTTCTCGAAGGTCGCGATCTCCTTGTTGATGTAGCTGCCGTCTTCCGCCTTGGCCACTTCGCGCAGATAGATGTTCTGCGTGATGTGGCGGCTCTCGCCATCGATCGAGACCGGGCCGCGCGGGCTTTCCCAGGCCAGGCCCTTCACCGCGTCGACGGCCTTCTGCGCATCCTGCTCGCCGCCGGTCGCCTCGATCATCTTGTAGATGACATGCATGCCGTCATAGGCGCCGACCGAGGGGAACGACAGCTCGGCCGGGTTGCCGATGGCCTTGCGCGCCGCTTCCACGAAGGTCTTGTTCTCGGGCGAGTCATGCGAAATGGCGTAATGGAAGGTCGTCAGCATGCCCAGCGCGGAATCGCCGAGCGCCGGCAGGTCGGATTCCTGCGTCAGGTCGCCCGGGGCCAGAAGCTGGATGCCGGCATCCTTCAAGCCGTTGTCGTTATAGGCCTTGACGAAGCCGAGGGTCGTCGGACCGGAGGGCAGGAAGGCAAAGACGGCATCCGCGCCGGAATCCTTCACCCGCTGCATGATCGGGCTGAAGTCGTTGGTCGACAGCGGCATGCGGATCGAATCCACGATCTCGCCGCCCTCGGCCTTGAAGGTGGTGGTGAAGGCGGCTTCCGAATCGACGCCGGGACCATAGTCGCTGACCACGGTGATGACCTTCTCGACGCCGCGCTCCCGCGCCACCTTGGCCATCGGCGCGGATGTCTGCCACAGGGTGAAGGAGGTGCGCACCACATAGGGGCTCTTGGTCACGATCGCCGAGGTCGCGGCATTCATGACCACCAGCGGCACGTTGGCCTGTTCGAGCAGCGGGGTAACGGCCATGGCATCCGGCGTGAAATAGAAGCCGGCGAGATATTGCACCCCTTCCTTGACCACCAGTTCCTGCCCCAGCGCCTTCGACTGGGCGGGGTCGGCCTGCGGCACGTCGCGGTAGATGACCTCGATGTCGTCGTCGCCCACCTTGGCGCCGTTCAGCGCCATATAGGCGTCGATGCCGGCCTTGAAATTCTTGCCCTGGATGGCGAACGGCCCTGAAAAGGGTCCGATGACGCCAATCTTGATCGTATCCGCATAGGCCGAACCGCACAGAGCGACAGCGGTAACCGCGCCCAAGAGAATCGTTTTCATGTTTCCTCCACCAATTTTGCCGGCTCGACCGCGCGGGCCGGGTACTCCCATACAGCGGCAAGTGTCATCTTCGAAACGGTAATGTAAAATGAAAAGAATCAAGCAACATATAATCTGCAGGCTATGTCTGCGACTGGACGATCCTTCCTAAAACGGCAGGCCGACATAATTTTCGGCAAGCGAGGCGGAAGCCGCCTGGGAATGGACGAGATAATCCAGTTCCGCCTCCTGGATGCGCTGGCCGAAATCGTCGGTATCGGGGAAACGATGCAGCATGGTGGTCATCCACCAGGAAAAGCGCACCGCCTTCCAGACACGCGCCAGCGCCCGGCCGGAATAGGCTTCCAGGCCCGCCGGCGACTTTTCCAGACAATGTTCGCGCAGGCCTTCGAAGAGATAGTGCACGTCGCTGGCGGCGAGGTTGAGGCCCTTTGCGCCGGTTGGCGGCACGATATGGGCGGCATCGCCCACCAGCGACAGCCGGCCGAACCGCATCGGCTCCGCCACGAAGGAGCGCAACGGCGCGATGGATTTCTCGAAGGAGGGGCCGGTGGTGATGCCTGCAGCCGCTTCCTCCGGCAGGCGGCGGCGCAGCTCGTCCCAGAAGCGCTCGTCGTTCCAATCTTCTATGCGGTCGTCGAGCGGGCATTGCACATAATAGCGGCTGCGGTGTTCGGAGCGCATCGAGCACAGCGCGAAGCCACGCGGATGAT
This sequence comes from Pseudaminobacter sp., assembly GCA_049646905.1. Classification (GTDB taxonomy): domain Bacteria; phylum Pseudomonadota; class Alphaproteobacteria; order Rhizobiales; family Rhizobiaceae; genus Pseudaminobacter. Next base: position 5,213 of record JBARWP010000730.1, on the reverse strand, counting down.
TGGCATAGATCAGCTCATGATCGGCCGGCGGCACCTCCGCCATGATGCCGAGCCAGCCGAACGGATAGCTGCGCTCATAGGTGCGCAGCGCCTCCTGCGGCACCGACCTGCGGCTGACGCCGTGGGAGCCGTCGCAACCGGCGATGAAATCGCAATCGATGCGATGGGTGGTGCCGTCCTTCTCATAGGTAACATAGGGCGCATCGGTCTCGAAATCGTGCGGCTCGACATTCGCCGCGTCATAGATGGTGGTCAGGCCGCTCGCCTCGCGCTTGTCCATCAAATCGTGGGTCACCTCGGTCTGGCCATAGACGGTGACGTGCCTGCCGGTGAGAGCGTTAAGGTCGATGCGGTGCAGGCGGTTGTCGAAGGCGAGCGAAATGCCGTCATGGCGCAGGCCCTCCTCATGCATGCGCCGGCTCACGCCCGCCTCTTCCAGTAGTTCGACCGTGCCCTGCTCCAATACGCCGGCGCGCACGCGGCCCAATATGTAGGCGCGATCGACGCGGTCGAGGATGACATTATCGATGCCGGTATTGGCCAGAAGCTGGCCGAGCAGCAGGCCCGACGGGCCCGAGCCGATAATGACAACCTGCGTGCGCATCGTTTTCCTTCTTGTTCCTTGCCTTCAGCCCGCCGTGAACCCGGACGGGCTCATCGACGCGGCATCACATTGCATCTCTGCGGCCGCGGACTGGAGCGGCGATACCCCCACCCCTGACCCCTCCCCACAAGGGGGAGGGGAATTTTGCCGTACCGCGCCGCCCACCGCCAACCTCGATCCATCTTGGTGGCCACAGCGACAAACTCGTCCCCCTCCCCCCCTTGTGGGGAGGGGCCAGGGGTGGGGGTATAAGGACTGGACCTGCCGCCCTGATTTCGCCCTACATCCCCATGGACTCAATCTGCCCTGCTAGCGCCTTGGCCTGGCGCAGCGCACCGGCGGTGGCGGCGACCATCTGCGGCAGGACCAGCCATTCCAGCGTCCAGGCCGCACCCGAGCGCTCCTGCTCATGCACGAGCGCCTGATGCATGCCGGCAAGCTGTGTGGCGTTGAAGCGCGCCAGCGCGACCAGCATTTCGGCTGCGACGGGATTGCGCTTGTGCGGCATGGCCGAAGAGCTGCCGCCGCCCGCCAGTTCGATCTCGCCACCTTCCTGAGCCATCAGCGCGATGTCCTGCCCGAACTTGCCGAGGCTGCCGGTAATCAGCGACATCAGCCCGGCAAATTCCGCCAGATTGTCGCGCTGGCTGTGCCATTGCGGCGCATCGGCAAGGCCGAGTTTTTCGGCAAGTGCGGCCCGCACCGCTGGCCCCTTCTCACCAAGCTTGTCGAGCGTGCCGGCAGCGCCGCCGAACTGCACGGCCAGAAGCGAGCGCCGTTGTGCCAATCTTTCCCGGTGGCGTGACAGCGGCGCAAGCCAAGCCTGCAGGCGGTCCGATACCATGATCGGGATCGCCGCCTGCATGCGCGTCTTCGCCATCAGCCTGCGGCCGGCAAGGCAGGTCTCAAGCCCGGAAAGTCCGTCGATCACCGCCGCCAGGCCGGTTTCTAGTTGGGCGATTACGGGCTTGAGCCGCAGCATGAGGCCGGTGTCGATCGCATCCTGGCTGGTGGCGCCGAAATGCACGGATTTACCGTGCGGCTCACCCACCGCCGCGCGCAATTGCCGGACCAGTTCGGGCACCATCACACCGTCCTGCGCGGTTCTCGCGCGCAAACCGGCCATATCCGGCGTGAAGGTTTTCAGCGCGGCTGCGATTGCCACCGCGCCCTCGTCCCCGATCACGCCCGCCTCGGCCTGCGCCAGCGCCAAGGCCAGTTCGAAGGCAAGGATCGCCGCTATCTCCGCTTCGGCCGAAAAATGCCGCGCCGTCTCCTCGTCGCCAACGAGGGCGGACAACACCGGGTGATCGAAGGGCGAAAAGGACATGGCGGCTCAGACGTCCAAGAAGACCGTCTCCTTCTCTCCCTGGAGATGGATGTCGAACAGATAGGCGCCGTCGGCCGCACGCCCGGCGATCAGGGTCGCCACGCGGTGCCGATGCTCGATGCGCGCCAGCACCGGGTCCTCGCCATTGGCCTTTTCCTCGTCGGGAAAATACATGCGCGTGTTGAGCCCGACATTGATGCCGCGCGCCACGATCCAGAAATTGACGTGCGGGGCCATCTTCCGGCCGTCCCTGAACGGCACGCGGCCGGGCTTGATGGTCTCAAAGACGCATTCGCCGGTATCCATGTCGGTCGCCTTGCGGCCCCAGCCGGTGAAGTTCGGATCGGCGGTTCCCCGCATCTCGGCAGGCGAATTGTAGAGGCCGTCGGCATCGGCCTGCCAGATCTCGATCAGCGCATCCTTGAGCGGCGTGCCGGTGCCGTCGAAGACGCGGGCACGCACGGTGATGCGCTCGCCCCCGGTCTTGTCATTGACCATCACCGCGCCGAGGTCTTCGGCATAGACGCCCTCGATGCCGCAGAAATTCGGCGTCATGCCGATATGCACATAGGGGCCGGCGGTCTGCGAGGGCGATTCCTTCAGGCGATCGAGAGACTGTGCCATCAATTGCCCTCCAGCCTGTTTTCGAACAGCGACGAGCGGCGCCCGCGCAGCACGATGTCGAACTTGTAGGCGCAGGCATCCATGGGGATGGTGGCCTGCATGTCGAGCGCAGCAATCAATGTCTCGATCGCCGCCTTGTCGGGGATCGTCCTGACGATCGGGCAGCGCCAGATCAGCGGATCGCCCTCGAAATACATCTGGGTGATCAGGCGCTGGGCAAAGCCATGGCCGAACACCGAGAAATGGATATGCGCCGGGCGCCAGTCATTGACGCCGTTCGGCCAGGGATAGGGTCCCGGCTTGACTGTTCGGAAGGCATAATTGCCCTCCCCGTCCGTAATCGTGCGGCCGCAGCCGCCGAAATTCGGATCGAGCGCTGCGACATAGCCTTCCTTCTTGTGGCGGTAGCGGCCGCCCGCATTGGCCTGCCAGACCTCCAGCAGCACGCCGGGCACGCCCTTGCCGCGCTCGTCCAGTACACGGCCATAGACGATGATGCGCGGGCCGATGGCACTTTCGCCGGGCCTGGCGAAATTGTGGATCAGGTCGTCGTCCAGCTCGCCGAGGATGTTGTGGCCGAAGACCGGGCCGGTGATCTCCGACAGCGTGCTGTCGAGCGACAGCAGCGCCTTTTGCGGCGAGCGCAGGATGGAGGTCTTGTAGTTCGGCGAGAATGCCGGCGGATGCCAGGAGCGGTCGCGCTGGAAGAAGGCACCCGTCTCGGGCTTGCGGTTGGAAAACGGGTCAGCGCTCATTGTGCTTTTCGCCTGTCGCATCCATTTCGGCAAAGACCTGCTTGGCGATCTTGATGGCCCTGTTTGCCGCCGGCACACCGGCATAGACGGCCACATGCAGGAAGGCCTCGCAGATATCCTCGCGCGTGGCGCCGGTGTTGGCGGTGGCGCGCACATGCATGGCGACCTCCTCGTCATGGCCGAGTGCTGCCAGAAGCGCCAGCGTCACCATCGAGCGTTCCCGCAAGGTCCAGCCGGGCCGCGACCACACGGTGCCCCAGGCCGTCTCGGTAATCAGCTGCTGGAAGGGCCTGTCGAACTCGGTCGAGGTCTTTTCGGCATTGTCGACATGCGGATCGCCCAGCACGGCCCGCCTGACGGCAAGGCCCTCTCGATATCTGCTGTTCAAGGGCTGGGACATTTCACCCATGATCGCCTTCTCCGGAGGAAAGTTCGGACAGGAAGTTGCGGATATGCCCGGTCAGCACGGCCGGCTGCTCGACACAGGGAATATGCCCGGCCTGCGCGATCACCTCGAAGCGCGCGCCGGGGATCAGGTCGGCCGTCGCCTTGACAAGCTCGGGCGGGGTGGAGCCGTCCTGGTCGCCCACCAGACAGAGCGTCGGCACGGAAATGTCGCGGGCGACCTCGGTATAGTCGGCATCGCGCAATGCCGCACAGGTGCCGGCATAGCCGGCGACCGCCTGGCGTGCGAGCATGTTGCGGTAGCCGGCCAGCTCGGCCTTGCGCTCGGCGTGGAAGGTCGGCGTGAACCAGACCTTCATGATGCCCTCGGCGATCGACCGGATACCGTCCTTCTCCACCGTGGCGATGCGCGCGTTCCAGCCTTCCACCGTGCCGATCTTGTGGGCGGTGTCGCAAAGCAGGATGCCTTTGACCATTTCGGGCCGGCGCTTGTAGAAGCCAAGCGCGACCAGCCCGCCGACGGACAGGCCGCACAGCACGACCTCCCTGATGCCGAGCCTGTCGACCAGGCCGACGAGATCGTCGACATGATCTTCCATCGAATAGGGGGAGGAGCCGATGTCGGACAGGCCATGGCCGCGCTTGTCATAGGCCAGCGTGGAAACGCTTCCGCCCAGGGCGCCGACGACCTCGTTCCAGATCCGCAAGTCGGTGCCCAGCGAATTGATGAGGACCATGTGGCGGCCACCCGCAACAGGCCGGTGCGCAAAATGCAGCGTGACGCCACCGATATCGATGAATTGCACTTCGTTTCTCCTCAGCGCGACAGTGAATTAGTTGGTTGGTTTGGTAAAATGATATTTTGTGGTGTTCTCTTAACTTGAGGGTTATGAGTTTCCTATGTTCGAAAGCCGAGTGCGGTTCCGCCATCTCCAGACCTTCCTCGAGGTCGCGCGCCAGAAAAGCGTGGTCAAGGCGGCCGGCATCCTCAATGTCAGCCAGCCGGCCGTCACCAAGACCATCCGCGAACTGGAGGAAGCGCTCGGCGTTGCCGTGCTCGAGCGCGACGGGCGCGGCATACGCATCACCCGCTCGGGCGAGATATTCATTCAGCATGCCGGCATGGCGATCACGGCGCTGCGCCAGGGCATCGATTCGGTCGCCAATGAAGGCGCGGCCTCCGGTCCGCTGATCCGCATCGGCGCCCTGCCGACCGTTTCGGTGCGCGTCATGCCGCTCGCCATGAGCTTCTTCCTGCGCGAGAACACCGGCGCCACCCTGAAGATCGTGACCGGCGAGAATGCCGTCCTGCTCGAACAATTGCGGGTGGGCGATCTCGACCTGGTCGTCGGCCGGCTGGCCGCACCGGAGAAGATGGCGGGCTTTTTCTTCGAGCACCTCTATTCCGAGCAGGTCGTCTTCGTGGTGCGGGCGGGCCACCCCCTGCTGTCCAGCGGCCAGAACGTGTTCAAGAGGCTGAGCGACTATCCGGTAC
>JBARWP010000729.1:0-9733 GCA_049646905.1 Pseudaminobacter sp. | reverse complement strand
CTTGTGGGGAGGGTCGCCCGCGCCAGCGGGCGGGGTGGGGGTCTGCAAGGAAGGCGCCTGTTCACCCCCACCCGGACCTTTGGTCCGACCTCCCCACAAGGGGGAGGTAGGACGAGAACCCGCCGCCAGCACCGCGTCGATCAGATCATGCCGCGCGCCCTGATCGCGCAGATAGACCTTCAGGCGGTCGTGGAAGAAGGAGAGGAGATCGGCCGCCGGAAGGTCGAACGACCGCCCCTGCAGGATGGAAGCCGCAGCTTGCGAGAACTGATCTCCGAGGCGCAGCCGTACCCCGTTCTCCACCACGATCCGGATCACACCCAGCGCGGCCCGGCGCAGCGCGAACGGGTCCTTGGAGCCCGTGGGCTTCTCATCGATGGCCCAGAAGCCGACCAGCGTGTCGAGCTTGTCAGCCAGCGCCACAGCAACCGAAACCGGGTCAGTCGGCACGCGGTCGGACGGGCCTTGCGGCTTGTAATGGTCCTCGATGGCTGCGGCGACACTCTCATGCTCGCCTTGCAGAGCCGCATATTTGCGCCCCATCGCGCCTTGCAACTCAGGAAACTCGCCGACGATCTCGGTCTGCAGATCCGCCTTGGCCAGCACCGCCGCGCGGTCGGCCAAATCGGGATCGGCACCGACGATCGGCGCGATCTCGCGGGCCAGCCGGCGGATGCGTTCCACCCGCTCGCCTTGAGTGCCGAGCTTGGCGTGGAAGGTCACGCCGAGATGATCGAGGCGGGCCATACGCTGGTCGAGCGGCTTTTTCAGATCGAGCCTGAATTTTTCCGCCGAGGCAGTCAGCAGGCCGAGATCGGGCACGTTGGCCTGGTCCGTCTTCCAGAAATGCACGGCATCGGACAACCGGGCGCGCACCACCTTGCCGTTGCCGAGCGCGATTTCCTTGCCGCCGTCCTTCGCCTCGATATTTGCGACGAGGACGAAGCGGTTGGAAAGGTTACCCTCCCCTCGATGGGGAGGGTCGACGCGTAGCGGCGGGGTGGGGTGCACGCCTTCACCCCCACCCGCAGCTTCGCCGCGACCTCCCCCATCGGAGGGGGAGGTAAGAGCGCAGACAAAGCATTTCTGGTTGGCGCGGATGGTCAGCCGGATCACTTCGGCCGGGATATCGAGGAAGTCCTGTTCGAACTCGCCCAGGAGCACCACCGGCCACTCGACCAGCCCGGCGACTTCCTCCAGCAGCCCCTCGTCCTCGACCAGTTCGAGGCCATTGGCGAAGGCGAGGTTGCGCGCATCGGCCAGGATGATCTCCTTGCGCCGGTCGGCGTCGAGCACGACCCTGGCAGCCTCGAGCTTCGCGATATAGTCGCCGAAGCGGCGCACGGTGATCGCGTCGGGCGCGTGGAAGCGGTGGCCATAGGTGACATTGCCGGAACGGATGCCGCCAACCTCGAAATCGACAACCACCGGCTCTTCCGTCTCCGGGCCGAAGGTGCAGACGATCGATTGTAGCGGACGCACCCAGTGCAGGCTGCCGGGCCTGGCCGAAGCCGGCCCCCAGCGCATCGATTTCGGCCATGGGAAAGACCGGATCACCGAAGGTATCAGTTCGGCGATGATCTCTTCAGCCGCCCTGCCCGGCCTGGAGATGCGGGCGATGTAGAAATCGCCCTTCTTCGGATCGGACTGGATTTCGGCCTCGCTGATATCGCTCAGCCCGGCCGAGCGCAGGAAGCCGGCAATCGCCTGCTCCGGCGCCCTGGTGCTGGGGCCGCGCCTTTCTTCCTGTACATCGCGGGAGCGCGCCGTCAGGCCGCGGATGTCGAGCGTGAGCCGGCGTGGCGTCCAGTATTCGCGCGCCGCCTCATAGGTCAGGCCGGCATCCACCAGACCGTCGGCCACCATCTTCTTCAGATCGCCCGCCGCCTTGCGCTGCATGCGCGCAGGAATTTCCTCGGAACGAAGTTCAAGCAGAAGATCAGGCATCAGTGCATTCCCGCCCGCATGTCATTCTTGTCTTTGCGTGTCCTCGCGCCGAAGGCGCTGCGGGCACGCGGCGTGGCAGGAATTTCCTCGGAACGAAGTTCAAGCAGAAGATCAGGCATTTACGGCTCCTTACCCCCCCTTGATGGGGAGGGTCGACGCGCAGCGTCGGGGTGGGGTGATTTCCTGTTAGACGACGTTGCTCATCGACCGCCGCATAGATCGTATCCAATACCGAATCCAGCTCTTCCTTGACCTCGTGGTTCCAGAACCGAATAACCCTATAGCCATTCTCTTCAAGCCAATCGGTTCGGCGCTGGTCATGCAGCAATTGTGTGCCTTCTGCGTGATGAGAGCCGTCAAGCTCGATTACCAGCTTCAATCGATGGGATACGAAATCTGCATAATAGGGGCCCAAAGGCGCCTGCTTGCGGAAATGCGTGCCTTCAACCGGGATGCGCCAGAGATGATGCCACAGGACGCGCTCTGCATCCGTCATAGTGGCGCGGAGACGACGGGCTGACGCGATCCGGAATTTATCCAGGCTCGGCATGGCGGGTTCATGCACCCCCACCCGCGGCTGCGCCGCGACCTCCCCCATCCAGGGGGAGGTAGCCAAAGCCGCCGGCCTCGGTCTGCAGGAACGCCTCGCCGCATTGGCGCGACAGGTTACGCACACGCAAGATGTAGCTCTGCCGCTCGGTCACCGAGATGACGCCGCGCGCATCGAGCAGGTTGAAGACATGGCTTGCCTTGATGCACTGGTCGTAGGCCGGCAACACCATCTGGTGCGGCTTGCCGTCCGGGCGCTCGGCCCCGGCCCTCAGCAGCGCCTCGCATTCGGCCTCGGCGTCCTCGAAATGCTTGAGCAGCATGGCGGTGTCGGCATATTCGAAATTATAGCGTGAATATTCCTGCTCGGCCTGCAGGAAAACGTCGCCATAGGTGACCTTCTCGGCCCCCTCGCGGCCGTTGAAATTAAGGTCGTAGACATTGTCGAGGCCTTGCACATACATGGCGAGCCGCTCCAGCCCGTAGGTCAGCTCACCCGCCACCGGCGCGCATTCGATGCCGCAGACCTGCTGGAAATAGGTGAATTGCGACACTTCCATGCCGTCGCACCAGCACTCCCAGCCCAGCCCCCAGGCGCCCAGCGTCGGGCTTTCCCAATCGTCCTCCACGAAGCGGATGTCGTGGAGCAGCGGGTCGATACCGATGGCATCGAGCGAACCGAGATAGAGCTCCTGCAGATTGACCGGGTTTGGCTTCAGGATCACCTGGTACTGGTAATAATGCTGCAGCCGGTTCGGGTTCTCGCCATAGCGCCCATCCTTGGGCCGGCGCGAGGGCTGCACATAGGCGGCGTTCCACGGCTTCGGCCCCAGGGCGCGCAGCGTGGTAGCGGGGTGGAAGGTGCCCGCGCCGACCTCGAGGTCGTAGGGTTGCAGCACCACGCAACCGTAATTCGCCCAATATTCATGCAGCGTCAGGATCAGCCCCTGGAACGAGCGGCTGGGATGCATATGGGCAGGCAGTTTCACGGTCACGGGGAGCCTCGGCGGATCGGGCCAAAAGATGGCCCGTCCTATTCCGGCGGGCCCGAAGCGTCAAGTTTTGCCAAAGTAGAAGAAGCCGGGCGAAACCATGACGACGGCAGCCCGGCGCGGTAGGCGAAGATCAGTCGGCCGCTACCGGCAATATCAGCTGCTGTCCCGGCATGATGCGGCCCGGATTGCCCTGCAGTTGCGGATTGAGATGCAGGATCTCCTGGTAGCGGTTGCCGTTTCCCAGCACCTCGGTGGCGATCGACCATAGCGACTGGCCAGGCAGCACCTTGTAGGCGGCCGGCGTCGCGGCGAGCTTTTCGTCAGGCTCGTCAAGCTCGCTCTTGTTCTCCGGCCCCACCGCTGGCGCCGGCGCCGGCTCCACTGCCGGCTCGGCCGGGGCAGCGGGCGTTTCGGCAGCCTTCCTGTCTTCCGGCGGCGGCATACCCTCGGCCAGCTTCTTTTCCACTTCGGCCAGCACGTCCGGCTCCGGCTTCATGTCACGTGCATGGCTCCACTGGAACGTCGCTTCCAGCCTGCGGCCGGCACGCCAATAGGCATCGCCAAGATGGTCGTTCAGGATCGGATCGTCGGGTTTCAGCGAAACGGCCCGCTCCAATTCGGTCACCGCCTCATCGAAACGGCCGAGCTTGTAATAGGCCCACCCGAGGGAATCGACGATGTAGCCGTCGCTTGGCCGCAACTCGACCGCCTTGCGGATCATGTCGAGGCCTTCTTCCAGGTTCATGTCCATGTCGACCCAGGAATAGCCGAGGTAGTTCAGCACCTGCGGCTGGTCGGGCTGGAGTTCCAGCGCCTTGCGGAAATTCGGCTCGGCCTTCGGCCATTCCTTCAGCCGCTCATAGGCAATGCCGCGCTGGTAGAAGATGTTCCAGTTGGATACGTCCGGCTCGGCAAGCCGCTCGACCGCCTTGTCGTAGACATCTGCGGCGGCACGGAAATTCTCGGTCGAGGAATAGACCCCACCCAGCGCCAGATAAGCGCGCATGTCGTCAGGGTCCTGGTCGAGCAGGGCCTTGAGATGGCTTACGGCTTCCTCGTGCCGATCGAGATCGGCGAGGTTGAGGCCGAGCTGCAATTCGGCCGCACGCTTCAGCGGCGAATCCGCCGGAACGCGCTGGTAAAGGGCTATCGCCTCCTCCGCCTTTTCCTGCTGCTCGGCCACGGCCGCCAATTGCAGCAGCAACGCGTCGCTATCCGGCCTCAGCGCCAGCGCATATTGCAGGTAGATGCGCACGAACGGCTCGCCGCCGCCACGATTGAGCGCGCTTGCCAGATCGAGCAGGATCTCGCTGGAACCCGCGGCCGGATCGGAGACGAGCGGGGAAACGTCCTCGCCATTCTCGATCTTGGCGCGCAGGGCGATCAGCGGCACCCGGCCGGAAACGAAGCCTTCCGCCTTGTCCAGCACGGCGAGCGCCTTGTCCTTTTCGCCGCGCGCCGCAAGCGAGCGCGCATAGGCTTCGGCCGCCCGCAGCCAGGTCTCGGGCGCGGCACCGCCTGCCTGGACGTCGTCGATCACCTCACCGAAGATCTGGTCGGCTGCCTCGGCATTTCCGGCGACATCGGCAATCAGAGCCCGGTGGTAGGTGGTGAACAGCTGGTACCATTCCGGACCCTTGAGCTTTTCGAGATAGCTCATCGCGTCCTTGCTGTCGCCGTCGCCCGTCTTGGCCCAGGCCGTCATGATGCTGGAGATCAGCCGGTCGAGATCCGATTCGAGGCTGAGCTTGAGAAGGGTTTCGGCTGCCGGATAATCCTTCTTGCGGAAGGCCTCGACCGCCAGCGCCACGCGCGAGAAGCGCTCGACATCGGGCACCTTCTTGAGCTTTTCGGCATAGGGCAGCGATTCCTCGAAGCGCCCCTGCGCAATCAAGGCCAGCATGAGGCTTTGCTGAAGCTGCTCGTTTTCGGTATCGAAGGCTAGCGCACGCTTGTAATAGGCGATCGCGCTGTCGAGATCGTTGTCGACTTCGGCAACGCGCGCTGCCAGATAGGCGCCCGATAGCGAGCTGATCTTGATCGGCTGATCGGTTTGCTTCGCAAGGGCCGGCTGCACCATTGCCATCAGCCCGGCCAGTATCGAAACACCTGCAAGCCAGGCAACGCGTCTTTGCCGCATTATGATCCCTTCCCGCCGCGCCGCTTGCTTGGACGCATGACTCGTTGAGCGATAGAGCGCAAAAGCATGGCCTTTTTGGGGTCGCGGTTCAATCCGTGCCGCTACATTCTATGTCCGGGCGCCTATCAACTTTTCGGCAGGCTTGTCAGACCACACGGCTGATGCAGAAATCGATCACGTCGATCAGCGCCGCCTTTTGCGGCGTGGCTTCCAGCGGAGCCAGCGCATCGCGGGCGATTTCGCCGAAATGGCGCGCGCGTCCGATCGTATCCGCAATCGCGCTATGGCGCGTCATCAGGCCGACCGCCTTTTCCAGAGCGGCGTCGTCACTGACATTTTCCTCGATCGAGCGTTTCCAGAACTCCCGCTCCGCCGGTGTGCCGCGCCGATAGGCGAGGATGACGGGAAGGGTCACCTTGCCCTCACGGAAATCGTCGCCGACATTCTTGCCAAGCTCGGTGGAATTGCCGCCATAGTCCAGCGCATCGTCGATGAGCTGGAAGGCCAGACCAAGGTTCATGCCGTAGGAGCGCAGCGCCGCGCGTTCAGGCTTGGAGGCGCCGGCAATGACCGGCCCGACTTCGGCCGCCGCCGAAAACAGCGCGGCGGTCTTGGCCTTGATGACCGAGAAATGCTCGTCCTCGGTGGTTTCCAGGTTCTTGGCCGCGGCAAGCTGCATCACCTCGCCCTCGGCGATGATGGAGGCTGCCGTGGACAGGATATCCAGGGCGTCCAGCGAGCCGACATCCACCATCAGTCGAAACGCCTGGCCTAGCAGAAAGTCGCCCACCAGCACGCTTGCCTGGTTGCCCCAGATCATGCGCGCCGTCTTCTTGCCGCGCCGCATGCCGCTTTCGTCGACCACATCGTCATGCAGCAGCGTCGCGGTGTGCATGAATTCGACGCTGGTGGCGAGCTTGACGTGGCCTTCGCCGGAATAGCCGAACATCTGGGCGGCAGCCAGCGTCACCATCGGGCGCAGCCGCTTGCCGCCGGAGGAAATCAGGTGATTGGCGATCTGCGGAATCATCTCGACATCGGAGCCGGCCTTCGACAGGATCAGCTTGTTGACCCGCCCCATATCGGCGGCCGTCAACTCGATGAGTTCCTTGATGGACGCGGTTTCGCGCTTCCCGTTATCGATGTTGAGAACGACACCCACTAGCGAACTCTCCGTTCCTCGGCCAGACCCATCCGACTGATGATTTAGGGCGGCAGCGCCTTGGTGGGCAAGAGGCGAATTGGCGCGGTATGTGCAAAATCCGGGTTTTATCACCGCAAGTTATGGTGTGCGAGCCCGCTCGCAAGCGCCGAGAACGACAGAGACACCAGATAGGCGGCAAGGAAGGCAATTCCGAAAAATTTGAATGCCTCCTCTATCAGGACGGCTCCGGAAATGGTCAGGTCGGCCATGTCCACCAGCGTCGAGAGCGCCAGGCACGCCAGCGAGGCGGCAAGGAGAATCCATTTCGTGAAATGGGCGATCGGCAGCACCGCGGCAACGAAGGCAAGCAGGAAGGCCGCATAGCCTGCCATCGTTACGATCTCCGGAATTCCGATCAGGTAGCTGTGTTCGTGCACCATGAAGAAGTCGTCCAGGCACGCGACAGCGCAAAACAGACCTCCCAGGAAAAGCGGGCGGATGCGCCGATCCGCCGATCCGGAACGTCGAAGGCACGAGGCGGCAAACAGCGCCGTCGACGCAGCCGCCGCCCAAAGCAGGATGCCGAGATTGGAGTAGAACCCGTAATAGGCCGGCTGCCCGGCAATCGCATTGGGATCACGGACAAGATGCCAGTAATCCACGCCATATTTCCGATCGAGCAGCACCAATATCCCGACCAGAGCGAGGTTGATCGCCAGAATCAGAAAGAACCATCGCATGGTTGCTGCGAGACAGTCGCCGGATAGACATTCAGACGGGACAGAAACGGCAAGACAGCACCGTCCGTGTTGCCGGAATGCCTGTGGTTTCCTACCGCAGCACTGTTGCGCATCCTTGCCTCCTGTCATGGCATGCGCCTGCCGGTAGACCGCGCAAGGATGGCGAAAGCTTGGTCGGCTCAATAACGTTCGATGGCGGAGTGTTGCAAACGCTGACAGAGAATGTTTGACCTCGGCTCCCGGAAGACTACGCCGATCGGCCGCAATTGTGGTAAGCCCTGACACATCGCCCGTGTTTGGCTTATGCTTCAGGACCGACCGATATGGCCAGTTCATCACGTGACAGATCGCTCGTGCTCCCGTCGTGGGCCGACAGGCTGTGGTCGTCCTTTTCCGCCCCCGGCCTGCTGGTCGGGACGCTGTTTTTTGCCCTGTCGCTCACGCCGTCGCTGCTGCCGCGCACCTATGTCACGCAAGGCGTGTTGTCCGGCGTCACCCTTGCTGCCGGCTATGGCGTCGGCGTCTTCGGGCTTTGGCTCTGGACCTACCTAGAACTGCCGCAACCGAAGCCCCGCACCGCCCGGACGATCAAGATCGCCGCCGCCGCCATCTGCGCGGCTGTCGCCATCATCTTCCTGTGGCAGGCGGCCGCGTGGCAGAACTCCATCCGGGCCGCCATGCACCTGGCGCCCGTCGATAGCGCGCATCCAACCAAGGTCGGCCTGATCGCGATCACCACCTTCATCATCCTGATCGGGATCGCGCGGCTGTTCGAAGCGATCTATCGCTATTCCTCCCGCCGGACCCATCGTTTCCTGCCCCGGCGCGTATCCAACGTCATCAGCTTTGCCGTCGCCACCGTTTTGTTCGCCACCATCTTCAACGGCGTCATCTTCCGCTTTGCCCTGCATGTCGCGGACGCCTCCTACCAGCAATTCGACGAACTGCTCGAAGACGGCATCCTGCAGCCGGTCGATCCGGCCAAGACCGGCAGCCAGGCATCCTTGCTGCTCTGGGACGAGCTTGGCCGCGCGGGCCGCGAATTCATCGCCCAGGGGCCGTCCCGGCAGGATCTGGAGGCTTATCTCGGACGCGAGGCGATGGAGCCGATCCGGGTCTATGTCGGCCTACGTTCGGCCGAAACCGTCGAGGAACGCGCCAGGCTCGTGCTGGAGGAACTCAAGCGCGTGGGCGCCTTCGAGCGCTCCACGCTGGTCGTCGTGACCCCGACCGGCACCGGCTGGGTCGACCCCTCCGCGATGGATCCGCTGGAATATCTGCATGGCGGCGACGTCGCCAGCGTTGCCGTGCAGTATTCCTATCTCGCAAGCTGGCTGGCGCTGCTGGTCGAGCCGGACTATGGCGCGGAAACGGCGCGGGCGCTGTTTTCACAGGTCTATGCCTATTGGACAAAGTTGCCCAAGGGCGAACGCCCCCGGCTCTACCTGCACGGACTGAGCCTCGGCGCCATGAATTCGGCCCAGTCCACCGAATTGTTCGAAGTGCTGGGTGACCCGTATGCCGGCGCGTTGTGGAGCGGCCCGCCCTTTGCGACAAGGTCGTGGCGCGCCATCACCGACGGCCGCGATCCGGCCTCGCCCGCATGGCTGCCCCGTTTCCATGACGGCTCCTTCGTCCGTTTCACCGCCCAGGAAAACGCCCTCGACCTGCCCGGCGCCCAATGGGGGCCGATGCGCATCGTCTATCTGCAATATGCCAGCGACCCGATCACCTTCTTCGAATACCAGTCCCTTTACCGCGAACCCGCCTGGATGTATGCGCCGCGCGGTCCGGATGTCTCGCCATCGCTGCAATGGTATCCGATCGTCACCCTGCTGCAGCTTACGCTCGATGTGGCTATGGCCACCACCACCCCGATGGGCCACGGCCATGTCTATGCGCCCGAACATTATATCGACGGCTGGGTGCAGGTGATGGACATCGACTGGCCGCAGGCGGAGATCGACCGGCTCAAAGCCCATTTCACGCAGCGGCAATAACAGCCGGGAGCCGTTTACATCGCCGCCGCAACCTGCGACTTTCGCGCCATGATCGAACTCGTGCGCACCAATGATGCCGTCGTGATCTCCTTCGTGGAATCGCTGCTGCGCGATGCCGGCATCCAGTGCCTCGTCGCCGACCAGAACATGAGCGTGCTGGACGGCTCGATCGGCGTCCTGCCAAGGCGCATCCTGGTGCCCGACGACGATGCGGCAGA
>JBARWP010000728.1:0-44464 GCA_049646905.1 Pseudaminobacter sp. | reverse complement strand
CGGGAGGACATCGCAACCGGCATCCTCGACAGTGCCGCCAATGCCATCGTCGTCAGCGATCCGGCCGGAAACATCGTGCTGTGGAATGCCGGAGCCGAACGTGTCTTCGGCTTCACCGAAGACGAGGCTCTCGGCAAATCGCTCGACATCATAATCCCCGAGCCGCTGCGTGCCCGGCATTGGGAAGGATATCGCCAGACCATGCAGACCGGCACCAGCCGTTACGGCGCCGGCGACGTGCTGTCCGTGCCAGGCCTGCACAAGGACGGGCACAGGATCTCGGTCGAATTCACCATCACTCTCCTGGGCGGGGAAGGCGGTGACATCCGCGGGATGGTCGCGCTCATGACGGACGTCACCAAGCGCTTCGAGGAACTGAAAGCCCTTCGCAAGAAGCTGTCGAGCCAGCCCCTGCTCTCCACCAACTAGAGTCCGAACAGAAGCGAGCCTGTCAGCCCGCGGCGGATCACCGGACGGCCTTCGACATGTCTCCGGCCCACTATACAAGGTCAGCGACCGCCCCGACATTTCTTACCGAAGGGCGGCGGTGACCACTATTTCGACCCTGTATTCGGGGAGCGCCAGGCGAACCTCGCCAGTGGCCCGCGCCGGCGCATTGCCAGGGGAGACCCAGGCATCCCATACCTCGTTCATCTCATCGAAATCCGCCATGTCGGCCAGCCAGATCGTTGCTTGGAGAAGCCGTGACTTGTCGGTTCCAGCTTGCTCAAGCAACCGGTCGATCGAGGCCAGGATGGTCCGGGTCTGTTCGCCAACGCCATCGCCGGGCTTGCCGACCTGTCCGGCCAGATAGACCGTCTGATCGTGGATGACGATCGCGCTGGAGCGAGTACGCGTGTCGATGCGTTTGATAGTCATTGCCACTCCTGCCTATGCCGCCGCACATTCGGCAAGTCTGGTCAGACACGCATCGATCGAGGCCTGCTCGATCCCCGCATATTGCTCGAAACTGTCGATCACCTTCGCGCCAAGCTGCTGCTCGAACAGCTTCTGGTTCGGGCTCTCGATGAAATGCTGCGCCTCGTCATCACCCAGATTGGAACGGAAGATGCCGGCCGCGCTTACAGGCAGAAAATCTTCATAGACGATCGGATCGAACTGGAGGATGCCTGACTCGACGAGCTGGTCGATATCGCGTGAGACGATAGCCTGCTGCGAGGCATTCTTGCCATCTCCTGCGAGCGAATAGGAAAAATAGCCCAGCCGCTCCTTGCGGATCGTGGCCCAATCGTCAGGGAAGCTCGCGAAGGCACCCGCCAGCGCGTCGACATAGGCGGCCGCATTCGCGCCGTCGCCGGTCGGACGGACCTGCTTGCGCGCTTCCTCCAGCAACTGGTCGTAAAGCGCGCGGCCTTTTGGCGTGAGGGCAATTCCGCGCTGCTCGATTTCACCGAAACGAGCCGTATGCGAGCCAGCCGTCCAGCTACCGTCGCTGCCGCGGAAGGAGATAGCTTCTTCCAGCGCCTTGAACGAGGTCTGGCGCAACAGGATCGGGCATTTGCGCGTCGGCGGACCCTCGACGAAGGCCTTGGGCGTGATGCCCCGGGCCGGCATGCAAATCTGCACGGCGTCGATATCGAGCGTGCGCGGGGTCAGATGGTTGATGTGGGGGCCATTGAACGACACCACGTCGGCGACAAGCCGGTGCGCATCGTGCAGCCGGTGGTAGAGATCGGCGTCAACCCTTGCTTTGTCATGCCAGCGAAAGGTCTCCAGCACCTCGGCAACGAACACGGTGGCGTCGCTTTCGCCAAGCCCACCGTCACGCTCGGCGGTTTCGACCAGGCGGCACGCCGTCGGCGTGAAGATATCGCGCGCAGCCAGGGTACGGCGAGCCTCCTCACGCAACGCATCGTCGGCCAGAAGATCGAGCCTGAGCAGCGACGTGAAGACCCGAAAGGGATTACGCTTCAGCGCCGTTTCGTCGACCGGCCGGAAGGCCGTCGAATGAACCGGCACGCCGGCCGTGCTGAGATCGTAATAGCCGACCGGATACATGCCCATGACGGCAAAGACCCGGCGCATCATCGACAGTTCCTCCGCAGTGCCGAGGCGGATCGCCCCGTGCCGCTCCTCAGAGATGCGGTCCAGCGAGTCCGAACGTTCGAGCCGGCTGCGCAATTGCGGGTCACGCTCCAGTGTGGCGCGGTTGACCTCTGCAACCAGCGACATGAGTTCGCCATAGGCCGGAACCTCGAGGCGATACATCTCCGACATGGCAGCCGAGAAGGCGGACCGGATGTCATCGGCCGAAACGAACATCTTTTGCTGCATGGTCATCCCTTTAGCCATCTAGAAAAAACCTGGCGTTACATATGGTTGCGGCATTTCCTTTGCTGAACCTATGAAGTCTCAGGCGCTGCCGATCACCTTGCCGGGGTTCATCACGCCCGAGGGGTCGAGAGCGGCCTTAAGCCGCTGCATCAATTCCAGCTCGATCGGATCCTTGTAGCGGCGCAGTTCCTCGGCCTTCAGCAAGCCGATGCCATGCTCGGCCGAGAACGAGCCGCCGAGCCGGACGGCAATGCCGTGGACGATGTCGTTCATCTCCCGCCAGCAATCGAGAAAGGCCTGGGGGTCCATGCCTTCCGGCTGGGTCAGGTTGTAGTGGAGATTGCCGTCGCCGAGATGGCCGAACGTACACAAGCGCGTGCCGGGCCTCGCCTCCATGACGGCGGCATCAGCTTCGCGCAGGAATTCGGGGATGCGCGAAACAGGAACCGCGATGTCGTGCTTGATGCTGGCGCCGATGGGCTTCTGTGCCTCCGGAATACGTTCGCGCAGGCGCCAGAAGGTGGCCGCCTGGTCGAGGCTCTCGGCAATCACCGCGTCCTCGATGAGTTCCTGCTCCAGTGCTTCGCCAAGCACCTCCTCCATGGTTTCGCGCAGCGCATTGCCGCCCTGGGATCCGGAAAGCTCGAGCAGGACAAACCACGGATAGGCGCCGGCAATCGGCTTCGCATCGCCGCTATGGGCGCTGGCGAGGTCGAGGGCAAATCCCGACATCAGCTCGAATGCGGTGACGGCCTCACCGGCCCGCATCTTCAGCCTTGCCAGCAGGGCCAGTGCATCTTCGACACCGGCAAGTGCGCACAGCGCGGCATGCCGCTCGTGCGGCAAGGTGAACAGCTTCAGCACCGCCTTGGTTATGATGCCCAGCGTCCCTTCCGATCCGATGAAAAGATGTTTCAGCGCATAACCGGTATTGTCCTTGTGAAGTGCACGCAGGCCGTTCCAGATATGGCCATCCGGCAGCACCACCTCGAGGCCAAGCACGAGGTCGCGCGTATTGCCATAGCGCAGCACATTGATGCCGCCGGCATTGCTGGCGATGTTGCCGCCGATCTGGCAGCTTCCCTCGGCCCCGAGGCTCAACGGAAACAGGCAATCCTTTTCCTCGGCGGCGTTCTGGATCGTCTCCAGAATGGCTCCGGCCTCGACGGTCACAGTAAAATCGGTGGGATCGACGCCGATTATCCGGTTCATGCGCTTCAGCGATATCACCACTTCGCCGGCACCGGACACCGCGCCACCGACCAGGCCGGTGTTGCCGCCTTGCGGCACAACCGCAACGCCGGCCTCGGCGCAAATACGCACCGCCGTCGCCACTTCCTCGGTCGATCGCGGCAGGACGGCGATCCTGGCAGCGCCATGGTAAAGACCACGCTCTTCGTGAAGGAAGGGGGCAAGACCATCCGCGTCGGTGATGACACGGTCTGCGCCGAGCGCATGTGTCAGCCGGGCGGCGAGATCGTCGCGTGCGCCGTTGCTGTCCTTATTCATGATTCCGTCGCCCCTTCGTCGGCGCTGTGCATCGGCCTCACAGCCCCAGCCATTGCTCGATCCGGTCGCGGGTCCGGTAGTAATTGCCGATGATGGGCAGGAACCAGGGCTTGCCCCGATAGAGTGGGTTGGCCGGAAACGGCAGTTCCTCGAAAATCGACGGGCCGCTGTTGCGCCCAAGCAGCCTGCGCGCCGTCTTGTGGCCGAGATAGGTCGCCATCGTCACGCCGGTGCCCTGGCAGCCGCCGGCGAAGTGCACGCCGTCATGGTCACCCATATGCGGCAGCATGTCGAAGGAAAAGGCGACATTGCCCTTCCAGGCATGCGTGATCCTGGTGCCCTTCAATTGCGGCCACACATCGCACATGAAGCGATGCAGGGTCCGTGCCGATTGACGCTCGGCCGAATCGCGGAAACTCGCCCGCCCGCCGAAAATGATGCGCTTGCGGTCCGGGGACAGGCGGAAATAGTAGAGAATCCGCTTGGTATCCACGAGCATGCGGCCATTCGGATTGAGTTCGCGGACCAGATCGCCGGGCAACTCTTCCGTTGCGATAATGAAGCTTGCGATCGGGATCAGGCGGCGCTGCAGATAGGGCAGAACGCGGCCGCTATAGCCGTTGGTGGCAACGAAGACCTTTTCGGCCCAAAGGTCACCGCTGGCGATCTTCAATCGGAAACCGCCCTGGCTCCGTTCGATCGATGTGACCGCAGAATTGCCATGCAGACTGCCGCCTGCAGCCTGGAACGCCTGGCGCAGGGAGCGGTGATATCGCGCCGGGTCAAGGCCACCGCTGTCGGTAACGAGCATGCCTCCATGATAATAGTCGCCACCTATTTCCTCATGCTGGCGAGCCTTGGGCACCATGCTGGTGGAAAATCCGGTTTCCCTGGCCAGCGTTTCAGCCTGTTTCTCCAGCCTGCGATAGGCACCTGGCGAATGCGCCCCGGTGAAGCGGCCGCAACGCGAATAATCCGCGTCGAGATTTTCCCGGGCAATGAAGGCTTCAAGGTGATGGAAGGACTCGACCGCCTCGTCGACGACGCGCTTGAAGCGCTCCTCGCCAAGCTTTGCTCGCATGGCGGCCGGCAGTTTCAGTCCGCCGCTCACCATACCGCCATTGCGGGTGCTGGCCCCCTCGCCTATCCGGCCGGAATCGAGAACCGCGACACGCAAGCCAGACCGGGCAAGCTCAAGCCCGGCAGCAAGGCCGCAATAGCCGCTGCCGACGATTGCGACATCCACCTTGGCCGGAAGCGCGTTGTGCTCTTCCAGCGGTGGCGCCTCCTCCCACCAGTACGGCCTGACCACGAAGTCGGGATGAAAGATGTCGTCGCTGCGGCCCGTCCCGGCCGCTCTCGGCACAAGGTGCGGCGACGCCGTATCGGCGAGCGTTGTCATTGCGCCACCTTCTCGCGAGCATGCGACGGATCGAAGTTCTCGCGCACGAAGCGCTCATATTGCTCGACCTCACGGTCTACCCGGGCCGCATCCCAGTCGAGGATATCTGCGACCGCCTCGGCTGCGCGGCGCGCAGCTTTCAACCCCATGGTATGGGTCCAGCCAAGGTCGGTGCGCCGGAACAGGAGATCAGTGAGCGTTTTTGCATGCTCGTGACGGGCGGCATGCTGCAGATCGGCCAGCTTGACCTGCGGATATTCCGGATCGACCGGCAACGAGTTCTGGTTCTCCGGAAAGAGCTTGGCGGCATGAGACAGAGGCTGTGCAGCGCGCGTCGGCTTCAGCGTCTGGCCTACGCGCTCGGCGATCGTCGATCCGGCGTAGCGATGGTTCATGATCGGGGTGCCGGTCAGCGCGATGACATTGGGCATGCCCTCGTCGGCCAGTTCGTGGATGGTCAGCGCCTTGACGCCCTCCTTCGCCGAACTCGAGGTCCGCGGGCGAATGCCGCACCATGAGTAGACCACGTCCTTGCGTGTCAGCTTGAGCGTCGGGAACAGACGGTTGGCCTGATCGAGGATGAAATCGATCTCCTCCGGCAGCACGCGGGCGTCATCCGGGTCGCCTTCGAAGACCGTCTCCGTCGGCCCGAAGAAGTGGTACTTGCCCCAGGGCATGCAATAGAACGGCTGGTCGATGCTGCTGATCGTCTCCAGCCCCTGCCCCTCGCATTCGGGCGGCAGCTTGACCACCACATTGACACCCTTGATGCCGACGAGGTGCTTGCGCGACGGCCTGCCGACCGTTGCATTGACCCGATCGACCCAGGGCCCGGCCGTATTGACGATCATTTTTCCAGTAACGGTTATAGTCTCACCCGGCGAAAGCGCATCCTCGACGGCAACGGCCCAGCTCTCTTCCCCGCGCTGTTCCAGCCTCGTCACGCGGGCGTAGTTGCGGATGTCGGCGCCGAGGCGCTCCGCATCCAAAACCGTGTCGACGCAGATGCGCTCGGCCCAGTTGTACTGGTATTCGGTATAGACAGCGACACTCGACAGGTCCTTGTGCGCGGCCATCAAGCCGACCATGCCGTATTTGCGGGCTGCCTTGCTGACCGCCATGCGCCGATACTGAAGGCTGACCCGGCGCAGGCCGAGCAGTTCCAGGGCACGGAAGCCCAGATCGACCTTCCAGCCGGGATATTGCCCGCCTCGATACACCGGGAAGAAGAAGGTCAGAGGGCGCAACCGCTCCGGCATGGTCTTGACCAGCTGCGCGCGGCACTTCATGGCCAGACCAGCCATCCAAAGCCGACGGATCAGGTCGCGCGGATGGATGACGAATTTCCAGATTGGATAGTCGGGCGACAAGTGGGCAAGGCCGCAATAGAGAAGCCTGCTGGACCTGCTGCTGGTGCCGCTGCCGAAATCGCCCTTGTCGAGCAGCAGGACCTTGTAGCCGGTCGCGGCGAGATTTTGCGCAGCGCTCGCACCGGCCACCCCGCCTCCGATCACGATGACATCGTAGGTCTGACCGTCGATCCCCGATAGTTCACTGCTCACGAACATGCTCCAGAATTTTGCATCACGATTTTCGCCTAGATCGAGCGGGCATGCAGCGGCGCCGCCGGCAGGTCCCGCCCTTTCGCAGGCGCGGACCCCTTTGTTTCTCCGCGGGCTGCGCCTAGTGCGGAATCCTCCAGCCATCCCGCGCGCAATTCCGGCACGGAACTCAGCAGAAGCCGCGTATAGGCTCTCTGCGGCTGGGTGAGCACGGCGCGCGCTGGGCCACATTCGACCACCGCACCGCGCTGCAGCACAACGACCTCGTCGGCAAGTGCCGCCACGGTCGCCATGTCGTGGCTGATGAACACGATCGCCAGATCGAGCCGGTCGCGCAGATCCTCGACCAGCCTGATGATCGACGCCGCCACGACGGTATCGAGGGCGGACGTGATCTCGTCGCACAGCAGGACCTCGGGTTCAGCCGCAAGCGCGCGGGCGAGATTGACGCGCTGCTTCTCGCCGCCAGAAAGCTGGCTTGGCCGGCGGTCTGCGTATTCGGCCGGAAGCTGGACCATCGCCAGAAGCTCGGCGATACGGGCCGGCCGCTCGGCGCCCCCGACATGCCCGAAGAAGCGCAGCACACGATCGAGTATGCGACCAACGGTGTGCTTGGAATTGAGCGCGGTATCGGCGGACTGGAACACCATCTGGACCCGCCGCAATTCCTCACGCGACCGCTTGCCGATGGTGTGGGGCAAGATGCCCCCTGCCAGCGTGACCTCGCCGCCCACCTGCGCATGCAGGCCGGCGATCACCCGCGCCAGCGTGCTTTTGCCGGAGCCGGATTCCCCGATCACTGCGACCACCTGACCGCGCCTGACTTCAAGCGAGACGTCCTTGAGGATCGTTACCGCCGGCTTGCCCTCTCGTACCGGACCAAAGCCGGCAACGATGCGGTCAGCCCCGAGATGGACGCTGCCGGCCCGCCGCGCCTTGGCAGGGGACGGCGCAGCCGCGGAAACGGGCCAGCGCCGGCAAGCAGCGATAAGTTCGCGGGTGTAGGCCTGCTGCGGATTGGTCAGGATCTCGGCGGTCGTGCCGCATTCGATCAGATCGCCCTTTTTTAGGACAGCGATGCGGTCGGCCACCTGTGCCACCACTGCGAGGTCATGGCTGACGAACAGGGCGGCCGTTTCGTGGTCACGAATACCGGCCTTGAGCGCCCGCAGCACCTCGACCTGCGTGGTCACGTCAAGCGCGCTGGTCGGCTCGTCACAGATGACGAGGTTTGGGTGGAGCAACAGGCCCATGGCGATCATGAAGCGCTGCAACTGGCCGCCGGAGACCTGGTGCGGATAGCGCGAACCGATGATATCGGCATTGGGCAGGTCGAGCTTCCGGTACAGTTCGTGGGCCCGGCGGATCGCTTCTGCTGTCGGCATCGCATCATGCATGCGTGCCGGCTCGGTGACCTGCCGATCGAGCCGCATGCGCTGGTTGAACGACATGGCCGCGCTTTGGGCGATGTAGGACACTGCGCGCCCACGCAGGCGACGCAGGTCGCCTTGAGATGCCGAGATCATGTCACGGCCATCCAGCCGCACGCTGCCACGACGCACCATGAGACCTGGCCGCACCCGGCCGAGCGCGCTCAATGCCAGCGTGGTCTTGCCCGAACCGGACTCGCCGATCAGGGCCAGAACCTCGCCCTTGGCAACAGTCAGCGAAATATCGTTGACGACCGGCCGGCCGCCAA
Organism: Pseudaminobacter sp.; assembly: GCA_049646905.1. Taxonomy (GTDB): domain Bacteria; phylum Pseudomonadota; class Alphaproteobacteria; order Rhizobiales; family Rhizobiaceae; genus Pseudaminobacter. The sequence continues at coordinate 35,997 of JBARWP010000728.1, read as the reverse complement.
CGCTGGGCGTGACCAGAAGATTGTCGATGTGAAGCAAGGGAGAGCCGTTCATTTGTGTACCACCGCCGCATCGCTGCGCTCACCCAGCGCATCGACCAGGAGGTTCAGCGCTATCGACACGAGGGCGATTGCAATCGCGGGATAAAGCGGCGCCAGCGAACCGCCGGCGAGCCCAGGCAGGTTTTCCCGCACCAGGCCGCCCCAATCGGCGAGCGGCGGCTGCACGCCAAGTCCAAGGAAACTCAGGCTGCTCATGAACAGGATGGCGAAGCTCATCCGGATCGCGAAATCGGCCGCCAGCGGACGCGCCACATGCGGCAGGATCTCACCGAACAATATCCAGCCGAGACCTTCGCCCCGGGCCCTGGAGACCTGGACGAAATCCTGCGCCACGAGATCGCGCCCCAATGCACGGGCGATGCGGAATACGCTGGCGGAATAGACCAGGCCTGCGACCACGACGATGACGGTGATGGACGAGCCCAGCGCAGCCACGACCACCAGTCCGACGATGATCTTGGGCAAAGACAGGGAAACGTCGACGATGCGGCTCAGCACCGTATCGAGGACTCCACCGCGCGCCGCAGCGAGCAAGCCCAGCGCATCGCCGACGACATGCGCAAGCACGGTGGCAGCGAGCGCCATGAGCAAGGTGAGCCTCGTTCCATCGATGAGGCGCGAGAACAGATCACGCCCGAGATAGTCGGTGCCGAGCAAGGCATTACTGCTTGGCCCTTCGAACGCCATGTCCGAAACGAATTCGGTCGAATCGTGCGGCGCCAGATAAGGGGCCAGAAGACCTATCAAGATGCAAAGAACGACGATCGACGAACTGATCCAGAGGGCCAGCGGCAATTTGGGCCGCGGCAACGGAGCAATGTCCTGATTGGCGCTCATGACGGGTTCCCTTCGGCCGGGGCCGATGACGACAGGCGTGGATCGAACGCATTGGCCAGTGTGTCGGCAAGCAGGATCAAAACGACATAGACGGCGCTGAACAGCATGGCACAGGCCTGGACGACAGGCATATCCCGTGCCTGGACGGCATCGGTCATCAGCCGTGCAAGTCCGGGATAGGCAAAGATCGTCTCAACCACCACGACACCGCTGACCAGATAGGCGACGTTGAGCGCCACGATGTTCGCCAGCGGGCCAACGGCCATGATGAGCGCATGCTGGCCAACGATGCGGTAGCGCGGCACGCCCTTCAGCATCGCCATTTCGGCAAATGGCTGGTCGAGGAGATTTCCGATGATGGCGCGCGTCATACGCGCGATCTGCGCGGTGACGACGATGACGAGCGTGGCCACAGGCAGGAACAGCGCCTGGGCGGTTTCCCACATCCCGGCACCCGGCGTCAGATAAGCCACGGCCGGGAACCAGTGCAGCTTGACCGCCAGCAGCAGGACGGCCAGCGTGGCAATGAGAAATTCGGGCGTGGCCGACAGCCCAAGGACGACCACCGAGCCTGCCCGGTCGAGACGTCCACCGGTGCCGAGGCTCATCAGCAGGCCCAGCCCGATGGAAAGCGGCACAGCGATCATAGTGGTGACGCCTGCAAGCAGGGCAGTGTTGGCGGTGCGTTCGGCAAGCATCGCCGCCACCGGCGTCCTCGTCGTGATGGACTGGCCCCAGTCGCCCTGCAGCATGCCCAGCAGCCAGTTCAGGTAGCGTTGTGGCGCGGGCTGGTCGAGGCCGAGTTCCGTACGCAGCGCGGCGACGTTTTCCGGTGTGGCGAACTGCCCCAGCGCAAGCTGGGCGACATCGCCCGGCAAGATCTCGCAGCCGATGAAAACCAGCAGCGATACGAGCCACAGCACCAGCATCGCGAGCAGCAGGCGTTGCACCAGGAACCGTATCATCGAAACCTTCCCGACCAGTTCGGCGTCACGGCAACGGCACGCTGCGAAACGCCGCCATGTCTTCGCAGCGGTCGGTCAGGGCACAAAGCCGGGGGAATCGTACCCCTGCCTTCCGACCGGCTTCCGCATCAAGCCGGCGCAGAGTGGAAAGCGCCACCGCAGCCGCGATGTCGGCATGCGAAAAATTCTCGCCGGACAGCCATGCGCCATCGAGCTCGGACTCAAGATAGGCAAATCCATCGAAAGCCTGTTCGTCGCAGGCTTCGATCCACGGGCGGTAGACGAATTCTGCGGGGCGGCGATGCTGCTCGTAATAGGCGAGTATCATCTTCTCGGCCGAGCCAAGCGCGATTGCGGTGAGTGACAGGATGCGGAGGCGGCCGGCGCCGACAGGAGGAACCAGACGCTTTTCAGGTTCGATCTGCAGATCGAAATAGTCGATGATGACACTGGAATCGACAATCCTGGTCCCGTCGGCAAGTTCGATGACAGGCACCCGTGTGATCGGATTATAGGCCTTGATACCCTCGCGGCCGTCCACGGTGGAAAGCGGCACATTCTCATAGGCAAGGCCGTAATGCCGGGCGGTCACCGCCACGCGCCTCACAAAGGGGGACATGTACCGACCTACAAGTTTCATCATCCGGACTTCTTTACCTGCTGTCGTGAAAGTGGCGGCCGGGCCTCGGAAAATGGCCCGACCGCACGGGAGGATGCGGCCCGGATCGCTGTCAGGCCGCCAGCCAGACGCGATCCGTGAAGTTGAAGCCTCCGAGGGCGCCCACAGGGATCGGCGTCAACCCCTGTACTTTCTTGGACACACCATCGACGAAGCTGATGAAGCTCGGCAAAATCAGCGCGCCGGAATTGTGGATCGTCTTCTGGATGTCGCTGTAGATCTCCGCCCGCAACCCATCGTCCAGCGTGATCCGTGCCTTGTCGATCAGCGCATCGAGATCCGGATTGCTGTAGTGGGAGAAGTTCCAGGCGGCACCGGACTTCCAGGCCAGATTGAGCAGCATGTTATAGGTAGGCCGGGGATTGAAGGTTGCCGCAAACAATGCCCGCTTGCCGGCAATCGCGCTCCAGTAGCTGTCCGCCGGCTCGCGCCGCAGATCAAGGTTCAAACCGACCGTGGAGGCCTCGCGCTGCAGCAACTGGCCGATCTCCACGCTGAAAGCGGAAGCGTCCGATACGTGCAGTTCGATGCGGCTGTTCCCGATCCCGGCCTTTTCCAGATGGAACTTCGCCTTGTCGTGGTCCAGCATTCGCTGCGGCAACGCCGCATCATAGTAGGGCGAGCCCTTCATGAGCGGATGATCGTTGGCGATAACGCCGTTTCCGCGCAGAACCGTCTTCATCATCCGCTCGCGGTCGATGAGATAGGACAGCGCAAGGCTGAGTTCCTGCCGGTCGCCCGGCGGAATATCGACGGCCGCCTGGATCGAGGTGTAGCGCGGCGCGTTGGTGATGAAGGGATCTGCCACGGAAGACTTCGCCACCTCGTCGATGCTGGGGCCACGCAGGTCGATGACCAAGTGGACATCACCGGACAGAAGCGCGTTGGCGCGCGCCACGTGATCGACGATCGAAAACATCTCGAATCCGTCGATATAGGGCTGGCCGTCCTTCCAGTAATTATCGTTACGCTCGCAGATCGTGCGCACGCCGGGACTGAATTCCTTGACCTTGAAAGCACCGGTCCCGACCGGCGAGGAGAAATCATAGGTGCCGTTCTTGACGATGGTGAACTGGAAAGTCCCGATCAGTTCCGGCAGGTCGGCATCCGGTTCGCCGAGCTTGACGATGATGGTGTCGGAACCGTCGGCCACGACCTCCTTGACGTTCTGGACAAGCGGCTTCGCGTTGGACGCGACCCGCTCTTCCTTGTGCCGCAGGATCGAGAAGATGATGTCATCCATGGTCAGCGGCGCGCCGTCATGGAAGCTCACCCCCTTGCGGATCTTGAGCGTCCATTCGGTGGCGTCGGCATTCGGCTCGAAGGATTCGGCCAGTTCCGGCTGTGCCTTGCCCTGCTCGTCAAGTCGGGTCAGATAGCTGAACAGGCTTGTGCAACGGATATAGTCACCGGGATGGAGGAGCTTGGCGGAATCGAAGCTGTCATTGGTGCTCTGGGATGCCAGGGCGACCTTGAGCAGCCCGCCGCGAACGGGTGCGGCGCGTGCCGGCGAGATACCGGCAAAGAGGGAACCGCCGGCCAAGGCCGCGCCGGCGCCGAACAGAAGGCCGCCGAATTGACGGCGGCTGAGATCAGTGCTGCCGACAGCGATAGGCTCGGCATGAAGGTATCGTCCGATATGGCTCATTTTTGTTCCTCCCAACTCCCGGTAGCGTGCGCTCATAGTTTCAGTATACATAAATGGGGAATAAATTTGATGCAAGCAGCATTATAGTTGATTTTTACGGTAGGATCGATAATTGGGTATACACAATAGAGGGAATAGCACCTATGCTGGATATCGATGCGGTAACGGCCGGCAGCCAGGCGCCGGGAACCGCGCTTGGCAGCACAGTTTACGAGCACCTGAAGGCGGACATCCTTTCGCTGGAGTTCACGCCGGGGACGGCGCTGCAGGAGATCGAGCTCGGCCAGCGCTACGGCGTCAGCCGCACGCCGGTCCGCGAGGCATTGCGGCACCTTCTCGATGAGGGCCTTGTCGAACGTGACGGGCGCTTTTATCGCGTGACTGAACTCGGCCCTGCCGACATTCGCGATATCTACGAGGTCCGCGAGGCACTTGAGACCACGGCGGTGCGGCTCTGCATCGAGCGCGCCGACGACCAGTCGATGGCGAAACTGTCCGCCCAGGTCGAGGAACAGTCGGAAGCCCTGTCGCGTAATGACCTGGCTACCTTCGCCGCGCTTGACAGCATGTTCCACCTGACAATAGCGGCGGCGGCACAAAACGCCTTCCTGCTGCGCCAGCTTGTCTCCACCCATGACAAGGTTCGGCTGGTTCGTGGCCGCGAAGTGGTGAAGCCGGGTTGGGTAGAGCGCGCCATCGTGGAGCACAAACGGATTTTGAGCGCGCTGCATCGCCGCGACGTGGCGGTCGCGGACGCGGAGATGCGCTACCACATCAACAGCTTCGCCCGGCTGCATCTCGGCCTGCCTCAGCAGCCGATCAGCACCCTGGACTGAAGCCAGCTTGTTCCATCAGTTCAGGTATACAGTATGAAAAGCGTCTACATCGATTGCACCGATTTCGGGCAGTCAGTCCTTACACCGGCCATTCTCTCGAAGGTTCCCGGCCTTGCCATCCATGTCGGTGATCCCGACCCCGCGAAATTGACCGCGATGATAGAAGGCGCTGTTGGCGTGCTCAATGGCCATACCATCATGGACGAGACGCTGCTGACGCGCAGCACCGCACTACGCACCATCGTCTTCCTCGGCACGGGCGCTTCGACCTATATCGACCTCGCCGCCGCCGAACGGCTGGGCATCAGCGTGCGGACTGTCCGGGGCTATGGTGACCGCACCATCGCCGAGCACGCCTTCGCGCTGATGCTGGCCGGCGCGCGCAGCATCGCCAAAATGGATCGCGAAATTCGGCGCAGGGAATGGATTGCCCCGGTTGGCATCGAGCTTGCCGGCAAGCGGCTTGGCGTGATCGGCACTGGCGGCATCGGGCGCGAACTCATCCGGCTGGCCGCTGCCTTCGGTATGGAGGTGGTTGCGTGGAACCGTAGCGGCGTTCCTGCCGATCTGCCCTGCAAGCAGGTCTCCCTGGACGATCTGCTCGAAACCGCGCATGTCGTCTCGCTCCACCTCGCCCTCAACGACCAGACAAACGGCCTGCTCAGCCGGGGAAAACTCGAGAAGATGCGCCCGGACGCCATTCTGGTGAACGTCGCACGCGGCGCGCTCATCGACGAAGCGGCACTGGTCGATCTGCTGCGGCAGGGTCGGATCGCGCATGCTGCCCTCGATGTTTTCGAGCAGGAGCCGCTGCCGCGCGATCATCCGCTCACCACACTCGACAATGTGACGCTGACCTCCCACGCCGCCTTCAAATCCCGTGAGGCGATGGTTCGCCTGCTATCGACCGGCTTCGATCTGCTCCGGGAAGAATTGTACGCACTGTCACGCTGAACAGTTCCGCGGCGAGAATGACTCCGTCGCGTGGCGGGCGCGCGGCACGCCCTGGCAGTGTGGCAATCAATTCTGGGATACGGTTATCGCAGAGGCCATCCAGGGCGCGACCGCAACAAGCGGAGGCAAATAGCTCTTTTGAACGGCACGCCTGCAGATTTGCGCAAGCTGCCTGGCAAAGCTGCCCAATTCCTCACGCCGGACGATCAGGTAGATCCTTCGCGAGAATTTGGCGCCCGGCAATTCCAGGATTTGGAGGGCCGGGGCCGACGTAATGCATTTGCGTACGCAAACCGGCGTCAGGATGGACCATCCGACCCCCGAGGCGACGAGGCTGACGATGGATTCGATCGTATCGCAGGAGAAGGCCTGGGAAACTTCCAGCCTGATCCGCCGAAAATGTTGCTCAACCCGCTGTGCAATGCCGGTGGAGGCACCGGAGCGGATCATGGGAAAGCGCGTCGCGAAATCGCGAAACTCGCTCTCGTCGCCAAAAGCCGGCTCTCCCCTGGACGCCAGCACGACGAACTGTTCCTGAAACAGTTCGAACCGTTCGAACCCGTCCAGGTCGTCGAAGGGATCCGCGGAGATGACGGCATCGAGCTCTCGCTTCAGCACGCGCTGACGCAGCGGTTCCATGAAGCCGGTTGCAATCGAAATCGCCCCGACCCGATCGCGCAGTGCCTTTATCAGCAGGGGAACAAGCGGATCGGAAAGCGAGTCGATCAGCCCCAACCGCAACTGCGCAATCATCCTGGCATCTGCGCTCTGCAATTGCGCCGGCACCGCAGCCGCCTCGGCAATCAGGCGCTCGCCAATGTTCCCGCAGACCAAATCTCCACGTTGTTCGCCCAGTTCGGGCGGTAGTTTCCTTTGGAAAACAGCCTGCATCCTGATATTCGGCAACTGCATACCACTAGGGATAGGCACGCAGTTGCCGAATGACGCGGAGTGACCTGGACGCCGTGCGCCCAATCAGATGCACGAAGGACACTCCAGCACTTTGATCGAGCGTCGGACCGAAAAGCGGTTACCGGTTTTCGGTCCGGCGCCCTTAGCGCGTTACCCGCCTCTCGGGATTGAGATCGCCAAAAAAGCGCATGCCGACATAGTATGCGAGACCGCCGACGAGGACGGATGGCAGGGAGGCTGTGGTGTACTGGACGATGCTGGAGTTAGGCTCGAAGGAAACGGGATCGAGCAGCATCACATAGGTGGCAGCGCCGAGCGCGAGTGCAACAAAGCCGGGCGGGTTGACGCCGCCCTTGTACCAGTAGCAGGACCGCTCGTCGTGCCGGAAGAGCGAGGGCATGTGCAGCCGATCGATGCGTTTGAGAGCGAACCAATCGGCGATCTGCACGCCCACCATCGGCGCGATGAAGATGCCGATGAAGGCCATGAAGGTGCCGATGTTGTCGTAGAAGGCGGCGGCGAAGAATATCTCCATCACGAACATGGGGCTGAGCACGAGAAGCGTCTTCAAGGGCCAGGGAATGGTCCTGTCGACGAAGGGTATCTGGCCGACGCCCAGCGTGGCGGCATGGGCGCCGACCAGCGCCGAGCCGAAATTGGACAGGATCACGAACAGGAGCACGGCCACGCCGGCGGCAGGGCCTGCCACTTTGATGATCCATACCGTCGGATCGGCCTCGCCGACCACGAGCCCCGCATAGAGGCCGATCAGCCCGACCGCCGCCCAGCCCAGGCCGAGCGAGAGCATCGAGGGGAAGATCGCCTTGCCGGCCTTGTTAACCAGCCGGAAGATGCTGCCCATATAGGCCCACCAGCCGAGCGTGGAGACCAAAAGCACCTCGAGCGCGACGGCGTAGTTCATCAGGCGTCCCTGCGGCAGGGGCGAGATCGGCTGCGCCTCGGAAATGGCCGCTACGCCGTAGGTCTTCAGCAGCATCACATACATCCACGCGCCGATCCCCAGGATACAGACCACCGATACCACGCCGGTATATTTGAGCCCCCTCGCCCCAAGCAGCAGCAGCATCCAGACGCCGACCGTGGCGAGCACGGAGGCGACGGTGGCCATGCCCGGCTGCATGTCGGCGGTTATCAGGCCGAGCTGGAGCAGGGTGGAGGAGAAGGCACGCCCCAGGAAGATGAGGAGGACGCAGTTCCAGCCGATGGTGGTCATGTACTGGATGAACAGGGCGAAGGCGGAGCCGCGTATGCCGAGCTGCGGCTTGGTGGTGGAGACCGTCTCGAGGCCGTATTTGGTGACCGGGGGTATCTGGGAGAGGCTGATGAGGAACTGCGAGATCAGCCCTCCCGCCAGCATCGCCGCGGTTCCCGCGCGTGCGTCGACATAGTAGGCGGTGAAACCGCCGACGACGAAGGACCATGTGGCCACGCAGGCCGCGACCGTGACGGCGCCGGCGTGCAGGCCGCTCCAGGTGCGCATCTTCAGCGGAACCGGCCAGCTGCCGATGGACTGGTCGATCGACCGGTCGGTGTTCGCCCCGCTCATGCCCACCCCCACAGCAGAAGCAGCGTGGGCGCGACAATCCCTGTCAGCAGGAGCATCTTGAAGTCGAAAGCCGTCAGGCCCTCTCCTGCAGGTTCCAACGCCAGCAAATCGATCCTGCGATCCAAGTTGCTGTCGACAATCGTTTCATTCTCAACGAGTTCCATTTTTTCCCCTCGCGCACGGTGTTTCTTGGGAACATTGAAGGCGCAGTCATCCAACAGAGAAATCAGAGGCGATTTCTCTGTTTTGCTGATTATCGACTTTGGAAGACTCCCTCCCTTCCGATCGTCATCAATAAGCAACGGACATCGTACATATTAGTTTCATTGTACGATAAAATCAAGCGATTTGGCAAAATCCTGCATAGCCGAACCGAAATAAACCTCTAGCCCTGAGCGTGGTTATTTCTGGCGTTGTCGAGGCCAATTGGGTTGAGCAGCTCAGGTTTATAGCTAGGCCTTACTCTTATAATATGTTGATAATAAGAGATATTTTTATTTCTTTTAGACCCCACGCCCCGTGAGCGACCATCCCCCGGTAGCTAAATCCCAGACGGAGGGACCGGCAGATCCTATTAAAAATAGGCTTGCCATTATCGTATAGCCATACTACTAAAATCAGCAAATCGATCGAAAAGCTCGCAACCTAAACGATTGGCGCCTTGCGTGAACGGGAGGGAATGGAATGAATTTATCGATTGGCCGAGGAGATTTGGACGGGGTTATTTCCAGTCTCGTCAAAAATTTTTCTATAGAAGCATTGCCGAAAGACACGACGAAGTTTGATGATCTGACGCTTCATCTTCCCATAGGCACGCATGTCTACGTCGCCTTTACATCCGGATCGGTCGGCGAAATCGTCGATGCTGCCGAGAAGCTTCACAATCAAGGCATGGTTCCGGTTCCCCACATTCCGGCACGCCGCTTTGAGAGCCATGACGAACTCAGAAATTTCCTCGCTGCGCTGAGTCTGCGTGCAGCCGTCAAGCAGGTGCTGCTGGTCGGTGGCGATACTTCGCACCCCGCTGGTCCCTACGCTGCTTCGCTCGACGTGCTCAAGACCGGCATGCTGGAGGACCACGGCATTAAGGGGGTCGGGCTTGCCGGACATCCCGAAGGGCATCCGGTGGTAGGCGATGAGGAATTGCGCAAAGCACTGATTGAAAAGTGCGAATACGCCGCGAAAGCAGGCCTGGAGGTGTCGCTCACCACGCAGTTCCTGTTCGACACAGACAAGCTCTTCGCCTGGCATGCCGATTTCGTTGAAAAGATCGTACCGGGGATGGCCGTAGATGTCGGTTTGCCGGGGCTCGCCAAGATGACGACGCTCATGCGCTTTGCCAAGGACTGCGGGGTGGGGACCTCGCTCGGCATGCTGACCCGCCATGCCGGACGCGCCTTCCGGCTCGCCACAGCATTTTCTCCCGAAAACATGCTGCTCGAACTGGCCGAGGGCGCACACAAGGCCGGGCGCCCCATATTCCGTTCGGTTCATGTCTATCCATTCGGCAGCTTCGAGCGGACAGCCGAATGGCTGCGCACCTTGCAGTCGAAAAGCGCCACACATGCAAGACCGGAATTTGCGGAAGCCCTCTGATCTTCCGCATCCGGTCTTCACTCAACACATCGTCAAAGGAGGACCCACATGACAGCCAACCTCACGCGTCTCGTTGTCTCGGCCCATAAGGAGCCGGGCTGGGACTACGGTACCATTCGCGGTCCCTATTCACCCTTTCACATAGCCAACGGCGCCAAGTATTGTGTCTACAACAACCGCCTGATGCCGGTATCGCAGAAGATCGATCGCTTTGACGGTTACTGGGCGTTGCGCACCCGGGCGGGCCTGTTCGACACCGGCGAGCGCCCGATCCAGATCAAGGGGCCCGATGCCGCCAAGTTCTGCAACCGCGTCTTTACCCGCGACTGCGCCAAGCTGAAGCCTGGTCGCGCCGGCTACGGCCTGCTGTGCTACCCCAATGGCACGATCCTGTGCGACGGCGTGCTGATGCGCCTCGAAGAGGACACCTACTGGTATGTCCAGGCCGACGGGCCGGTGTTCTCCTGGTTCATCGCTCATTCGCAGGATCTCGACGTCGAGATCTCCGACCCGGATTCCTGGGTCACCCAGATCCAGGGCCCGGCCTCGCTGGAAATCCTGGCCAAGCTGAGCGACACCGGCGTGCCGGCGGAGTTCAAATACTTCTCTGTCGCCAGGGCTACCATCGGCGGGCAGCCCGTGATCCTGTCGCGCACGGGGTGGACGAACGAAATGGGCTTCGAGATCTACACCCTCCCCAATGGCGGCAAATTCGACGGCGCCGCCATGTGGGAACGTTTCCTTGCTGCCGGCAAGCCCCACGGCATGGAGATATGCGCGCTCGACAGCATGGATATCCGCCGGATCGAAGGCGGCATCCTGAACAACGGATCGGACATGGACGAGACCATGACCCCGTTCGAGGCTGGTCTCGGCGCATTCGTCGATCTCTCCAAGGAGGATTTCATCGGAAAGGCGGCACTGGCCGGGGCCACCGGCTCCAACCGGATCGTTGGCCTCAAGTGCCCGGGCGGCGAGCCCCTTCGCCTCGGCGCCGTTTCGATCGCGGGCAAGCAGGTTGGCCATGTGACGGCCGGCGCTTGGTCGCCATATCTCAAGCAGGGCGTCGCCATCGTTCGCCTCGACAGTTCCATGAGTGCGGGCACTGCGGTCGAAGTGCTGTGCCGGGACGGCAAGTCGCATTCCGCCGTTCTTGACGATATGCCGCTTTACGACAAGGAAAAGAAGATCCCACGCGGACTCGAGGCGAACATCCCGGTCCAGGACGCGGCCGAATGACATAAACGGCATAGTCCGGCTTCACCCGGATCGATGCCCCCTTCCTGACAGCGGATCGCGCATGCCACGCGGTCCGCTTAGCCATTCGGCGGGATGCCCAAGATAGCGGCCGGCACTGGAGCTATCGCCCGAACCGGATATTGCCTATGTATGTGTCGCAGCATAGGCGCCCTGCGGCCTCTATGCTTCATCAAGCGACGCAAAATGCCGTCGCAACCTGATAGCGTGTGAGGAATATCCGAAATGCCAAAATTGGGCATGGCGCCCATTCGCCGAAGGCAGTTGATCGACGCCACCTACCTCGTCTTGCATCGTGACGGCATCGACGCCCTGACCCTCAAGAAGATCGCAACGGAAGCCGGCGTCGCGACCAGTATCATAACCCACTACTTCGGAACCAAGGAGGCCCTGATCGCCGACACCATGTCGGATCTGGTCGGCAGCCTGCTGCGGGAGGTCCGTGACCGGCGCAAGCAGGCCACCAGCACGATCGACGAGATCGTCGCGATCGTGGATGGCAATTTCGCGCCCTCGCAGGTGTCTCCTACGGCCGTTTCGGCATGGCTCTATTTCTGGAGCCGCGTGCCTTACGATGCAGCCTTCGACCGCATGCAACGCATCTGCGACTATCAATTGCGCAAATATCTGACCAAGTCGCTGAAAGACCTCGTCTCCAAGGAAGAAGCCGACGACATCGCCGAAACCATCGTCTGCCTGTCTTACGGCTTCTGGCTGCAATTCGCCCATCGCCAGGGAGATTTCGACGTCGCCCGCGCCCACCGGATGGCACTTCAGGTCATCGAGGCACGCATCCAGACGGCCTGGCACAAGAACCTGCACCTTGCCGCCAGAACCTCGCTCACGATTGGCGGCTAGCCTGCACGCACGATCGTTCCAACCGCTGGCTCGGAGCCATCATCTTATCCGGTCCTGCTTTAGTGATCGTGGGTGCCTAGACGATGGTGCAGGCGTGCGTCATGCGTCTTGAAATGCAGCGTGAACCAGTCGTCCAGGCGCTGTGAAAGCTGGCGCGACGCTCCCTCGGGATCGGCCTCGTAGCCATCCATGATATCGCGGATATCCTCCAGAAGCTGCTCGTGCGCCTGCTTGTGCTGGTCGAATTGGTCATAGCGGTGCTCGCGCATGAACCTTTCCTCAAGCGCGAAATGCGCCGAGATGCCGCGAAATATCTCGCCCAAAAAGGCCGTCACGTCGGGTTGCGCGGCGCCGGCGACCAGACTTTCGTGGAGTTCGTTGATGAGGTCGATCAGCTCGCGATGCTCATGGTCGACCGCCTCGACGCCGACGCTGTAGTGGCTCTTCCATTCGATCAAGGCCATGGGACGCTCCTTTAGTCAGTGAAACACGAAGCCGCCGGCATTCGCACGAAAATCGATCACCCGATTATCCGCGGGATCGATCCGGACGGTCCTCTCGTCATGCCAGGTAAAATCGCCGTCCGGCCGCTCACTCATGCGCACGGCAACTTCGTATTGTCCGGCGGGCAGCACGAAGCGCTGGTGCACACGCGAAGGCCCGTCACTTGCGATACCGGAAGGCGGCACCTCGGCCTCGAACATCCGCCTGTCGTCGATGTCGAATTCGACCCGGATCGGCGGCCGGTCGCGCGGGCAGATCTCCGGCCGGCGCATATTGGGCGGCAACTTCGCCAGTTCCTCCGGCGTTGCCTTGCGGCAGGCGGCGCGGCGGTCGGCACCGTGGCTGAAAGACAGTGTCAGCACGCCGGTGCCTTCAGGCAGGCTGCGATAGAGAGGACGGTTCGACAGGGCCGCCACGCCCATGAAGACGAGCGCCAGCACGGCGAAGCGCAGGGGCATCTTCAGCGCCTCCTTCATGCCTCCACCTCCAGGCGGGTGTCGCTTTCTCCCTCTGTCGCCGCTCCCTGTGCGGCCTTTTCCAGCGTTTCGAGCCGGGCGGCAAATGCTGCCTTCTCCGCCTCGTAGCGCCCGCTCTCGAAGGGCGAGGCCCAGATGGTGGCGAGCCGCTCACGCGGGACGCGCTTGCGCAGATAAGGGTCGCGCTCATCCGCGAAGCGCTGCTTCGTCCATTCGACACCAAGCCGGTTGTAGCAGGTGCTTTCGCTGCACCCCGCCACGACCACGCCCTCGGCAAGCTCCTTGCTCAGGATGAAGTCGATCAGTGAGGGCGGCACCATCGCCACGCAAGGGAAGGTGACGACGCCCCCCATATCGCCGCCGCCGGCCCCATGCTCGCAGGCAAGCACCAGCACGCGGTGGGTTCCCTTCAGCTCGGCCGAGGCGGCCACCACGCTCTCGCGCACGTCGCGAAGCGGCTGCCCGGGCAGGTCGATGCCGGTCTTCAGGTCCTGCTGGCGGCGGAACGGCGTCGAGGACGGGCACGCGCCCATGCAGATGCCGCAGGAAACGCAGAGATCCGCATTGACCTCCGCCTGGTGTGGGAACGGCTCGCCGTCGGTGCGCGGCACCAGCCGGATCGCCTCGTAGGGGCAATCCTCCACGCAGCGATTGCATCCGTTGCAGTTGGGCAGATCGACTTCGGCGACCGGCGCACGGCGGAAGGGTGGCAGCCACGGCATGACAGCGAGCATGACCGAGACGCCGACAAGCAGCCCCCAAAGGCTCCATTCGCCCCACGCCTCGGCCAGCGGATAGAGCGGCAGGAAGAACCAGTCGAGCCCGACCTCGGCGGGCACGCGCGTCAGGTCGGCCGGCCCCTGGCTCAGCGCCGGCTTCCACAGCGAAATCGCAAGCAGCGCCACAAGAATCAGCGCGGCGAGCAGCCTCGGCGGATTCACCCTGGGCCGCGAAATGCGCTGGATGTGGATCCACATGCCGAGCAGAAGGATGAGCGGCACGGCGATGTGCAGGAACACCAGCAGCGAGAAGAAGCGGCTCGACAGATGCTCCGGCGTCAGGAAGTTGCGCGCCAGCGGCTCGCCGAAGATGGGGAAGACGTCGAGCAGCTTCGCCGACACCACCGCCACATATTGCGCCAGCATGTCCCACACCAGCCAGTAGCCGGTGATGCCGGAGATGTAGAGGAGCCAGATCAACGGGATGCCGGTGAACCAGGAGAACCAGCGCGTGCCACGATAGCGGTCGAGCGAGAATTCCCTGAGCAGATGCACCGCCACGCTCACCACCATCAGGTCGGAGGCATAGCGGTGGAAGCTGCGCATCACGCCGGCATGATACCAATGCGGACCGCTGATCCAGGCGACGGAGGAATAGGCATCGACGATGCCGGTGTCGAAGAAGATGAAGAGGTAGACGCCGCTGACCGCGACGATCCAGAACAGGAAGAAGGAGAGCGCGCCGAGTTGCGCCAGCGGATTGAGCGCCGGCGAGAACAGCCGCTCCGCGCCGCGTTCGAGGAGATCGAAAATGCGGCGCAGGCCGGCCTTGACGTGGCGCAGCAGCGGCCAGTCGTTCGCCCGGCCCCTTTCACCTGCGGCGGCCACGGTCAGACCCTCGCCCGTTCGGCCCGGCGGCTGCCGAGCCATAGGCGCACGATCACCCACGCCATCAGCACCAGCGATAGGGCACCGGCGCCCATGCCCATATAGATGCCGTAATCGGTGCGGTAGCGGCCCGATTTGGGATCGTAGACGGTGCACAGGAAGCGCAGCCGGTCGGCAAGCGCGGCCGGCGTGAAGGCGGCGGCGGTGGTGCCGAAAACCAGTTCCTTCAACGGCTCGATGAAGACTGGAAGCGGGAAGTCGTCGCCATAGACCTGGCGGTAGACGCGGCCCTCGGCATCGAGGATCGTGGTCTGCGCCACATGCTCGAAGCCGCCGGCCGCACCGGCATAGCTGAAGCCCACCTCGTCCAGCAGGGCGCTCAGCACCGCAGGCGTGGCGCTCGCCACATGCCAGAGCGGATCGCCGTCGATGCTGTGGTCTATCGCAAAGGCCCGCATGCGCTGCGGCGTGTCGTTGCGCGTATCGAAGCCGAGGGTAAGCACCTGGAAGGCCTCGCCGCCCAGCGCCTTGCGCGCCTTCGCGACGGAGACTTTCAGCGTCTCGGTTCCGGTCGGGCAGACCGTGCTGCAACTGGTATAAATGAGGCTGACCACCAGGGGCCGGCCCTTCAACTCCGATAGCGTCATCACGCTGCCGTCGGAACGCAGCAGGCGGTGGTCGCCCGTGGTGCCGCCGATTGCCGCCTCGCTCCGTTCGAGCGCCTCCGTCGGGTCGACACGACTGGCCAGCGCAACGGAGCCGCTCGCGACAAGAGCAAGGAACAGGCCCACGAAACCCAGCGCACGCAGGGGCATTGCATTCACCCCACAAGCGCCGAAAGGAAGATGCCGCTGACCAGCAGCAGGAGTTGCACCAGCGAGGCCAGGAAGTTCGCCATCGCCGCCTTGCGCGACGGGGCGCGGTGGAGTTTCCAGCTCTTCCACAGGAACCAGCCGCCGCCGGCCGCCGCGAACACCCCGTATATCCAGCTCATTCCGAAGAAGAGCGGCACTAGCGACAGCGCTCCAAGCGCCCCCGGATAGCTCAGGATGGCAAGTGTCCATTCGCGCTCGGGCGCGATCACCGGCAGCATCGGCACACCGGCGGCGGAATAATCGTCGGCCTTGGCCGCGGCGAGGCTCCAGAAATGCGGCGGCGTCCACAGGAACAAAACGACGGCCAGAATGCCTGGCACCCATTGCGGTTGCGGGTCGATCGCGGCGGCGCCGGCGAGCACGGCAAACGAACCGGCAAGCCCTCCGACGACGATGTTCCACGCCGTTTGTCGCTTCAGCCACACGGTGTAGACAAGGCCATAGGTGACCGCGCCGAGAAACACATAGAGCGCAGCAACCGTGCCGGCCGACGCCCAGGCAAGCAGGATCGAGGCGCCGAGCAGTGCGGAAAACGTCACCGGCCAGACAAGTCCGGGCTTGAGCTGCCCGCTGGCAAAGGGGCGCCCCGCCGTGCGCGCCATCAACCGGTCGCTGTCGCGTTCGTAATAGTGGTTGAACGCGCCTGCCGCCCCTGCCGCGCCCAGCACCGCAAGAATGAGCGCGGCAATCCGGCCGGCCGATACCGGATCGCCGGTGGTGGCGGCAAGACCGGCAAGCGCGCTCGCTGCTATTGCCAGGCCGATCCTGAGCTTCAGCAGAGTGACGACGATCCGTGCGGCGGCGAGCATCGCTTGTTCCTCCGGGTCCTGTCAGCGCATCAACCAGATTTCCGACAGGTACTTCCAGTTGACGAAGTAGTAGAGCACGAAGGACAGGAAGAAGACCGAGACCAGGATGATGGTGCCGGGCAGCTTCACAGTCGCATGGCTGCCATATTCGGCAACGGTCGCCGCCTGCTTGTGCAGCGGGAAGGTCAGCGGCGCTTCGCCCTTGTCGAGGCGCTTGCCCCACAGCACGGTGCCGACCGTAATCAGGATGTAGAGGATGCCGCCGGCCGCCGCGATCACCGCCGCAAGCCCGTTCAGTCCCATCATCAGGAAGCCGCCGGAAGGCAGGTCGAACGGGTGCATCGCATCGGTCAGCGTGATGTCCCAGTGCCGGCGCGGCACGCCGAGCGTGCCCGCCCCCATCATGAACAGCGAGATGCCGCCGGCGCCGATGCCGAACAGGTAGGGCTGCCAGCGCGCCAGCTTCGGCCAGATGACGTCGCGTTGGAAGATGAGCGGCAGTACATAGTAGGTCATGGCCATGAAGGCGAGCGTGGTGCCGGCCACCACCGTACCGTGGAAATGGCCCGGCACGTAGATGGTGTTGTGCATCAGCAGGTTGAGCTGCTCGGTACCGAGCACCACGCCCGAGATACCGCCGATGAAGCCGAACATGACCAGCGACAGGAACATGCCGGAGAAGGCAGGATTGCCCCACGGCGCCTTGCGCAGCCATTCGAAGGCGCCCTTGGTGTAGCCGTTGCGCCGCTGCGCGGCTTCCAGCGCGCCGGGCACGGTCAATCCGTGGATTAGCGAGCCGAGCACGGCCAGGTACATCAGGTAGGAGGTGTTGACGATCTTCCAGGTGGCGCTCATGCCCGGATCGGCGAGCAAATGGTGTGCCGAGGCAAGCTGGAGGAACAGGATGTAGAGCAGGAAGGCCGTGCGGCTCACCTTCTCCGACAGCGGCTTGGCGCCGATGGTGAGTGCGCCGATCGCGTACCACACCGACACATGCGCGGCGACGTTGATCTGCTGGGAGGAATGACCCATCCCCCACCACACGACCTTGTACATCAAGGGGTCGATCTCGGCGACAAGGCCCAGCGACCACAGCCAGGTGGGCACGAGGATAATGGCGCCGGAGGCGAGCGTGAAGACGGCGATGATGGCCGCCGTCAGCGCACCGAAGGTCACCAGCGGGATCGATCCCTCATAGGTTCGCTCGCCATGGGCGACCACCAGCGTGGCGAAGAAGATGCCGACGCCGATCAGCGCCCCGACCGCGAATATGATCAGGCCGAGATAGAAATGCGGTGAAGCCTGCATCGGCGGATAGGAGGTGAACATGACGCTGGAATCGCCCTGGAAGACGGCGACGTTCGTCATGATGGCTCCCACCACCATGAGCACGAAGGCGGCCCAGGCAGTCTTCGGCGCCGCGATGCGCGAGCCGAGCAGTATGGCGGAGGCAAAATAGAGGATCGCGATCTCGAAGAAGATGATCCAGAACAGCAGAACATTAGCGCCGTGCCCGGTAAGCACGAGATAGAACCACTCCGAGGGCAGGAGGTGCACCGCCGGCCAGCGGGTCAGCGCGACCAGCAACCCCATCAGGCCACCGACGGCGAGGAAGACGACGGCCGCCACCGCATTGGCCATGATCAATCGCTGCGCGGCGATGTCGACCTTGAGCCCGGTGAAGCGACAGGTGCGGAAAGCGGCACTTGCCGCCGACAATCCGGAATGGGAGGCGTCTATGGCGGTCATGATCCCCTCCGCTCTATTCGACGACACGAATGCGGCCGGTCATCAGATGATGCCCGATGCCGCAATATTCGTTGCAGGCGATACCGAAATCGCCCACCTCGGTCGGAGTGAGCGTGATGATCTGCTCGTAGCCGGGATGGACGGAGATATTGATGTTGACCGGCTGCAGCGAGAAGCCGTGCTGCCAGTCGACCGAGGACAGGTGGATGCGGTAGCTCTGCCCCTTCTTCAATTCGAGCAGCGGCCACCATTCCCAGAGCCTGGCCAGAATGTAGACATCCTCACCGACCGGTGGGCGCACCACCGGCACGCCCGTCTCCTCGCCGACCTGGTATTTCTCGGCGAAGTCGACGACCTTCTGCTCATAGGCCGCCGGCGTGATCCGGTAGGTCTCGGTGGACAGGTTCTGCCCGCCGATGAAGTGCCAGGCGATCATGAAGAAGAACATGAACAGCCCCCAGAGGAAGGCGACGACGATCCAGCCGATTTCGACCCGTGCGATCGGTTCGTTCCACCAGAGTCGGTTTTGGGGTGGTGAGATTGCCATGCCTCAATCCTCCGATGGTGATCAGGGTGCAACCGGGATGGAAGCGATCTCCATCACACCCCAGACGATGTAGAGGACGGTCGGAATGGTGATCCCGATGAAGAGCAGCAGGAACGGATTGTCCAGAAGCTGCTGCATTGCGGGAACTCTTTCCTGCCGTGGTTCCGGTTCCGGATGGTCGCTCATTGCATTGCTCCAAAAAGGAAACTTTCGGATCGATGTATCAGACGGCGCTGACGGGACCACTTGACCGAAGTCAAGCATCCTCCGTCAGGGGCGCCGGCGAATGCCGCCGGATTGCGCTCGCGCAAAGTTTTCCGATGTCGACTGTGATTTTCTGCCCCAAAAGGATGGGACGATGAGAAAAACAGGCATCGATCCTTGCGACCGTGAGGTGATCGAGTCCGCGCCGATGTTCTCGGCCTTGCCTCCTGAAGCGCTCGACGTCCTGCTGGCACAGTCGGAACTGCAGGAGCGCGCACGGCGCTCGATGCTGTTCGAGCAGGACGAGCCGGCAACTGCCTTCTATCTTCTGCTGGAAGGGTGGGTGAAGCTGTTCCGCATGACGCCAGCCGGCGACGAGGCAGTGGTCGGCGTGTTCACGCGCGGAGACTGCCTGGCTGAGGTGCCGTGTCTCGTCGGCGGCAATTATCCCGTCAGCGGCGAAATGGTCACCGATGCACGGATACTTGCAATACCGACGCGCGGGGTCCTGGAGCTCGTTCAGTCAAGCCCCGAGATAGGCCTTGCCATGCTGGCTTCGACTTCGCTTCACCTCAAGAAGCTTGTCGACCAGATCGAGGAGTTGAAGGCGCGCACCGGTCCGCAAAGACTGGCAAGCTTCCTCGTCGAGCTCGCGCCGAATGAGCGAGGCGCGTGCACCATCACACTGCCCTACGAAAAGCTGCTCATTGCAGGGCGGCTGGGCATGAAACCCGAAAGCCTGTCACGCGCGTTCCAGAGGCTACACGTCCTGGGGGTGAAGACCAACCAGAATACCGTCTCGGTCGGTGATGTCTCCCGGCTTGTGGAATTTGCCGGGCGCGAGCGCCTGATGGCCTTCAAGTGCCCCGGGCTGCGGATAGGTTGCCCACCCAGCTGATAACGAGCGGGAATCGCTGTCGCCATTAAGGCAGAAAGGCGTCAGGTGGCTTTGCCGTGCAGGCGCGGCGATTGCGTGAGATAGGCGTCGAAGGCGGCTGCCACCGAGCGGATGACGAAGCGATGTTTCTCGTTCACGCGCACGACGCCCCTCTTGAGTTCGACCAGGCCGTCGTGAACCAGATCGGACAGCGCCCTGGCGCAATCGAGGATCGCTGCGATGTCGTAGCCGTGACGGGCGCAGATCGCCGGGATATCGGCTTCGAAATAGCACATCAGCCGCTCGATGATCTCCGCCCGCAGGCGGTCCTCCGCGGTCAGGCGGTAGCCCTTTGCCGTTGCGAGCCGACCCGACGCCACGTGGCGGGCATAGAGCCCAAGCGCGACTTCATTCTGCACATAGCCCTCATGGCTCCGGCCGATGGCAGAGGCCCCGAAACCGATCAGCGACCGGCAATTGTCGGTGGTGTAGCCCTGGAAATTCCGGCGCAGCGTTCTGTCCTGCCAGGCATGCGCCAGTTCGTCACCGGGCAGCGCGAAGTGGTCCAGCCCGATCTGGATGTAGCCGGCCGACAACAGCGCGTCGGCAATCGCCGCCGCCTGGTCCATGCGGGCAGCACTGTCAGGCAGCGCAGCCTCGTCGATCATGCGCTGGTGTTTCTTGAACCAGGGGACATGGGCATAACCGAATACGGCGAACCGGTCAGGACGCATAGCCGCAGCCTTGCGTGCCGTGTCCTGGCAGGATTCGACGGTCTGGTGCGGCAGGCCGTAGATCAGATCGAAATTGACGCTGTCGACACCGGCGGCGCGTAGATGCTGGACGGCCGTAGCCGTCTGTTCCTCGCTCTGTATGCGATTGATCGCTTCCTGGACCTTGTGGTCGAGGCTTTGCACGCCCAGGCTCGCCCGCCGCACATCGCATGCTCCAAGCGTCGATGCCATATCGGCCGTCAGGGTGCGTGGATCGACCTCGACCGCAATGGATGTGCTATCGCTAAAAACAAAGCGCGCCTTGAGCAGATCGATCAGGGCGGCGAATTCTTCCGGCTCGACGATGGTGGGTGTGCCACCGCCGAAATGCACTTCGCCGATCGCAAGCGGAGCCGGCGCGCGATCCGCCACCAGTTCGATTTCCGCCTTCAATCCGTCGAGATAGGCAAGGATCGGCTGATCCTGCCTCGTGATGGTGGTGTGGCAACCGCAATACCAGCACATCGAGCGGCAGAACGGGACGTGAAGATAAAGCGAGGCCGGCTCGTCCGGCGGCAGCGCCGCCAGCCAGTCGCCATAGGTTCCGGAATTGATGGCATCGGAAAAGTGCGGGGCAGTGGGATAGCTCGTGTAACGCGGCAGCCGCGCCTCGGCATATTTGTGCAGGGTCGAACCGGACACGTTGCTTCCTCTGTCAATAGCGGAGGCCATGCTAGCGCCCGGGTCGCTGCATCTCTTTGCGTAGGATCAAGCTAAATCGCGGCCCGAACTGGAGGTTGGTCTCGTACCAGCACTCCGATACCGGCATGCCGATTGCGGACCGCCTACCGATTTTTGCCCGCCAGCGGCGTCATGGCATCGCTGCAGTGTTTGTTGGGGATCAAGTTGCCGCAGCCTGAATTTTTGTAAGGTAACGCGCGTGTACAGGACACGGCCAAGCCTACTTCTGCCGAATTGCTGTTCGAACCAAGGATCAGAAGCTATGCTCAACATCAGTAATTGCGGCCATCACGACCGCGCACCAAGCAATGTCGATCTCCTGAACAGGCTGAGTGCGGCGCTGGACAATGCGCATCTCGATTGCGGTTGCCGCCCGCAGCTCGACGAGGTGCTGGCCAGGTTTGAAAAGCGCGAACGATTGCAGGACGCGCGTGCCTGCCTCGCCAACGCGCGTACGCAGCGCGAAAAGCTCGAAATCGCGTTGCTGTTTCTCAACGACCTGGACGACTTGACGGCATCGGAGAGCGATCGCAGCGCCTATATCGACGTGGCGATGCTGTTCGAAAGCATGGCGGAAACGGCGCAGGAAGGAGCGCGCCTGATGCGAGCCCTTGTGGATCTGTCCGATGAAGACGGTTCCTCCGGCGGGTTGGCCGAACGAACATAACGAGCGACGCGAGCAGATCTTCAAAACGGCCGCTGCGGGCAGCCGAACCACGAAAATTGCCATTGTTCTTTGCGATTTCACAAAGTGGAGTAAAATAATCCGCTTTAAATCACGGGACACTGGCGCAAAAGGCATCCCGCCCCGCCGCCCGTTTCGGAGATCATCATGGACAACGCCGCCGCTCTGCCTACACTCAACCGCCGCACCGCGTTGGCCGGCATCGGCGCGGGCCTCGCTGCTCCCACCTTGTCGTGGTTCACAGGCCCGGCGCGCGCGGCCGCACTCGAGCAACTCGTTCTTTACGGCCCTCCTGCAGGTCCCTCGATCGTGTTGGCCCAGGCCGTGGCTTCCGGTGCGCTCGGCTCGCTTGCCGGAAAGGTCGACTTCAAGGTCTGGCGCAATCCCGACGAGATGCGCGCCGGCCTCACCTCCGGCACCATGGGCGCGCTGGTGCTGCCCGTGCAGGTGGCGGCAAATCTCTACAACCGGGGCATGAAGGTCAGACTGCTCAACATCATGACGAAGGGGCTGATCTACATCGTGTCCGAGGACGCGAGCATCGACGGCTTCCCTGCGCTGAAGGGCAAGACATTGGCGGTTCCCTTCCGCAACGACATGCCTGATCTCGTGGTCGCCCGGTTGCTTGCCCATTACGAGATGGCGCCGGGCAAGGACATTGTAATCGAGAATGTCGGGAGCCCTATCGAGGCCATGCAGATGCTGCTCGCCGGCCGCGTCGATGCCGTATTGGCGCCGGAGCCTGCCTGCACGGCAGCGACAATGATGGCCAAGCTGGCAGGCAAGGACATAAAGCGCGTGATTGACGTGCAGGCCGTATGGGGCGAGGTGACCGGCAAGGAGCCGGTGCTGCCCCAGGCGGGCCTGGCCCTGACGAATGCGCTCACCGAAGCCCATCCGGATCTGGCGGATGGCTTGCAGGCCGTGCTTGAGGCGGCAGCCGAAAAGGTGAATGCCGACCCTGCCGATGCCGCGGCCAAGGCAGCTCCATCGCTCGATTTTCCCGAACCGGTTCTGGCTGCTTCCATCGCCACTTCGAAACTGGTGGCGATCCGGGCCAGCGCGGCCCGCCAGCCCATAGAGACGATGCTCGAGACGCTTGCCGACAGCGACCCCGCCATCATCGGCGGACACCTGCCCGACGACGCCTTCTACCTCTGAGCTGCCATGCAAGGCGTGCTGGACAGGCTTGGGCGCACCGGGCGGTTCCTGTGGGCGGGCTGGTCCGGCTTGGCGGCATTGTGCTTGCTTGCCGCACTCTGGCAGGTCGGCCATGAGGCCTATGGCGACTTCATCCTGCCCACGCCGCTTGCCACCCTGCAGGCGGCGCTGGATGCGCTTTCCCGGCCGCAGACATGGGACATTGCCTTGCTGACCTCGGCACGCGCCCTCAAGGGTTTTGCGGCTGCCGGGCTTGCCGGCGCGGCGGTCGGCCTTGCGGCAGGTTATTCGCCGGCCACGCTCCGGCTGGCACGGCCGTTGGTCACGGTTTTGCTCGGCGTGCCGCCGATCGCCTGGATCGTACTGGCAATGATCTGGTTCGGCTCGACCGACGGCACCGTGGTCGTCACGATCCTCGTCGCCGCCTCGCCGGTCGTCTTCATCGGTGTGGCCGAGGGGATAATATCGCGCGACCGCGGGCTGGACGCCATGGCACGCGCCTTCGGTGCCAATGCCTGGAAACGCCTGACCACGCTGTCGCTGCGCCATGTTGCGGCACATCTTTTTCCGGCGCTGGTTCTTGCGCTGGGCGTTGCTTTCAAGGTCGCCGTCATGGCCGAGCTTCTGGCGAATGTCGGAGGTATCGGGGGTGAATTGGCGCGGACCCGTGCCAATCTCGACGTCGCCGGTGCGCTGGCCTGGATCCTGATTTCCGTCACGGCGTTGATCATCGTGGAATACGGCATCGTCCATCCGGTGCGGGCTGAGTTCGAGCGCTGGCGCAGCGCGGCCCAGCCATGGGGTGTCAAGCGATGAACCCGCTGGAACTCTCGCGCGTCGGCCATGCCTATTTCGGCCGTACCGTTCTCGACCGTATCGATCTTGTCGTCCGTCCGGCGGAGGTGACGGCGCTGGTCGGCCCCTCGGGCTGCGGCAAGTCCACCCTGATCCACATTGCCGCCGGCATCATCGAGCCGACACGCGGCACCGTCCGGCGAGGCTGCAAGCGCCACGCCATGGTGTTCCAGGAGCCGCGCCTCCTGCCCTGGGCAACGGCGTGCGATAACATCGCCTATCCATTGCGGCTTGGCGGCACAAGGCGCGGCGAACGGCTGGCACGCGCCCAGGCTGCTGCCGCCCGCGCCTCCTTCGACACCGCTGATCTCGACAAATATCCGGTGGAATTGTCCGGCGGCATGCGCCAGCGGGTGGCGATTGCACGCGCGCTGTGCGTCGAACCGGATTTTCTCTTTTTCGACGAGCCATTCACCGCGCTTGACGTGGCCTTGAAGCGGCGCATGCAGGACCTCGTCATCGAGGCCGCGCAAGCCGCGCATTTCGCGGCCCTTTTCGTGACTCACGACCTGATGGAGGCGGCGCGCATCGCCCACCGCATCGTGGTACTCGACGCCGATGGCAACGGCATCGCCGGTGAACGTCCCCTGCCCGGCCATCCGGGCTACCGTGACGATCGCTCGGTGTTCGAGACGGTACAGCACTTCCTGCATGAGGACCCGCTTTTCCGCCACATCCACGACGTCGATGAACGGAAGCTGGCATGACGGTCACCGTCGCCGGTTCCGAGCAGACCCTACCGCTGGGGAAAATCCTTGGCGACGAGGGCTTTCGCCTGTTTTTTCCGCTTGGGGCGATCTATGCGGCACTGTGGCCTTTCCAGTGGGTGCTGGTGTTCGGCTTCGACCTGCCGCTGGCACGCACGACACCGCCGGCACTGTGGCACGCCCACGAGATGATTTTCGGCGCCTTCGGCGCAGCGCTCATCGGCTTCATCACCACCGCCGTTCCGGAATGGACCGACACGCAAAGGCTACAGGGACGGTTCCTGTTTCCCATGGCCGCCCTTTGGGTGGGCGGGCGTATCGTCGGCTTCCTCGGCGCGGACCTGCTGGGGCCTTTAGGCGCGCTGTGCGATATCGCCTGGCTCGCGGCCCTGACAGGCTATGTGGCGCGGGTCTCCTTGCAAAAGCGAACGGACAAGCTGCTTGCCTTCCTGATCTGGATCGCTGCCCTCACCGCCTGTGAACTGGCAGTCCGCTATGCCTTCCTGGTCGAGGATATCGATCTGGCACAGCGGGTGCTGCACGCTGCCGGTTTCGTCTTCCTCGGCCTGCTCGGACTGGCGTTGGCACGCATTACCGTCGCCGTAACCAATCTCGTGCTGGATCCGACCGAGACGACTTCGCCGTTCCGCCCGCATCCGGGCCGGCTCAACCTTGCACCCGGCCTCGTTACCCTGGCCATCGCGGGCGACCTTGCCGGCCTGTCACCCGCCGCGAGCGGCTATCTGATGATCGCAGCCGGCGCTGCCTTCATGGACCGCGTCGGCGAGGCGTTCATTGGCCGCGAGACACTGCGGACGGAAATTCTGACACTCGCCGGATCGAGCCTGTTTGCCGGGGCGGGCCTGATCCTGATCGGGCTTGCGCGGCTTGGTGTACCGGTGGCTGAGGTGACCGCCCTGCATATGGCGCTGATGGGAGGCCTCGGCCTTGGCGTCCTCTCGGTTTTTTCCATCGCAGGCCTGCTGCATACGGGACAGGCGCTGTCATTCAGCCGCGCGACCAGATTCGCGGTGCTGCTTCTTGTTGCCGCGACGGCGTTGCGTGTCTTGCCGGATCTCGGCCTGATGCCGCAGCCGCCCGGCCCGGCCCACGCAGTCGTGGCGATCCTGTGGGCTGCCGCATTCCTGCTGTGGCTGAGAGCCTACTGGCCGGCGCTCTGCGATGTCCGCACGCTTGCCGCACGCCGCTGCTGAGCGACGAGGCCTTGCCAATTCGCACACGCACGACCATCTCTTGTGTCTCCGTCTCGAGGGCGTCCCGAAAGCCGGGCCACTATGTCCCATTGATCGCAAGCCGCTTTCGGGTGCAGCCTGCGCTTCCATGCCAATCGTCCAGGCACACCCCACGAGAGGGACTACCCGGCAGGCGATCGCGAATGGCGAGACTGCAGGAGCCGAAGGATTCGAATGCCATGCCGAAGCAGGACTGTTGCATTGTGGGGGCGGGACCCGCTGGCCTGATGCTGGGACTGCTGCTCGCACGCGCCGGCGTTACCGTCACCGTGGTCGAAAAGCATCCCGATTTCCTGCGTGACTTCCGCGGCGACACGATCCATCCATCGACGCTGGAGGTGATGGCGCAACTGGGCTTCCTCGACGAGTTCCTACAGCTTCCCCATCAGAAGGCGCCGAGCCTGCACGCCGAGATCGGCGGCAGGACGGCGACAATCGCAGATTTTTCGCGCCTGCCGACCCGTTGCAAATACATTGCCTTCATGCCGCAATGGGATTTCCTGGATTTTCTCGCCGGAAAGGCGCGCGGCTTTCCAGGCTTCCGGCTGGAGATGGGCTGCGAGGCAATCGGGCTGATCGAACGCAACGGCGTGGTTGCAGGCATCAAGCTCCGCGCCGCTGACGGGAGCGAACGCGATCTGGAAGCTTCCCTTGTCGTCGGTGCCGACGGGCGCGAGTCGATCGTGCGCAGGGCCGCCGATCTCCCGGTCGAGGATCTTGGCTCTTCCGTCGACGTGCTCTGGATGAAGCTGTCGCGGCATGCCGACGACCCGGCGCAGCCGATGAGCCATGCAGGGCCGAACCAGGGCCTGGTCATGATCGATCGGGGCCAGTTCTGGCAACTGGGCTATGTCATCGCCAAGGGCGGCTTCCGGCAGGTGAAACAGGAGGGCCTTGCCGCCTTGCGTGCACGCCTTGCCGCGGTTGCACCGCTGCCGGCTGAGCGTTTCGACGAACTGGCTGATTGGGAGCAAGTCCACCTGCTCAAGGTCAAGATGGACCGACTGACGCAATGGTGGAAGCCTGGCCTCTTGTGCATCGGCGATGCCGCACACGCCATGTCGCCGATCGGCGGCGTCGGCGTGAACCTTGCCATCCAGGATGCCATCGCGGCTGCCAACATCCTCGCAATACCTCTCCGGCAGGGAACGCTGACAACAGCGCATCTGCAGGCCGTTCAGAAGCGCAGGAGCTTTCCGACGAAGGCGACGCAGAAAGTCCAGTTGATGATGCGCCGGAAGCGGAAGCCACATGGCGGCAAGCCGTCCTCCGGACCTCCGGCATTCATGCGGCTGATCGCCCGTTCACGACTTCTGCCGCATCTGACCGGGCGGCTGATCGGTATGGGTTTTCGATCCGAAAGCGTCAGGACGTGAGGCAGCCGACCGAAGAGCCTCGTGCCTATGGGGTCGCCACCTTGCGCGGCATCTATCTGGCAATAGGCCTGCTCTTCGTCGCACTCGGCTTCATCGGGGTATTTCTTCCGGTACTGCCGACGACGCCGTTCCTCATTCTGGCGGTCGCGTGCTTCGCCAGATCATCACACAGGCTCGAAAGCTGGCTGCTCAATCATCCGCGCTTCGGGCCGGCTTTGCAGGATTGGCGAGAGCGCGGCGCCATCTCCCCCAAGGCCAAGCTGATGTCGCTTGCAGGAACATCCGTCGGCTTTGTCCTGTTCTGGCTCGGAAGCAGCCCCGGGCCGTTGTTGGCGATCGCCGTTACGGCACTGATGTTCGTCGGCCTGGCCTACGTTTTCAGCAGGCCATCTTGACAGGCCCTATTGGCAGCGGCGCAAAAACTTGATAGTTTTACTCCAGAATAAGGATGCCAACCGAGATCATCCCCACGGAGCGAGCCAATGGACAACCATAATCCCTACACCTTCCGTATGGGAATGGACCGATCGCAATCCAAACCCGCCATGGTCACGCTCGGCATGCCACGCCGGATGCTCTCCAGCGATTCGATCCTGCGCGGCGAACGCGAGATCGGCATCGAACATCACGGCGCGCTTTATCGCCTGAAGGTCACACGCCAGGGCAAGCTGATTCTCAACAAATAGACGCGCAAAGCTGTACAGCCCAGATTCCGGAGTCTCCTAAATGCCGGATTCACGAAACGGTGCCGCGGGGCACACCGACTATTTCGATCGACCTCCCGAGAAGCTGGTGCTGGACGGCTACCGTCATTGGACCCGCGGCACCGTCCTTCGCTCGACCGCACCTTGGACCGAAGCACAACTCCTCTATCGGGGGTTGCTCGGCGATGACGGCGGCGAGCGGGCGATCATCGTGCTGGCTCGGTTCGTCAAGACATTGGGCCAGTGCGCCATCTGCCCGCTGGATGTCTTCAACGCCGGTTCACGCTTCATCTGCCGGGACGAAACGCTGGTGATGGGCCTGATCTCAGGTATCCAGAACTGCGACGAACCGGCCGTCCATTTCTGCCTGGAGAAACTGTGCTGCCCGCCATTGCGCGACCGTGCGGTGATGGCGGCCGGCAGCTTCGCGCTGACGCTGAAGGAACTGGATTATATGATGCTTCCCCTCCCCGTAAATGTCGTGGAACGGATCATCGCACGCGCGCAAGTCGACATCCATGACGGATTCGTTTCGGGAACGGTTCATTGATAGCGCATCTTGCTGCATTGCACAAAATGCAATGCTGCTCTGCAAAATCGGGGCTGGAAGGATATCCGGAATACTGTAGAGTGCCATTAGTGAATTTCGTCAGGTTCTACCTCCTCCCGGAAACTGACGAATAAGGTCGACTTTCTCCTCCTCCCGAGTGTCGACCACCTATATGACGCCCGCCGATCCTCCTCCCCGGCGGGCGTCGTACTTTCAGCCCCCTTTGCTCGCAACACTGCTGCCACTCCCGATCTTGGCCGGAGGGTGGACATGGTGGTTTTGAAACGGCATCGGAATATTCCGATAACCGGTAACCACTTTTCGGCCCGACGCTAGCTAACCGCCATATCCGCATCCGGCACCGGCACACCGGTCAGTGATGCGAGTTCGGACTCGTTCAGGGTCTCCTTTTCCATAAGCCTGCGGGCAGTCGTCTCGAGCAGTTCGCGCCGCTCGGTCAGCACGGTCAGGGTATGCGCGAAGGCGGCATCGACGATTGCACGCACCTCGGCGTCGATGGCATCGGCCGTTGCCTCGCCATAATCCCGCTCCTGCTGGCTGCCGAAATAAGGAGCCTGCGCAAGGAAGGAATGCTGGTTCTTTTCCAGCGCCACATGGCCGAGTTTCTCGGACATGCCGTAGCGCGTCACCATGGCTCGCGCGATATCCGTGACCTTGGCGAGATCGTCGGCCGCCCCCGTCGACAAATGTCCAAACACGATCTTCTCGGCGGCCCTGCCGCCGAGCAGCACCGCCATCTTGTTTTCCAGTTCCTCGCGCGTCATCAGGAAGCGGTCCTCGGTCGGGCGCTGGATGGTGTAACCGAGCGAGCCGATGCCACGAGGGATGATGGAGACCTTGTGCACGGCATCCACGCCAGGAAGGGCAAGTGCGACCAGCGCGTGCCCCATTTCATGGAATGCCACCACCTCGCGCTCCTTCGGATTGAGCAGCCTGTTGCGCTTCTCCAGCCCCGCCACAATGCGTTCAACCGCATTGTTGAAGTCATCCATGGTGACAGCGTCGGCCTTGCGGCGTGTAGCCAGCAAAGTGGCCTCGTTGACCAGGTTGGCAAGGTCGGCACCGGTAAAGCCGGGGGTGATACCGGCCACTTTCTCCGCATCGACATCCGCGGCAAGCTTCGCCTTCTTCATGTGAACATGCAGGATCTGGACGCGCCCTTGCTTGTCCGGCCGGTCGACCAGAACCTGCCGGTCAAAGCGGCCTGCCCGCAGCAGCGCGGGGTCGAGTATCTCGGGCCGGTTGGTAGCGGCCAGCAAAACGACGCCGACCGACGGATCGAACCCGTCAAGCTCCGAAAGCAGCTGGTTCAGCGTCTGCTCCTTTTCGTCGTGCCCTCCCATCACCGGGCCGATGCCGCGGGCACGGCCGAGCGCATCGAGTTCATCAATGAAGATGATCGCCGGGGCCTTCGCCCGCGCCTGCTCGAACAGGTCGCGCACGCGCGCCGCCCCGACGCCGACAAACATCTCCACGAATTCCGAACCCGAGATCGAAAAGAACGGAACCCTGGCCTCGCCGGCCACGGCGCGGGCAAGAAGGGTCTTGCCGGTGCCGGGTGGACCGACCAGAAGCACGCCCTTGGGCATGCGCCCGCCCAGCCTGCCATATTCTTCGGGATTCTTCAGGAAATCGACGATCTCCTGCAACTCGGCCTTTGCCTCGTCCACTCCGGCCACGTCATCGAAGGTGACCTTGATATCGGTCTCCACATAGACCTTGGCCTTGCTCTTGCCGATCTGCAGCAGGCCACCGCCCGCGCCGCCCATGCGGCGGATCAGGAACATCCACACCCCGATAAACAAAACGACCGGGATCACCCATGACAGGAGATCGCGCAGAAACGTGCTTTCGATCTGCCCGGTCACGACGACATCGTAGCGGCGCAACTGCTCCGCCAGTTCAGGCTCGACGCGGGTGGTGATGAAACGGGTCTGGCCGCCCTCGAGCGGCTGCTTGAAAGTGCCCTGCACGAAGTTATCCGACACCTGCACCTCGGCGATGCGGCCGGCCTGCAAATGAGTCTCGAACTCACTGTAGGGAACCTGCGCGACCTGGGTAGCGGTCGTGAAGATAAACTGGAAGATCATGAACCCGACGAAGGCGGCGATCCAGTACCAGATATTGAACTGGGTCTTTCCGTTCACCTTTCCGGTCTTGGGCATGCGAGGCTCCCTGTTTCAGGCCGACGGCAATACGGGCAGGACCAGCGGTCTCGCAGCCGCATCATTGACCTACACGGCGCAACCACGTGGCGACTTGCGCTGCAT
The DNA here is from genome assembly GCA_049646905.1 of Pseudaminobacter sp. GTDB lineage: Bacteria > Pseudomonadota > Alphaproteobacteria > Rhizobiales > Rhizobiaceae > Pseudaminobacter. Next base: position 5,144 of record JBARWP010000728.1, on the reverse strand, counting down.
CAATTCCAGCGTGTCCGCGATGGCATGAGGGGAGATGATCGCAATCAACTCAGGGGCAGTTAAAGTGCCTTGGTCCCGGATCAGAGCTCGTCATCTTCCGGCTCCAGAAGATCGATCAGCGCGGCAACACGCGTTCCCGGCAGCGACCGTCCCTCCGCCATCAGGGCCTCGTCCTCATTCACCCAGGCCCAGGCTTCGCGCAATTCCTCGATGGAAGCGCCCATTGCCATGATCTCCGCGATCAGCGTGTCATCCGTTGGCCCGAGCACCGACACGATTTCCTTTCGAGTTACCGGCATGATCAATCCTATCCCTGTTCGAATTGAAGGGCTGCGCACAAAACGAAAGCCGCCAGCGAGGAAAGAATGCGCATTGCCGCAATGGTGTTCCAATGCGAATGAAGGTAATGCCTCTGGAAGCTGGCCTCAATCCGGTTGATATCGGCCGGGCTCCTATCGACTGGGCGTCACCCTCCAGATGCGGTTTCCCACATCGTCGGCCACGAGCAATGCGCCATCTCCGGCAATGGCAACCCCTACGGGCCGACCTCTCGCCTTGTCGTCCTGGCCGAGGAAGCCGACCAGTACATCGCGTGGCGGACCGGACGGTCGCCCGTCGGCGAACGGTACGAAAAGCACTTTATAGCCGCTGCGCGGCGTGCGGTTCCACGATCCGTGTTGTCCGATAAAGGCGCCGTTCTTGTAGTCCGGGCCAAACAGATCGCCTGTATTGAAGGTCAATCCCAGCGAGGCGGTGTGCGAGCCAAGGGCATAGTCCGGCTTGATCGCCTTTGCCACGAGATCCGGCTGCGGTTCGATGCGCTCGTCGACGTTCTGGCCAAAGTAGCTATAGGGCCATCCGTAAAAGGCACCGTCTTTCACAGATGTCATATAGTCCGGCACGAGATCCGAGCCGATCTCGTCGCGCTCGTTCACGACCACCCATAATTCTCCGCTTTCGGGATTCCAAGACAGGCCATTGGGGTTCCGCAGCCCGGAGGCAAACAATCGTCTCTGCTTGGTGGCCAGATCGATCTCGTGGACGGCAGCGCGATCGACCTCGATGTCCATGCCGTTCTCGCCCACATTGCTGTTCGAGCCGACCGTTGCGTAGAGTTTCGTGCCGTCAGGCGACGCGATTACATCCTTTGTCCAATGATGGTTGAGCCCTGCAGGGAGATCGACGATCTGCTCCGGCGGGGCCGTGATCTCGGTGGCGCCTTCCTCATAGGGGAAGGCGACGATGCCGTTGGCGTTGGCGACATATAATCTGCCATTCGAGAGGGTCATGCCGAACGGCGAGAACAGATCCTTGAGAAACACGACCTTGGTTTCGGCAACCCCATCGCCATCCTGGTCTCGGAGCAGCGTGATGCGGTTTGCGCTCGGCGTATCAGCACCTGCGCTCCCCATGACAATCTCCGCAACCCAACGCCGGATGCCCATCGAGCTCTCTTCCTGTGGCGGCTTGTTGGCCTCCGCGACAAGCACATCGCCATTCGGCAGGACATGGAGCCAGCGCGGATGGTCGAGCCCGGCCGCGAACTCGTTCACCGCGAAACCGGTCGCGGGCTTTGGCATCTCGCCATCGTTCCAAGGAGATGCCTCTGCCTGGTTCACTGTCGGCAGGAGCCGCGGATCCGGCTGAGGCAGGGTCGGATCGGGTCCAAACTGTTCTTCGAGCGCGACCTTCGATTGTTCGCGGGAGGACAAGAGGACGGCTCCAACAGCAACCACCGCCAAGACAACGAGCGCGCCTACTACATAAAGAAAGAGTTTCATCCGGCTCTCCGTACCTGCCGCGCACTCAAACCCATACACGGCATTTCGGGCTTCTGACCGCTGATCCTCGGCGAACAAACGATCCATGCGCATGCATCTTGCTTGCACTCGCCCTCACATTCCCGAGGGGAACGTGTCGGGCACCCTGGCGAATTCGCCTTTCCCAGTCCCCAGGGGTGTTACGGGCGACGTCCGATCGAACCAGACGAAGGCATCGAACTGGAGCGAAAGCGAAGAATCCATGTAGTGGCTGAGACGCTCGGTTTCCGGGCGATAGATCACACCGATATAGCGCTCCGGCTGTGGCGCCAGCAGTGCGTCGGCTACCGCCGTGCCCTGCTTGAAATCAAGCAGGAACGTCTCCTTGCCGCTGTCGTGGCATAGTCGCTCCACGCTGTCGGCAATGGACTGCCTGATCTCCTTGATCTCCATCTCGCCGCCCCAGGTCGAGGCGCAGGCGACCTCGCCGCTGTGCGTGCCGAAACCGATCAGTGCGACTTGATGGCCAAATCGCTCGCGGCATAGCTGGCCGATGTTCAATTCGTCCCGCACGGAGCCCATATGCGTATGCCGGGCATCGCCGATATGCGAGTTATGCGCCCAGACCACCGCTTTGGCGTCCGGCTCGCCGGCGTCCAGGAGCCGCTCCAATGTCCCGAACATATGCCGGTCGCGCAGGTTCCACGTCTCGGCGCCACCGTAGTACATGATCCGGTAATATTTTTCGGCAGACGCAATCAGCCTCGCACTTTGTTGCGCATCCAGCAGCTCTCCGTTTTCCTCGGAAAGCGAGCGCTCGAGCAACTCGCGGCACTGCTCCACCACCACATCTTCGCAGGTCCTGTTGCCGGTGCGCAGCGCGGCGCGGCCGTAAGTTGCGGGCTCGTTCTGCCAGGGCGTCAGGCAGCCATAGCGTTCACGCGCAACCGCTGCCGCCTTCGGGTCCACCTTGTCGAGATATCGCAGGACGGCGGCAATCGATCCGGTCATGTTGTAGAGGTCGAGCCCGTAGAACCCGGCCTTGCGTGCCGGGTCCGCGACCGCGTCGTTGTGTTGCCGCAGCCATTCGATGAAAGCCGCAACGTCGGTATTGCGCCACATCCATGTCGGAAAGCGCTGGAACGGCGGCGATGTGCCCGGCGGTTGCGGTTGGCCACGAATGTAGCGGTTGAGATAGGCCGCATCAGGCCAATCCGCCTCGACCGCGACGACGGTGAAACCATGTTTTTCGATCAGACGTTTCGTTATCGCGGCACGGGCCCGATAGAACTCCGATGTGCCGTGGCTCGCCTCCCCGAGGAGGACGACCCGCCTGTCCCCGAAGCGATCGAACATTTCGCCGAAGGCAGGACCATCGATCAACGGGAGTTCTTCGGCTGCTTCGGCAATCAGTTCCGGTACGGTTTTTTGCCCCTGAGATGGGAAAGATTCCGCGCCTTCGTTGATCCAGCCCTCCGCGCCAACCAGCGGCACGAACATCACGCCGCCGAGGTCTTCCTCCTCGAACCTGTTGGCACCGAGACGCAGAATACGCAGCAACCGCTGCTCGCCACGACCGTCACCCACCGGGATCACCAGGGGACCGCCGATCTCGAGCTGCTCCTGCAGGGATACCGGGACGGAAGGCCCGCCTGCCGCCACGACTATGGCGTCGAATGGCGCCTTCTCAGGCCAGCCCTTGGTGCCGTCTCCGGTCCTTACCGTCACATTGCGATAGCCCGAGGCATGCAACCTTTCCTCGGCCTGTTCGGCCAGGTTGCGATGACGCTCGATGGTGAAGACTTCGGCGGCCAGTTCGGCCATGACCGCGGCTGCGTAACCCGATCCGGTCCCGATCTCCAGAACACGGTCCGAAGCCTTGATCTCGGCCGCCTCTGCCATCCGGGCGACGATGAAGGGCTGCGAAATCGTCTGCCCGCTGCCGATGGGGAGCGGACTATCCTCATAGGCGAATTCTTCGAACCCTTCGTCCACGAACGCTTCCCGTGGGACCTGCCGCATCGCTGAAAGCATGCGTTCATCGCTTACGCCCCGTCGCGCGATATGCGCTTCCACCATCCGATACCTGGCGTATTCGTAGTCGAGCATAGCTTTTCGCCTGTTGAGGCCCCTGGCCGTCGGTATCGCCTCAGTTGTCCGCCCGGCGCTTATGGTGGCTGCTCTCCTAGTTTTCGCCACGGATCATCTGGCGATTATCGTGCCCTTCGAGGTTTCACGAAGATCCTTGGCAGCCGGCTTGCCGTATAGCCCTGGCTATGTTCACGAACTCATGAAGCAGGCAGATGTTCCGGAGCCATCCGCTTACTTTGGGATTGGGGACTCTTCGGGAAATGGCCTGTTGCCCGGCAGTATCTCGACCGGCTGCACACGCAGGCCCATCCACCGGGGCAGGAAGCAGCATTCGAAGGAGCGCGGACAGGACGGTAACGCGATCAAGTCCGAACGGCGGCAGGACCATTCGGTCAATCGAACCGCTTGGTCAGGGACCCCTCTATCCAGCCCGCAGGTCCGTGACCTGATCGAAACCTCCGCACAACAGGATATTGACCTCAGGGGCGCGGTGGCTGCGAAGAAACCGCCTTGTTCTGGTCGATCGGGTCAATTTCCAATCTTCGCCAGCGGTAGTACGTCGCCATCGAGATCCCTATGGCGCGAATTGCTTGCAGCACTGATTTCCCCTCGCTTATCATCAGGTCTGCACAATGAAGCTTTTTCAGAATTTCCTTCTCGGTATGCGGCTTCCTCTTCATTTTAACCTTCAGAAGCAGTGCAACGGAAAGGTCCAGTAATGTCTCTTGACCGTCCCGCCGCGTCAGGATCTTCCAACCCCGACATCCTCGCCCCAACGCCTGATCCTTCCGGTTTCGATCCCGAAGAGATCCAGTGCGCGACCCACCGTATGATCGACGATGTCGTCGATGCTCTCCGGCCGCGCGTAGAATGCCGGCACCGGCGGCATCAGTATCGCCCCCATTTCAGCGACCTGGGTCATTGTGCGAAGGTGGCCAAGATGAAGCGGCGTTTCCCTGACGAGAAGCACCAGTTTTCGACGCTCTTTCAAAACCACGTCGGCAGCCCTGGACAGCAGGCTGGACGTAACCCCGGACGAAATCTCGGACAGGGTCCGGATAGAGCATGGCGCGATGACCATTCCGTCCGTCCGGAAAGATCCGCTCGAAATGGCCGCTCCGATGTCATCGATCCGGTAGGTGACATCCGCCATGGCCGATATTGCAGCCGGGCTCATGCCCAGTTCATGCGCGATCGTGATCTGCGCGGATCGTGAGATCACGAGGTGGCTCTCGATGCCCGCCACTTTGAGCGCTTGAAGTATCCGCTGACCATAGATGGCGCCGGAGGCAC
>JBARWP010000727.1:0-1814 GCA_049646905.1 Pseudaminobacter sp. | reverse complement strand
GCGCATCTCCTCCAGCGCCGTGCGGATATTGGCGAGTGTGATGCGCTTCATGTGCGGGCACAGGTTGCAGGGGCGGATGAATTCGACGTCGGGATGGTTGACCGCGACATTGTCGCTCATCGAGCATTCCGTCATCAGCACCACGCGCGCCGGCTTTTCCCTGCCGACATAATCCGACATCGCGGCGGTCGAGCCGGCGAAATCCGCTTCCGCCACCACTTCCGGCGGGCATTCGGGATGGGCGAGCACGGTGACGCCGGGATGGGCCGCGCGCAATTCGCGGATCTCGGCCGGCGTGAAGCGCTCATGCACCTCGCAATGGCCTTTCCAGGCGATGATCTCGACATCCGTCTGGGTGGCGATGTTCTGCGCCAGATATTCGTCCGGCAGCATGATGACGCGCGGAACGCCGAGCGATTCCACCACCGCCTTGGCATTGCCGGAGGTGCAGCAGATATCCGACTCGGCCTTCACCGCTGCCGAAGTGTTGACATAGGTGACGATAGGCACGCCCGGATAGCGCTGGCGCATCAGCCGCACATCCTGCGGCGTGATCGAATCGGCGAGCGAGCAGCCGGCGCCCATGTCGGGGATCAGCACCGTCTTTTGCGGATTGAGCAGCTTGGCCGTCTCGGCCATGAAATGCACGCCGGCAAGCACGATCACCTCGGCCTCGACCTCCATCGCCTTGCGCGCCAGCGCCAGGCTGTCGCCGACGATGTCGGCAACGCAGTGGAAGATCTCGGGCGTCTGGTAGTTGTGCGCGAGAATGACGGCGTTGCGCTCGCGCTTGAGGCGCAGGATTTCATCGATATCGCCCGAATAGGCCGGCCACTCGATTGCCGGGATGAACCGCTCGACACGGCCATAGAGGTCAGCAGCATTCGGGGATAGGGTCATGTTAATATGCTCAATTTGAGTATAATTGGGCTATATGCTTAACATGAGCATAAGGGCTGTCAAGTCGTTATTTGGTTCCGGCGATAGGTCTTTCGTCGAGAACGGCGTGGCGAAACCGGAACAGCTTGGCTGGTCGCCCGCCGGTGTCGGACGACATCTGCCCGGTTTCCTCGACCAGATCCTGCTGCTCGATCAGGCGGCGGAAATTCTGCTTGTGCACCGTCAGGCCGGCCAGTGCCTCCACCGCGCGCTGCAACTGCAGGAGGGTGAAGGCAGGCGGCATCAGCTCGAAGACGACAGGACGATATTTGATCTTGGTGCGCAATCTGGCGATGCCCGTCGCCAGGATGCGCCGGTAGTCGCCCTTCATCGCCCGGCTCGGAACGAATTGGGTGCCGCTCGGCCTGCGCGCGGCCTCTTCCACCAGGCCGGCCTCATAAAGGAGTTCGTAGCGTTGCAGCGTCAATTCCTCGTTCCATGGGCGCTCGTCGAAGCCGAATGAGACGGCGGCGCGCTGCAGGCGCTGGCCGCGCTTCTCTTCCTGTTCGGCGGCGTCGGCCCAACGGCGCAGCGCCGGCACGATGATGTCGTTGATCACCTCCGGCGCGCCGTAGCGATGGTCTTCCCATGGGAAGTATTCGTACCAGTTGCGCCAGCTGCCCGGCGCTGCCGCGCGGGAAGGCTCCTCGCGCGTCAGGCCGAGATAGCTGATCGAGATCACCCGCCGCCCCGGCTCCTCGCTGCTGCGGTCGCGGTCGGCGAAGGTATAGAGCTGTTCGATATAGCCGAGCGAATGGCCGGTCTGCTGCTCCACCCTTTCGCGCACCCCGGCCTGGAGCGAGCGGTGGCCCGATTCCAGCGGGCCGGAGGGAAGGGCGGCAGCTTCACCGATCGTCAGCACGACCGGGTTGCCG
>JBARWP010000726.1:0-20959 GCA_049646905.1 Pseudaminobacter sp. | reverse complement strand
AGGCCGGCCAGCAGCTCGACCAGGCGCGCCCAGGCGCGCGCGAGCTGATGCGTTCGGCGCTGCGCTATGACCCGGATATGCAGCGCAGCATGACTGAGCTTTCCGGCCGGGAGCGCGTCGGCCAGGTCATCGGGCGGCTGGGCCACGAACGCGCCATGCAGGCCGACCCGAATGTGCGGGCTGACCGCTTCGTTGAACGCTGGCAGGAGCTATCACGGCAGCGCCAGCAGCTTCGCGGCTGGCAGCACGACGAGGCGCGCGGCAAGGTGGAAGGCCAGATGCAGGGCCTCGCCAGGAGCCTTGAGCGCGATCCGCAGGTTGAATCCATCCTGCGCAACCGCCGCCAGGAAATCGGGATCGGCCAGCACATGCGCCAGAGCGAGGGCATATCCCGCGAGCTGCAACAGAGCCTCACGCGCGGCCGCAGCCTCGGGCTTGAACGGTAGGAGACGCCATGACGGACGATGACAGGGAAGGATTCGAGCCGGCACCGCCCGACGACGCCGGCGACCCGGCAGCGGCGTTCGAGGCGTTGCGGCGCACGGTCGAGGCGCAGGGCGGTCAGCTCAACGCGGAAATGACCATCATCCGCAAGGGCGTGGAACTGGCGCTGGAGCAGTCCGAGAGGTTCCGGCAGCCGCCCGACTACGGTCCCGATCTCGGCAAAATCATCCAGTATCTTGCCATTGTCGATGAACGGCTTGAAGCCGTCGAGCAATCGTCCATCCTGCGCAACGGGCCGGAGTATTATGCTCGAGCACTCGAGCGCAGCGGCGAGAGCCTGGTGAGGACCGCCGCGCAACAGCTCGAGAACGAGAGCCGGGATTTCCAGAGGGTCGCGCGCGAGCTGGCCGAACACGTCTCCGGCGCGCGGGAGCGCCAGGTTCAGAACCGGCTCTTGTGGATCGTCGGCGCGGCCGGCGTCCTGGCCGGTATCGTGTTGACGCTGTTCCTGCCGGCAATGCTGCCGTTTTCAACAGCGCCCCGCGTTGCCAGCTTCGTCATGACGGAAAGACCGTGGCAGGCCGGCATGAGCTTGATGGAGTTCGCCAGCCCGGAAGCCTGGCAACGGGTTGTGGCGGCCGATCAGCTCATTGGAGCCAACACGGCCGAGGTGGCGGCCTGCCGTGAGGCGGCGGGCAGGACCGGCGAGGCGCAGAGCTGCGCGATCACGGTGCCAGCACTGGCGGCGGCGCAGTAGTGTATCGGCCCAGGCGGTCAGATGGATTCCCTCTAGACTTCAATATTTTTTGCGATCTACTTTGTTGCTGTGGTGGGCCTGAAAAATCGCATCAGGACTCAGCCCTTTCGCATCGCCTGTCGCAATGAACTGCGGTTCGGGCCTGTACTTCAGCCCTAAAATTCAACGTAATCTCACCGCGAAGCGGAAGGAGTTTCTATGGCCGACGCTCAATGCGCCTGCGGCCCTGACCTGATGTGGTTGTCTCGGTCATGGAGGACCGTCGATTAGTGTGATCACCCTTTCTTTCCACCAGACCTGGACGGAAACCAGGGCTTCGGGCCCGGATGACAAGAGTAGGACAGCGGAAAAGATGGACAATCCCTTATCCCAAACCATCGGCATCGACGTCTCAAAAGCGGCCCTTGATGTATATGCCCATCCTGCAGGCTGGACACCACTGGGCTCGGGTTCTTATGGCACTGGGTGGGTCACGAGGCTCGGCTGATGCCCGCGTCGCACGTCAAACCATGCGTAAGGCGGCAGAAGAATGACGCGAGGATGCCGGGGCGCTCTGCGAGGCAGTGGCGCGGCCGCCTCGGAAGGATCAGCAAACAAGGCGATTCCTATCTGCGTCGGCTTCTCGTCGTCGGAACGCATGCGGTCCTCCGCTTCAGCCGCAACGGCAAAACGGCGCCGACGCGTTGGCTTCTGGCGAGTGCCTCTGACCCCTGCGAGTTTGCGGCGTCGAGTGTTTCCGGTTTTCAGCCTGCAACCCACCTCATGGTTGCACTCTATCTCATGATGAAGGGATTCACTGGAGGGGTGTTGCTCGTCGAAATCCAGACGCTTTTCGTAGTGAGAAATTCCTGGATCGATTTCGCGCCGCTTTCTCGGCCGATGCCGGATTTTTTCACACCGCCAAAGGGCATCATATAGCTCACCGCCCGGTAGTTGTTCACCCACACCATGCCCGCCTTCAGCGCTTTTGACATCCGCATCGCGCGGCCTATATCGCGCGTCCAGACGCCAGCAGCGAGGCCATATATGATGCCATTGGCGATCCTGACCGCCTCGTCTTCGTCGCGAAATGTGATGACGCTCAGGACCGGTCCGAATATTTCCTCCTGCGCCACGCGCATGTCGTTGGTCACATCCGTGAATATGGTAGGCTCGACGAAATTGCCGCCGGAGAGTTCAGACGTGCTTGCCGCCTTGCCGCCAAGGATGCAGCGCGCCCCTTCCTGCTTGGCGACGTCAATATAGTGCAGGACCTTGCGGAACTGCGGCTCCGTGGTGATCGGGCCAATATGTGTGTCCCAAGACATCGGATTGCCGAGCTTGGCCGTTTGGGCAAGCTTAGTCAGCCGTTCCAGGAAAGGCTCCTTCACGGACTCATGTACCAAGAGCCTCGACCCGGCGATGCAGGTCTGGCCGGTCGCCGCAAAGATACCGGAAACCGCACCAGAGGCGGCCACATCGAGATCGGCATCTTCGAAAACGATGTTAGGTGACTTGCCGCCGAGTTCGAGCGACACCTGTTTCAGATTTCGTGCGGCCGACTCGTAGACCTTTGCTCCGACCGCATCCGATCCAGTGAAGGTGATCTTCGCAACGTCGGGATGCTCCACTAGGGATGCGCCCGCCTCGTGACCATAGCCGGTCACGACGTTGAACACCCCGTCCGGGAAGCCGGCTTCCTTTGTCAGCGCGGCAAATTCTAACGTGCTCGCCGAGGCATGTTCCGAAGGTTTGACCACCACGGCGCATCCCGCGGATATGGCTGCAGCGCATTTCCATGCGACGAACAGAAGCGGAGAATTCCAAGCCGTCAGCGCTGCAACGACTCCGATGGGTTCGTATGTCGTGAACGCGAACATCTCAGCCCGGTCTATGGGCATGACGGAGCCCTCGACCTTGTCGGCAAGACCACCGAAATACCACCACCATTCGGAGTGATATTTGAGTTGGGTGCTCATTTCAGCGATGAGCTTGCCATTGTCTCTCACCTCGATCTCGGCGAGGCGATCGGCATTCTCCGCGACGAGGTCGCCCAGGCGACGCATGAGCTTGCCGCGAGCCGTGGCATTCAGCTTGCTCCACGGGCCTTCTTTCATGGCCCGGCTGGCAGCCTTGACCGCGCGGTCCACGTCCGTGTCCGTGCCGCGTGGAATCCGCGCCCAGGCTTCTCCGCGATAGGGATCGATCGTGTCGAACCATTCGTCGCCGACGGGATCGACATAGGCGCCGTCAATAAAGAGCTGATAATTTTTCATGGCTGACTCCCAAACATCCGATTGCACCGGATGCACAGACCGCCGAAACAGCGTCGCGGCCTAAGTGTTTGCCGCTTCGCTGAGCAGCGTCATGGCTTCGATGGCTTTTCTCATGTGCTGCGTGATCCGGTCCTTCTTGGACCCGATGCGCTCGAAGGGGCCTGCAGCACTGAGCACCAGCGGTGTCTGCACGATCAGGCTCGGCAGCGTCATGGCGACGACGCCCACCCCTTCGATCAATCTGGAGCGTTCCGTATAGACGAATCCCTGCTTCCGGTGCTCCGCCAACTCCTCGATCAGGGCCGGGATCGAAACCTTGTTGGTAGGGTCCTCCTCCTCGGCATTGATCCGCATGAGAAGCGCGCGCACCTCCTCGTTCGGCTTGGAAAGGAGCAGCGCCTTTCCGATCGTCGTCCGCGCGAGCGGACGCAAGGCATAGGTCCTGATGGAAAAGTGCAGCGGTTCGCCACCCTCCACGATATGGATGTAAAGGGCATGGATGCCGTTCTGCATGGAGAGCAGGACCGTCTCGCCGATCTCCTTGCTGAGGTCCTCCATGAACTGAAGTAGGTTCAGTTCGCCCAGGACCCGCTCCTGCACCCAGGCGCCGAGGATCAGGATGCGCAATGTGGGATAGAAGGTGCGCGTCCGGTAGTCGTAGTCGAGATAGCGCAGGGATACGAGGCTCCTGAGCAGCATCGACGTGCTCGATTGTGGGAAGGACAGGGCGCTCGCAACTTCTCCGGCGGTCGCGGGCGCCTGCCGCTCGGCAAAGAACTCGAAGAGTTCCAGAACGCGTTTCGCCGATTTTACCGGAAACATGATTTCGAGATTCGCTTAGCTGGACCGGCGGCCGCCCGATGGATGGTGCTCGGATGGAGCCGCCGCCAGCTTTCATGTGCGTGGCTCTGCCAATACCTCGCGGGCAAGGCGGAACGCCTCCGCGCCCGCGGGCATGCCGCAATAGATGGTCGCCTGAAGGAGAACCTCACGGATTTCTTCCTCTGTGCAACCATTGCGAAGGGCGCCCCTGACATGTAGCTTGAATTCGTTGTGCCGGTTCAGCGCGGCGATCATCGCAACGTTTAGCAGGCTGCGCATTTTTAGCGAAAGGCCGTCGCGCGTCCATACCGCGCCCCAGCAATATTCGGTTGCAAGCCGCTGCAGCGGTTCGGTGAAGGAATCCGCATTCGCGATGCTGTTTTCCACATAGCTATCGCCCAGCACCTTTTTGCGGACAGTGAGTCCTTTCCCGTAGAGGTCGTCATTCATGTAGGTACTCCTTATTTTGGAACCTGTGTTCTGGCGCGAAGACTGGCAATTCGCGGATGGTGGGAGAGTGTTGGAGGTCCATCAGCGATTCGAACAGCGTCAGCGTCTGATCCTCGCCGAGCGCAACTTCCACACAGTCCATGAACTTGTCTTGCATCTCCGCGCTCGAAAGCGGGTTAGCCCAACTGCCCTTGGCATCGCTGACCGGGTCATGCGACAGGGTGCCGTTGCCGGGAAGATCGATTGAAATCTCGTCGGCCGGGGCAAACGGAAGATCCTTCATAACCTCCGAGGTCGTGGTGCAGTGCACCTTGCGCATCGTGCTGACGATGTCGCTCGACTGAACAAAGGCGTCGTCGAGCTGTCGCAAGCCAACCTTGCGGGCCACCAATGCAGATGCCAGTGCAAACTCTATGGAAAATTTTGCCTCAAGGCCATTGGTCGGGGCATGGTTACGCAGCATCGCCTGTTGCGTCTCCCCGATACGTACATGAATCTTTTCGATATCGTCGGGCTGCAGGCCGTGGGCTTGCGCAAGCTCGAGCATGGCATCGACAGACCGGTGTGCGGCGTAGCAGATCGGATAGCGCTTCACATTCAAACCCTTCTCCGCAAGACGCCAGCGGCGGCCCAACTCAAGGTCCGTTTCCACACTGATCCTGCCTGTCGGCGAATGGGCGAACAGCAGTCCGGCCTTATGCTCGATCGCGTCCGGCGAAGCGGTGAAACCCGCTTTGGCGAGCCTTGCTGCCAACACGCCGTTCTGCGCGGTTCGCCCAGCATGCAGCGACTTGGTCATGGTGCCGAAATTCGCGACGAGGCCCGAGGCAAGCGACGCGGCAATACCCAGCGCGTGCACCGTCCGATCGGTGTCGAGCCTGTGCAGGCGTGCACATGCAGCCGCAGTTGCGAGTGTGCCGAGGATAGCGGTCGGGTGGAAACCGCGATCGTGGAGATGCCCACTCTCCAGTTCCATCACCGCCGCCCATGTTTCATAACCGAAGACATAGGCCTCAAGCGCTTGAACACCGCTAGTGCCGAGGGCATGGCCCTCTGCGAGAATTGCCGGCACGAGTACCACGCTTGGATGACCGTCGATCGCCACGTCGTCGAAGTCGAGCACGTGCGCCGCAGTGCCATTGACCAGCGCTGCATCCGAAGGGCTGAGTAACCGCCCCCCCGGAATCTGTGGCGCGCTGTCGGGGCCGGATGTTTCTCTGGCCATGGAAGCCAGTATCGAGACCGGGGCCTCACCGGCGCCGGCGATCATGACCGCGATGCAGTCGCAAAAGCCCAGCCTGGCGATCGGAAGCGTTTCCGCCGGGCAGGTGTCAGCAGAAGCGATGAAGGAAGCCAGCTGATGGGTGATGCCGCTCATGAGACCTCCGGTGCTTATCAATAGGAGCGTGGCAACCCCAGGACATGCTGGGACACATAGGAAAGAATAAGGTTGGTTGATACCGGCGCGACCTGATAGAGCCGCGCCTCCCGCCACTTCCGCTCGATATCATATTCATGGGCGAAGCCGAAACCGCCATGGGTCTGAATGGCGGCTTCCGCTGCTCGCCACGTCGCCTCGGACGCCATCAGCTTGGCGAGGTTCGCTGCCTCGCCGCAGTCCTCTCCCGCATCGAACAGGGCCGCTGCCTTGCGCGCCATGAGGTCAGCCGCCTCAAGGTCGGCATAGGCGCGGGCGAGCGGAAACTGAACCCCCTGGTTCTGTCCGATCGGCCGGCCAAAAACCTTGCGCTCTTTCGCATAGGCGACCGCCTTTTCGAGCAACCAACGCCCATCCCCGAGCGACTCGGTCCCTACAAGGATCCGCTCGGCATTCATGCCGTCCAGTATGTAACGGAACCCGGAACCCTCCTCGCCGATCAGGTTCTCGGCGGGAATTTCGAGATTGTCGAAAAACACCTCGGTCGCGTGATGGTTGATCAGGGCTTTGATCGGCCGGATGTCTAGACCCTTTCCGAGCGACCCGACAATGTCGACCAGAAAGACGGACAGCCCTTCGGTCCTGCGCGAAATCTGATCGGCAGGCGTCGTGCGGGCAAGCAGCAGCATGAGATCGGAATGCTGGGCCCGTGAGGTCCAGATTTTCTGACCGTTGACGACATAGATGTCACCTCGCCGCTCGGCGCGTGTGACGATCTTCGTCGTGTCCGATCCGGTCGTAGGTTCGGTGACGCCGAAGGCCTGCAGCCGCAATTCCCCACGGGCGATCGCGGGCAGGAACTTTCGCTTCTGATCCTCGCTGCCATGCCGCAGCAGCGTGCCCATGATATACATCTGCGCATGCGCGGGGCTGGCCACGGAGCCGCTGGCGTTTATTTCTTCAAGGATGATGGCGGCGGCACGTAGCGGAAGGCCCGAGCCGCCATAGGCTTCGGGTATCAGCGCGGCCAGGAAGCCGCCTTTTGTCAGCTCCTGCACGAACTCAGTCGGATAGGCGCCTGTGGCGTCAAGCTCCCGCCAGTACTTCGCCGGATAGGATTGGCAGAGCGCACGCACCGATTGCCGTAGCTCAGGATAATCCTCCCCAAGCGCGATCGATATATTGGAGGGCTCCTTGGCCATAATGCTACTCCGGAAAACCAGAAGCGGATCGTGAGTGAGGCGAACAAAAATCGGCGCGCATAGCGCTAATTCGCCAGTTGCGTCGCAGGTTTGTTCAGCACCGCATTGTGCTCGCCGAGCCCCGGCGCACGGCCGCGAACCCGGGGCCTGACGGCATCGATTGTAATCGGTATCCCCACCGTCGGCAGGTCAGACGGCGCCGATGGCTCGATCATGCCCACACTCTGGGTCTGGGGATGGCGGATCACCTCGTCGACACTGTTGATGGGCGCGCATGGCACGCCGCAATCGTCGAGAAGCGCGCTCATTTCGGCAACCGTCGATTCCGCAATCGTCTGTTCTAGAATTGGGATCAGCTTGTCGCGGTTCTCGACGCGGCCGGGATTTGTCGCAAACTCCGGCGAGGCCACCAGTTCCGGCAGACCGAGCGCCTGCACGAATTTGCGAAACAGATTGTCGTTGCCGGCGGAGATCATCAGCCATCCGTCACGGCATTGAAATGCCTGATATGGCACGATCTCCGCAAGACCCGAGCCATGCGGCTGCCGCACCTCTCCATTCGCGGCAAAGCCGCCGAGGTGGACCGTCATCCAAGCCAACCCCGTCTCGAAAAGCGAGGTGCCAATGCGCGCGCCCTTGCTGGTGCGTGTCCTGTTCAACAGCGCGGCAAGCAGCCCGATAACGGTCCACATGCCCGATCCCATATCCACGAGCGAAACGCCGACGCGAACGGGGGGGCGCCCTTTTTCGCCGGTTACGCTCATGATGCCGGCAAATGCCTGCGCCAGAGGATCATAACCCGGCTTATCGGATAGCGGGCCACTGCTGCCGAAGGCGCCGATGTCGGCCCACAAGAGTTCCGGCTTCTCGTTCCGGAACATATCATAGCCCAGCCCCCGGCTCTCCAGCACGCCCGCGCGCAGATTCTGGATGACGACATCGGCATGTTCGAGAATGAAAGCGCGCAGGGCGGTGACCTGAGCGGTATCGGAGAGATCGACGGCGACGCTCTCCTTGCCCCTGTTGAAGCAATGAAAGGCAGTTGCCACATCCGCCCAGAAGGGGGGCCCCCAACCGCGCGCGTAATCTCCGTTTGCCGGATTCTCGATCTTGACTACGCGCGCGCCGAGATCCGCGAGAATAAGTCCGGCATAGGGCGCGGCGATGCTGTGGCCGAACTCCACAACCGTAATTCCCTCAAGGGGCAATTCCGAACTCATGCTGCTCGTCTCCGGCATGCTGATTGATCCTTGTGACTGCGCGCTACCGGTCGACAGTCGCTTTTGTATTTTCGCGGGCTTCGACCGGAGAACGGGACGTTTTCGGATCGTCGCGAAAGCGGTGCAGCTTCTCGCTGTCCACCTTGATGCTGATGTTCGCGCGCTCCTGCTGCAGCAACATCGCACTCCTTGAATCGCGGCCATCCCAGCCGCGAGCCATCGCCTCCGTCATTTCCTCCAGCGTCATGTTGATCAGCCGCAGCGGCACGCCGACTTCACGGCCAAGTGCGGACGCCAGCGCGACGTCCTTGTGCGCGAGCCGAAGCGCGAAGGCCGGTGGGTCGAACTTGCCCGGCAGATATTGGTCGAGGAGGTACTGGAATACTGGCTTGCGTCCCAGCGCCCCGACGCGCACAGCATCGAACAGGTCGAGAGGATCAACGCCGGCCTTTACGCCGAGGCTGAACGCCTCTCCCATGACGGCGAACATGGCGTAAAGCGCGCTGTTGTGCACGAGCTTCGCGACCGATCCGGCCCCGACGCCTTCCAGAAATCGGATTTCGTCACCGATGCAGCGGATCAGCGGCTCGGCCCGGGTGTAGGCATCCTTGTCTCCGCCGACCCAGACTGCAAGTGTGCCGTTCTTGGCGCCCTGCGGCCCTCCGCTTACCGGCGCGTCAAGGAAATGCGCGCCTCGTGCAGTATAGGCCTCATGGAGCGCGCGCACTTGGGCCGGCGCGTTCGTTGACAGGTCGACATGAATGGAACCCGGCTTCATGCCGCTCAGAATGCCATCGGCACCGAGCGCCACGGCCTTCACTTCGGGCGGTCCCGGCAGGGAGGCAAAGACTACCTCGACCTGTTCCGCAACGCGACCGGGCGAATCTGCCCAGACGGCGCCTTCGGCGATGAAGGGTGCGGCGGCATTCCTATTGATGTCCGTAACGATCAGCCGGTGGCCCGCCCGCTGAAGGTTGGCCGCCATGGGGGCGCCCATGGTTCCAAGTCCGACGAATCCGACATCCATTACTTTGCCCACCGATCTCACTCCCCGATGCCGCCGATCTCACTGATGCCGCCGGACGCGTAATGAGACGGCAACGATCGAATCCGACCCCACAATCCATCCGGCAAACTTACACTAAAGCGGCACATGAGCGCGTACTCCTCCAAATTATACATACTTATTGTTACTAAATATAAAAATATGGCCACATATTTCAATATGAATAGTATATAAGCTTTAGAACTCAACATATATGCGAAATTGCATCACGTCGATAATGACAATCCACGTCCCCTTCATTCATCACATATGTGATTAACTGAATAGACGGCTGGATCGGCGTTGCGAGAGCAGCAGATCGCATTTAGATTAACCTTAGAAAATATAATGGTTTCAGGGGCACGCCGTGAAGCATTCGATGCAGCTTGCGCGCTGACAGGAAGGAACACCAGGGACACAAGACTTACTTTGTCGACCCACAGGATTCCAACAGCTACGCAGTCGAATCGAGTTTCGTGCAATAGAAATATGGCTCTGCAAGTTGAGCCGCCGCCAAAGTATGTTGCTCGATAGGGCAGCGGCACAAGGAGAGCCGTTTCTGGACTCTCTGTCGGCGGAATAGGAGGAATGCCTGATGGGTGGAACAGCCTCGCCCGCACCACAGATCGAAGATGATGCCGTGTCGCCCGCGGACGGCAAGCCGGCTGCCACACGGCAGGCCGGAGCCGCGAACACGAAGACAATCGCGCAGACGCTGGCGCAATTTGCCACCGACCTTCGCTACGAGGACATCCCCGAGGAGTTGATCGCGCTGGCGAAAGGCCATTTCCTCGATACTCTGGGCTTGGCCCTTGCCTCTTCCGGCACTGATTTCGCCGCCGCCGCGCTTAAAGCCGCAACCGAACTTGGCCATGCTGACGAGGCGACGGCGCTCGGATCGGGACGTCGCCTGCCTGCTGCATCCGCTGCGTTGGTCAACGGAACCCTAGCCCATGGACTGGATTTCGATGACACGCATATCGGAGCCATCTACCACGCCAGTGCTCCAGCATTTGCCGCGACGCTGACCGTCGGAGAATCGCTGGATGCGAGCGGCAAGGACCTTCTCGTTTCCTTCATTGTAGCATTGGAAATCGGCTGCCGGCTTGCCATGAGCGGCGCAGGCGCATTTCATGATCGCGGTTTCCATCCGACCTCGCAGTGCGGAACGTTCGCCGCCGCGGCCGCCGCATGCAAGCTACGGGGCAGCTCGTGTGATTCGACAGTGAGCGCGCTGGGCCTGTGCGGCAGCATGGCCTCCGGCATCCTGGAATTGCGCGAGTCTTGGCTGAAGCGTCTGCACCCTGGCTGGGCGGCGCATGCGGGCATCGTTGCGGCCGCACTCGGCAGCGCTGGCTTTCGCGGTCCGGCTACCGTCTTCGAGGGCCCGCATGGCTTCTATGCGTCGCACCTCGGCACAATCCCGACTGGCGCAAATTCGCCCATTGCCGGTCTCGGCGAGAGCTGGACGAGCATGGGACTCGCCCTCAAGCCTTATCCGATCTGCCATTTTGTGCACTCATTCGTCGATGCTGCACTCGTCATCCGCGGGCAGTTCGATATCGC
Source organism: Pseudaminobacter sp. (assembly GCA_049646905.1). Taxonomy (GTDB): domain Bacteria; phylum Pseudomonadota; class Alphaproteobacteria; order Rhizobiales; family Rhizobiaceae; genus Pseudaminobacter. The sequence continues at coordinate 9,820 of JBARWP010000726.1, read as the reverse complement.
GGAGGTCGAACGCATCGATTGTCCGCTGACGCCGCGCCTGCAGCCCATCGTCGGTGAGCCGCGCGAGCTGCGCATCAGGCCGCCAACCGTCTACGATGCGCTGTTCAGCGTCCCCTACGCCGTGGCACTTGCATTCGTAAAGGGTCGCGTCGATCTTGCAGCGCTCTATGATGAGCCGCTTCATGATCCCGAGCTTCTCGATCTCGCGGCGCGCACCTTCTGCCCCGACGATCCCGACAGCGACTATCCGGCGCATTTCCCGGGAGAGGTCAGGGTCTTTCTGAAAGATGGGCGGGTTATTAGCAGGCGCGAGGCATGCAGCAGGGGCACGCCCGAGAGGCGTCTTGCTCCATTGGAAATTGAGGAAAAGTTCCATCGCAACGCCCAACGCGTTCTTGCGCCATCGCGCGTCAGCGAACTGGCGGAGATGGTCTGGAAGATCGAGCAAGTCGATGTGCGAGGGCTCGTAGCCGCCTGTTCGGCAAACAGCTGACGCCAGTCTGGGCGGCATTTTGAGGAGGAGCTTCAGCTGGGCGGGAATTAGGCTCCCGGTAGGCTCAAAGAAACAAAAAGTGGGAGAAGAGACATGAAAAAACTAATCTTTGCAGTGATGGCCGCCAGCATCGTGGCGATTAGCGCAGCAACTGCCGCCGACGTGCCGCCGGAAGGAGCGAGCGAGCGCATCGATGCCATCAAGGCGCGGGGCTCGCTTCGGGTAGGTGTTCTGGCGAATCCGCCATGGCTGATGGAGAATACGACCGGGGCCGGCGGCGAAATCTGGGCTGGCCCCTCGTGGACACTTGCCAACGAGTACGCCAATCGCCTTGGTGTCACGGTGGAGCCCGTGGCGGTAAGTAACGAGACCAAGATACCCGTCCTCCCTGCCAACCAGGTTGACATAACGATCACGCCGCTGGCGGTCACGCAGGATCGCCTCCCGGTCGTCGACTTTGTGCTTTTTACCCAGACCGCCCTTTGCGTTTTTGGCCGCGCGGATAACCCTAAAATCGCCGATGCTCAGTCTATCGACGATCTCAACCGAGCAGACATCTCGTTTGCCATAAAGATCGGTGGCGCGGATGAGCAGTGGGCCGTGGAGCGTTTCCCTGAGGCCGAGCATCGGCGCGTGGCGGGCACTAACGCGCCTTTCCCGCTCGAGGAAATCGTGTCCGGGCGTGCCGATGTGGGCGGCATCAACCGCATCCAGTGGATCGGCTTGAGCAAGCGCGTACCCGGACTCATGGCGCTGCCTAGGGAGAACGACTGCCAGGACAGCCAAGAGAAGGCGGCTCCTGTTGGCTTTGCTGTCAGCAAGAACCAGCCCGTGTTCCTCGAATGGCTGAATGCCGTGAAAGACGAGATGCAGGAGAGTCTTACCGAGGAAGAACTACGGCTGGCCGCCACGATGCAGTAGACGATAATCTGCAATGGGGTCGGGGGTTTATGGCTCTCGATCCCGCATCGACTCCTGCAAGTGGGGGCAGAAAGTGAACTTAGATCTATCGCCGATAGTCGACAATTGGAGATATCTTGCAGGTGGCTTTTATTATACGGTTCTGCTTAGCTTCGGTACAATCGTAGGGAGTTTTTTCGTCGGAACAGCGCTCGGTCTGTTACGATGTTATGGTCCTAAATTCTTAGTAATCATCGTTACTTTCTACATCGATTCAATCCGGGCGATTCCGGTCTTGGTGATCATCGTCTGGATCTATTTTTCGCTACCGATCTTCGCCGATATCGTCCTCGCTCCGTTCTATGCGGCGCTCATTGCACTCATCGCCCATTTTTCAGTCTATGTAGCCGAAGCTGTAAGGGCTGGTATCCAGTCGGTCAGGGAAGGTCAGACTCGGGCCGGGCTGGCGCTTGGGATGTCCTATCCACAAGTAGTCCGCGTTGTGATCCTCCCGCAGGCATTTGTGCGCATGATTCCACCGCTCGGTTCGATCGTAACTACATCGATAAAAGACACAGCTATCGCTTCAATCATCGCGGTGCCGGAGCTTATGCGGGCGGCGAGTACCGTCTCCGTGCAAACCTACCGGCCAATGGAGGTACTTACCGTGGCCATTATCGCCTTTTTCCTCCTGATTTTCCCCATAACCGTGGGCATCAACGCCTTTTATCGGCGCATATCGTTCTTGGGGCGGTCATGAGCCTAGAATGGTCTGTCATATGGGAATACCGCTACGCCTTCGGGTCCGGAGTCCTCCTCACCATTTTTTTGACCGTTGTTACGATGCTGATCTCCGTACCTGCGGGAATAGCTCTGGCCGTCGCGCAGTTTTATTCGGGGCCGATCCTGAGAATCATCATCAGGGGATTCGTAGAGTTCTTTCGATGCACCCCTCTCATACTTCTCCTTTACTGGGCATTCTACGTGCTGCCCGTGATGACTGCCTTCTCATTTTCTGCTCTCACCACGGCTTTGGTTGGTCTCTGTCTTAACGTTTCATCCTATAACTCGGAAACATTCCGCGCCGGTATCACATCAATCCGGAGGGGACAGTCTGATGCCGCCCTGGCACTTGGTATGACAGAATGGCAGAGCATGCGCCGCATTGTCCTGCCACAGGCGATCATACGCGTGATGCCGATACTGGCGAGCACATGGGTATCCTTGTTCAAGAATACGTCGCTCGTATCGGTCATCTCGCTTAGCGATCTCGCTTACACCGCGCTGTCGATCCGCATGCAGACGTTTCGCGTTCTCGAGGTTCTAACCGCGATGGCAGTGTTGTACTGGCTCCTGGGGTATCCCCAGGCAAAACTTGTCGACTGGATCTATCGGCGTTGGGGAACCAAAGAATGAATATAGTTGATGCGGCGCGTCGTCCAAAAACTGATGCCGAACCAGTGGTAGTGTATAGCGACGTCCTGAAACAATATGGGGACTTCGTGGCTCTTAAGGGTGTGTCGACGCATGTGAACCGAGGAGAAACGCTCTGTCTCATCGGCCCGTCGGGATCAGGCAAATCCACGCTTCTGCGTTGCACGAACGCCTTAGAGACCGTACAGGGCGGTGAAATCCTCATTGAAGGCACGGTACTGCCCAAGGTCGGCAAGGAGGTTTACAATGTCCGCCGCCGCATGGGCATGGTTTTCCAGAGCTTCGAGTTATTCCCTCATAAGACGGCGTTGCAAAACGTGATGATGGGTCCTTTGACCGTGCTAGGCATGGCCAAGACGCGCGCACGCGAAACGGCCATGTTGTTGCTCGAAAAGGTCGGGCTATCGGAAAAAGCTGAATCCTATCCGGCCAATCTTTCCGGCGGCCAGCAGCAGCGCGTGGCCATCGCCCGGGCACTCGCCATGTCCCCATCGATCATGCTCTTTGACGAACCCACATCAGCGTTGGATCCCGAGACCGTGGGCGAAGTGCTCACAGTGATGAAGCGTCTTGCCGACGAGGGGATGACAATGATCGTCGTGACGCACGAAATGGCGTTCGCTCGCCGCGTCGCGGACTGGGTGGTGGTGTTCGACAAGGGGGAGATCGTGGAGCAAGGTCCCCCCGCCCAGATATTCGATAAACCTCTGGTCTCGAGAACCAGTGACTTTCTCAACCATCTGGGATGGAAGGGCTGATGTTCCGGAATGTTGTGCACACATGCACGAACGTTAGGCCACGGATAGACAGGGAGAAGCGCAGATGTCAGAACAGCACAGCATCAGTGCGGTGGTGATGAGAGGTGGCTCTAGCAAGGCGGTCTTCCTGAAGGAACAGGAACTGCCTGCTTCGGAAGAAAGCCGTGCCAAGCTCATCCTGGCGTTGTTCGGGAGCCCGGACAAGCGTCAGATCGACGGGCTCGGGGGCGCCGACTATCTCACCAGCAAATGCGCGATCATGGGTCCGCCGACCCGGCCTGACGCCGACATCGACTACACCTTTGCCCAGATCAGCATCGTGAAACCGATCGTCAGCTTCGACGTCAATTGCGGCAACATCTCAGCTGCGGCAGCGGTCTACGCAATCGAGGAAGGATACGTAAAGGCCGACGCACCTCAAGCGGTCGTTCGCGTCCACAACACGAATACCGGCAAAGTTCTCCGGATGAAAGTGCCGATAGTGGACGGAAGGCCTTTGATCGAAGGCGATTTCGTTATCGACGGTGTTCCGGGCAGCGGAGCCGAGATACAAATGGATTTTTCCGACACGGCCGGTGCCTGCACCGGATCGCTCCTGCCTACCGGATCGCCGCTCGACATGATAAGCATTCCAGGCATCGAAGAACCGATCAGTGTTTCCATCGTCGATGTCGCCAATATGTGCGTTTTTATCCGCGCATCCGACCTCGGATTGACGGGCTGCGAACTGCCGGGTGAAGTGCCGGCGCACACGCTTGCCATTCTCGAACAGATTCGTGTGAAAAGCGCGGCCATGAGCGGGGTGAACAGCCACATTCTGCCGCTCCAGGTGCTCGTGGGTGCACCCCAGGACTATCCCGCTTTCGTTGATGGGCTTCAGGTCAGGGGCGAAGACGTAGACCTGATCGCGCGTCTGTTCTGCGAGAGTATGATGCACAAGGCTTATGCCGGTACAGGCGCGACCTGTCTGGCGGTTGCCGCCAGGATCGAGGGAACGACCGTGCATCAGCTGGCGCGCACGCATAACGAAGCCAGAATCAGAATCGGGCACCCCAGCGGGGTCTTGCCGGTCCAGGTCCAAGTCCAGAGCGGAAATGGCAATTGGCAGGTCAAGGAAGTGCTGTTCTCGCGCACGGCACGGCGGCTGATGGAGGGAACGGCATTTGTGCGCGAGGCATTGCTCGGCTGAGTGTAGCGCAAATCGAGCCACCCTATTCAGGACGTATCAGGTGAACTTCGGAACGACACTCTTCGACAAGATCTGGGACCAGCATATCGCGCATCGCGGTGCGGCGGAGAATGTACTTTTCTATGTTGACCGACACTTCATGCATGACGGCGCAAGCCGTGCCTTCGAAATGCTGGCAGAGAGAAAGCTCACTGTTCGGAGACCAGACCGAACCTTTGTGACCTTCGATCACTACGTTCCGACGTCTCCCGAAGCAGCGGGAGCCATGTCGGACCCAGACTCTCGGGCAATGATCGACATCTTACGCGAGAATGCAGGCGCGCTGGACATACCCCGCTTCGACATAGGCGATCCCCGTAGAGGCATCGTGCATGTTATCGGGCCGGAGCAGGGGCTAACCCTGCCCGGAATGACGATTGTCTGTGGCGACAGTCATACCGCGACGCATGGGGCGCTGGGGGCGCTCGCCTTCGGCATCGGCCTCAGCGAGGTGGCCCATGTCCTCGCCACCCAGACTCTGTGGCAGAGACGACCGGCGCAGATGCGCATCACTGTGAGCGGCGGCCTGAATGAAGGCGTGACGGCCAAGGATCTTATTCTTGCGATCATAGCCGCGATCGGGCCGGACGGAGCGAGCGGACACGCTGTCGAATATGCCGGTTCCGCCATCCGGGCGCTCTCGATAGAGCAGCGGCTCACGGTATGCAATATGTCGATCGAAGCCGGTGCGCGCTCCGGAATTATCGCCCCCGACGAGACAACGATCTCTTATATTCACGGCAAGCCATTTAGCCCCGCAGGGAAAGCGTGGGACGAGGCAGTGGAGACCTGGCTACAGCTTCGGACCGATTCCGATGTGATGTTCGATCGCGAGATCGAGATAGATGGCAGCGCGGTCGCACCAATGATCACTTGGGGAACGTCCCCTGCCGACGCCACGCCGGTTGACGGCCGGGTACCGGACCCGTCAAGCTTCGCCAGCGCACAAAGAAGGCAAGATGCTGCAACAGCGCTGGACTATATGGGACTGATCCCCGGGACACGCTTTGCCGACATTTCTTTCGATCAGGTATTCATCGGCTCCTGCACGAACTCGCGCATAGAGGATCTGAGAGCGGCCGCGAGCATCTGTTCGGGGGCCAAGGCCATAATCCCGGCGATCGTGGTTCCGGGTTCAGAGTCCGTCCGACTGCAAGCCGAAGCCGAGGGACTTGACCGCATATTTACAGCTGCCGGATTCGAGTGGCGGCGGTCCGGATGTTCCATGTGCGTCGGTATGAACGGTGACCGCGTCGGAACAGGCCTGCGTTGCGCAAGCACTTCCAACCGCAATTTTCCCGGACGTCAGGGTGTCGGTGCGAGGACGCATCTGATGAGCCCGGTAATGGCTGCGGCTGTCGCGCTGCATGGTCATGCGGTCGATGTCCGTAGACTTCAAAGTCGGGGTTAAGCCATGCGGTTTACGCGCTTCGCATCTGTTGCGGTTCCATTGGTCCTATCCAACGTCGACACTGATCAATTGATCCCCGCGCGCTTCCTGAACAAGTCCCGGAAGACCGGCCTGGGCCAATATCTGATGCGGGATTTGCGCTTCCGGAGCGACGGTTTCGAGAACACAGAGTTTATTCTCAACCAGATCGCCTACCGTGGCGCTCAAATTCTCGTAGCCGGTCCCAATTTCGGCTGCGGCTCTTCACGAGAGAATGCAGTGCATGCGCTGGCCGATTTCGGATTTCGCTGCATCGTCGCGCCCAGCTTCGGCGATATCTTCTTTGCCAACTGCTTCAAGAATAGAATTCTTCCGATTCGGCTTGATGCGGAACTGGTTAGCACCATGCAGAAGCAGCTATTGTCTTCTCCCGGCCTTAAGCTGATCGCAGACCCCGAAAGACAAGAGGTCCTTATCCCAGGTTCACCGGCGATGCACTTTGAACTGGATGCCTTCCGCAAAGAGATGCTCATGGAGGGAATCGATGAGATTGACCTGACCATGCGGAAGCTGAAAGCCGTGCGCGCCTACGAAGCTGAAATGAGGAAATAGCCCCGCTGTGCGCTTATACTTATGCGCTTTTGGGCTCTGGAAAGAGATTGAGCAACGGAGCGCTGTCGCACTTCCAGACCATGACCGAGCGCACGAAATCGATCACCGTTATACCATCCTGATTGATGCCACGCGTGCGAACCTTGACGATCCCCTGGCCCGGTCGCGAGTTCGACTCGCGCTTTTCCAGGACCTCCGTTTCCGCGTAGAGCGTATCACCGCCGTAAACGGGATGTGGCAGCTTGATGTAATCCCAACCGAGCGCGAAACCATTCTCGCTTATGTCGGTCACCGCGAGACCAGCCACGACAGATAGTGTCAGGGCGCTGTTGACGAGTGGCCGCTTGAACTCGGTCAGCGCCGCGTAGTGCGCATTGAAATGGATCTGGTTGGTGTTGTTGGTGATCATCGTAAACTGGGCATTGTCCGTATCGCTGATCGTCCGACCCAGCCGGCTGCGATAGGTGTCGCCCTCGTTGAAGTCTTCAAAAAACCGGCCGGTCCAACCTTGTTTGAGAGCCATCGTCGTCTCCTACTCTCCGATTGTTCCGAGGATGGCGAGCGCACGCAATAGGATGGGCTTGTCGACGAGCTGGCCGCCTACGGCAACGGAAGCATCGCCACGTGCCTCCGCTTGCTTGAAGGCGGTGGCGATAGTGCGCGCATATTCGATCTCGCCGGGCTGGGGAGAGAATATATCGTTGATCGCGTCGATCTGGCGCGGATTGAAGGTCGATTTCGCGGTGAAACCGAGCCGGCGCGCCTGCTTCGCGTCCTCCACAAGCGCCTCCGGGTCGTCGAGATTGGGATAGACGCCATCCACGCTCCAGATGCCCGCAGCGGTTGCCGCGCCGACTATGATGCTTCGGCCGTGAAGTAGCTCGGCAGCCTCCCGCTCACGGCGCGCACCCAGTCCGAGATCGAGCGCATAATCTTCGGCGCCAAAGATCAAACCCGATACGCGAGGGTGGCAAACGCCTATGGAGGCCGCGTTGATCAAGCCTCGCGCGCTTTCGACGGCAGCGAGTATGCGCACGCTGCCGTCAGGTAGCCCCCTGCTGTGTTCGAGGAACGAAAGGATGGCGGCCACTTGCCGCACCTCATCCGCCTCGTTCACTTTCGTGAGGCAGATTCCGTTCAGCGCGGGCAGTACGATTGCGTCGAGATCGTCGAAGAGCCAGGGCGTGGAGAACGCGTTGACGCGGACGTAGCAGTGTTGTCCTGTCCAGTCCTGCGCCAAGACTTCCGCCACCATCGCGCGCGCCCGCGACTTGTCGCCCGGTAGCACCCCGTCCTCCAGGTCGAGCAGAACGCCATCGGCCCCGGAAAGCGGCGCCTTTGCGAGAAAACGCTCCTTGTTGCCAGGAACAAACATCCAGGATCTTGGCCTGTTTGTTTTTGCGGTCATCGGTTGGGACTCCCTCGACTTTGATTTCCACTGGAGCTATTGCCCGAAGGTAACGCGGTCAATGCAGCTGCAATGCTGGTCAATCACAAATCACATATGTGAAGTGGACAAACAACCAGGTTGGCGGGCGCTATCCGGGAGCGGTTAGGGGTGCCAAAGGTGCATGTGGTCGGCATGTCCGACAGCGATGCGCCGGATCTCCGAAGAAGGACACTTCGACTACCTGCTGACCAAAGGTACGCGCATGGCCGCGCCAACCTGGTCTGCTAGCGTCGACAGGATCAGCGGCACGCCCTCGCGCGCGAAACGCTCGGAGGGATACGCTTCTCAAGACGATTACGGGTATTCCCCGGTTGGATGGCCCGTGCCGTGCGAGGTAACGCTCTGTCCCGCCACTCTGCCGGATTGTCGCGGAAATCCTAAAACCCGCGACACATCGGCCGGGACCGCGTTTCCTAGCCTTTTCGTGTCGCGCGTCATTGTCGCAAGTGGTAGAAATCTCGCGACATGATTTGCGACAGGGGGAAGCCGTGAGCGGCCGACCAGATTCCGACGCCGGCCGACTGTTCATCGGCTATGCCCGCGTCTCGACGCGCGGCCAGGACCTCGACCAGCAGCGGGCCGCTCTGGGCGTGGCCGGCTGCGTCCGCATCTTCGAGGAAAAGGCGTCGGGCGCGAAGCGGGACCGGCCCGAGCTGGCGCGGATGCTCGACCATCTGCGTGCCGGCGACGTGGTGACGATCACCAGGCTTGACCGCCTCGCCCGATCGACCGGCGACCTTCTCAACATCGCAGAGCGGATCAAGGAGGCCGGCGCGGGCCTGCGTTCCCTGGCAGAGCCGTGGGCTGATACGACGACGCCGGCCGGGCGCATGGTGCTGACCGTGTTCGCCGGCATCGCGGATTTCGAGCGGTCCTTGATCGTGGAGCGCACGAGCGCCGGCCGGATCGCGGCGCAGGCCCGAGGTGTGCGGTTTGGTCCTTCCCCTACCCTGTCGGCCGAGCAGATCGCCCACGCCCGCCAGCTCATCAACGAGGACAAGAAGCCAGTGGCGGAAGTCGCCCGGCTTTTGGGGGTGCATCGCTCCACGCTCTACCGGGCTATAGAACGCAATAACGTGAATACGCATTAACGTTACTACGTTTAGTTGCCGGCCCTAGAAGTAGTGTCTTTCCCGGTTCCTTCCGCAAGGGATTGCAGAATCGGGCGGCTTGCTCTTAGTTGTAAACATGAAGGAGCGCGCGGAAGAGATTCGCAGAGGCGTTGCCGCCCATAGGGCGCGGCAGCTCGCGGCCGGCCGCGTGGCGTTGAATACTTATGTTCCGGGCGAGCTTGTCGAGGCGATCGACAGGATCAAGGAGCAACGGGGCGCGTCAGCGCGCGCGCCGATCATCGAGGAAGCGTTGAGGTTCTATATCGAAGCGAAGCAAGGGACATAACGGCAAAACGCCCGACCGTTGGCGCGGTCGAGCGTTTTAAAGGCCGTCAGACACACCGTAGATCAGGGATGCCAATCTAGGCCGTCGAAAGTCTCCCCTTATCTACGCTACAGCACTCCAATCCGCAAGATTGATTCTTGCGGAAACGGGAAAGCGG
>JBARWP010000725.1:0-3532 GCA_049646905.1 Pseudaminobacter sp. | reverse complement strand
CAGCGCCGGTTCCGGTGCCGCCCCCCATGCCCGCGGTGACGAAGCACATATGGGTGCCGTTGAGATGGTCCATGATCTCATCGATCGATTCCTCGGCCGCTGCCTGGCCGATCTCCGGCAGGGAGCCCGCGCCCAGGCCCTCGGTTACCAGCGCGCCGAGCTGGATCAGCCGCGGCGCCTTCGAGATGGTGAGCGCCTGCGCGTCCGTATTGGCGACGATGAACTCGGTGCCTTCCAGGCCCTCGGCAATCATATTGTTGACGGCATTGCCGCCACCACCGCCAACGCCGACGACCGTCAGCTTCGGCCTCATTTCTGAAATCTCGGGTTTCGTGGAAGCACTCTTCATATCCGTATCCTGCACTGCCCCCCTGCCCGAATCGCATCATTGCAAGGGAACCAGATACACGAAGACGGCGCAAGGAGCAGGCCCTACCCGCCGGCAGGCGGGGATGCGGCCTTTGCAGGCCGGCTGGCATTCAGGTCCCTGGGTGCGCCCGCCCCGCCATTCGGCACGGAGCAGGCATATTGCGAGAGGATGACGGCTTCGGTCCGGTTCGTGGCATGCAGTTTGCGCATGATGTGCGAGATGTGCGACTTGACGGTGTTTTGCGACAAATTCAGCTCGTGGGCGATCACCTTGTTCGACAGGCCGCGCAACAAGGTCGCCAGCACCTGCCGTTCACGTTCGGTGAATGCGATATTGGTCCTGTCGCTGATCAACGAAACGTCCACCGTTACGTGGCTGGCGGCCCAGGCCGGCTGCGTTGCTGCGACGGCCTGTACGGAGCCAAGCGTGGGATCGGGCCCATCCACCAGCATCGACCGTGGGAAATAGACGCCGCCGGCCATCAGCAGCCGCAGCGCCGCAAGCGCGATGTCGATGGAGGCGGAATCGGCCACATAGCCCCGGACGCCGTAGCGGGTGACCTCGACAATCACCGCATCGGATATGGCCGCCTCGTCGATCTGGGTCAGAAGCATGAAGGGACCGTTGGGGACCAGTCGTTGCAGGCAGGCGAGGCTCTGCAGCACGCATTCGTCGGTCGGGAAAGAATGCCCCGTATTGAGCGCAACGACGCTCACATATTTTCCTGCCATGTCGCCGATTTGCTGCGCATCCTCCACCTCAAGGACGGCAAAGCCCGGGAATTCACTGCGAAGCACCCGGGCGAGGCAACTTCGCGACAAAGCGTAGTGGTCGAGAACGATAATGGCGGGGCACTCGTCGGAGTGCCCGTTCTGTTCGGCCGGAATCGCGAGAGTCAAACACTCCCCCGTGGTTGCCGCCCTGCCGTCATTAAAATAAATTAGACGCCGCTAATCCACCCTTTGTTGGGCTTATGGTTAAGATGGTGGCATTTTAATCAAATTCGTGGAAAGAGAACCTACTCCCTGCCGCCGCTATTTTCCCTGGTTTTTCAATCTGCTATGGGCGACCGCTATCCTGGCGGCCAGTGCCGCATTGTTCTTCACCAGGGCGATGTTTGCCTTCAGGCTCCTGCCGTTGGAAAGCTGGTTGATGCGATCGAGCAGGAACGGCGTCACCTCCTTGCGCGCGATGCCCTTCGCCTCCGCCTCGCTCACCGCCTCGGCAATGGTGCGATCGATGAAGGCCGGATCGAGCGCGTCGGCTTGCGGGATCGGATTGGCGACAAGGATACCGGTGCCAGAGCCCAGCCCGGCATGAAGGATCATCGCCTCGGCGACCTCCTCCGGCGTGTCCAGCCGATGATCGGCCTTGAGCCCGCTGGAACGGGTGTAGAAGGCGGGGAAGTCGTCGCTGCCGAAGGCAATCACCGGAACGCGCTGGGTTTCGACATATTCGAGCGTCTTGGAGATATCGAGGATCGACTTGACGCCGGCACAGACCACCGTGGTGCCGGTCTGGCCAAGTTCGACCAGGTCGGCCGAGATATCGAAGGTCGCTTCCGCGCCGCGATGGACGCCGCCGACGCCGCCAGTCGCGAAGATGTCGATGCCGGCGAGGCTCGCGATGCGCATGGTTGCCGAAACGGTGGTGCCGCCCCAGCCCTTGCGCACCATGATAGCGGCGAGATCGCGCCCCGACGCCTTCACCACATCCTTGGACTGCGCCAGCACAGCCAGTTGCGCCTCATCCAGCCCGACGAATATCTCCCCTGCCATGACGGCAATGGTGGCCGGCGTCGCGCCATTGTCGCGCACCGTCTGTTCGAGCGCCCGCGCCGTCTCCAGATTGGCCGGATAAGGCATGCCATGGGTGATGATGGTGGATTCCAGCGCCACAATCGGGCCATTGGCCTGCCTTGCGGCGGCAACCTCGCCGCCATAACGGATGGAGATCGAAGCGGACATTCAAAGCCTCCTGTCAGGCGGGAACTCTGTGCATATTGGCCTCGAGCAGACGGGTGGACAGGTCTGGACGAACGCTCGCCTTGCTCTCGATGGTGAGGCTTGCGGCAAGCGCGCCGATACGTATTGCAGCCATTACATCATCGCCAGTCGATATACGATAGAGCGTGCCGGCAATCATGGCATCGCCAGCGCCGGTCACATCCACCGGCCTGGCCGGCACGGAAGCGATCCCTGTCACTCCCTTTTCCGAGGCAAGCGCAATTCCGTCTGCGCTCATCGTCACCACGACCGCGGCCGCCCCGCGCTCGCGCAGGCGCAAGGCGGTCTCCTCCGGCGCTGAATAGTCGCGCGGATCGCTGCGACCGAGCATTGCATTGCCCTCGTCATTGTTCAGGAACAACAGGTCGATACCCGAAAGATCGGCGGGCAAGCGCAAGACCTTCGGTGAGGAAACCGCATCGACGGCGAGCTTGAAACCGGCCTGAAGTTTCCTGCCGACAAGGGCAGCCAGCGTCGCCTCGGGCAGGTTGCAATCGGCAAACACCCAGTATGCGGACGCGATGCGGGGCCAGACGCGGTCAAGCTGATCGGGGCCAAACCGGTCGAATATGCCCATGTCGGCAATGCCGAGCACCAAGCCATTGTCCGGCCCGAGGATGGCGGCATATTCCGCCGTCGGCTGATCGTCGATGGTGAGAACCTGGCTGACATCGACGCCCAAGGCTTCAAGGTGCCGCATCAGCGCGCGCCCGTCTTCGTCATCACCGACAATGGACACGAAGCTGGTCGGCACGCCGAGCCGGGCCAGGTTTTCGGCGACGTTGCGGGCCACGCCGCCGAAGCCACGGCTCCCCTCTACCGGGTTGGAAGTCCCGAACACCAGCGCCTGGCGGGCATGGTATTTCCTGTCGAGAACCGCGCCGCCGATGCACACGATCCGTCGCATGGGCGCGGATCAGGCCGAAACGTCGATGACCACGCGGCCCCGAATCCGGCCGGCAAGGATTTCGCTTGCCAGGCGCGGCAGGTCGGACAGCGGCGCCACCGTCGTCATCGTCTCGAGTTGCTTCTTGTCGAGATGCGCGACCAGCGTCGCCCAGGCCGCCTCCCGCTTGGCGCGCGGCGCCATCACGGAATCGACGCCGAGCAGCGCGACACCGCGCAGGATATGCGGCATCACCGTTGCGGGCAGATC
>JBARWP010000724.1:0-5298 GCA_049646905.1 Pseudaminobacter sp. | reverse complement strand
GGCGCAACTCGCCCGTCATGATGTCCTCGGTCTCGATCTCGTCCGGATAGACCACGACGTTCTCGAAGATCGTCGTTCCGCTACCAGTCAGCTTCTGTCCGAACCCATCCCAGTCGTCGACGAGGGTGACGCCTGCGCGGTCGGAGGGAATGAGCAGCCAGCGGCGCTGTCCCTCCGCCGAGGTGGCGGACACGGAGATGAAGTCGGCCAGGATCGCGCCGGTCGAATAGAACTTCCGGCCGTTGAGCACGAAAAGATCGCCATCGGGAACGAGGGTGGTCGCAATACGGCCCATCTCCGTTTCGTCGCGCTCGGAATTGGCGCCTCCGATCAGTGCACCGCCGACGACCCGACCGACTTTTTCGTCGCGCGCCGCATCGTCGTCGGCGTTAAGCAGCAATTCAACATGCAGGTAGTGGTTCCGGAGCGCATGGGCGAGATTGGCGTCAGCCAGCCCCAGTGCATAGATGAAGCGCTGAAGGTCCTCGAGCGTCCAGCCATGTCCGCCGAGCTCTCTTGGCAGGCGGACCGCGCCCAGGCCGAGATTGGCCAGGGCACGAGCCTCGGCCCTAGGCAGCGTGCGAGTCCGCTCGCGCTCCGCCGCTCCGCGACGGATGTCCCCCAGCAGGTCGACGATCTCGGGATGCCTCTCGAAACGCGGGTCGATGAGATGCCCCCCGGCCGGCCGGACCGTCTCGACGGATGAGATCAGGGCTGCCGGGTTCAATCGTCTTCTCCGAGACCATAGTGGCCGCGCAGCGTCTCCGTCTCGTATTCCTCGCGGAACAGCCCGCGCTGGCGCAGGATGGGAAGCACCTGGTCGACAAAGTCCGATATGCCTTTCGGCAGTTCGGCCGGCATGACGTTGAAACCATCCACGGCGCCGGTCTCGAACCAGTGCTGAAGTTTGTCGGCGATCTGCTCGGCCGATCCGACCGCGGTCGTGTGGACGGTCACGGCGGACATCTGGGCGATCAGCTGGCGGATGGTCAGCTTGTGCTCCTTGGCCCGGCGCAGCAGGGTCGGCGTGTGGCTGACGCCCTGCAGCGATTCTTCCGGGATGAGTTCCCACGGCAGTTCACTGTCCAGTTCCGTCAGGACCTCCTTCGGCAATCTGACGAATTCGGACAGGAGATTGATACCGGCTCTGTCGGGAATGAGGCTGAGAAGGTATTCCGAGCGTTCCTTCGCCTCCCTCTCGGTCGAGCCGACGATCGTGATCAGCCCCGGAAGCAGCTTGATCGTGTCGGGATTGCGCCCGTAGCGTGTCGCCCGTTCTCGCAATTCGGTCCGGTAGCGGCGGGCACCCTCGATTTCGGGTTGGGTGGAATAGACGGCATGGGCGAACCGCCCCGCCAGGTCTGTGCCCCCTTCCGAGCCGCCCGCCTGGACGATCACCGGGCTCCCTTGCACGCTGCGCGGCGTGACGAGTGGCCCTTCCACCTTGAAATGTTCGCCGGCGAAGTTGATCGCGTGCGCTTTCGAGGGGTCGATGTAGCGGCCGCTGACGGGATCCGCGAGAACGCCGTCAGGCTCCCAGCTCAGCCAGAGGGCCTTGACGATTTCGAGGAACTCGCGACCGCGGGCATAGCGTTGCTCTTTCGGGAGCGCCCTTTCGAGCGAGAAGTTCCGCGCCGAATCGTCGCCCGCGGTGACGACTATGTTCCAGGCCGCGCGCCCCTTGCTGACGTGATCGAGAGACAGGATCCGGCGCGCCAGATTGTAGGGCGTGTCGTAGCTGCTCGACACGGTCGAGATGAGGCCTAACCTCGTCGTGGCCGCCGCCACGTAGGAAAGGACGACCGTCGGGTCCAGCGGCCTGAACGGCCGGTATTCCGTGCCCGCAGAGAATGCGCCGCCGGTATCGGCGAGAAAAAGCGCGTCGAGCTTGCCGCGTTCGGCGATCTTCGCAAGCTCGACGAAGTGCTCGATCTTGATGAAGGAATCCGCCGGCCGGTCGCCGGTCCGCCACGCTCCTGCGTAGATGCCGCCGGGTATGGGATTGAGATTGAGGATCAGGTGTCGAGGCTTGGTCATCGTTTTCTGGGAATTGTGTGGGTGGAGCGGATCGACGGATGCACCGGTCGTGCGGCGTGATCGCGCAGGCAATCGGGCAGGCAGCGTCGGGACGGTCGGCCGGACGCTGCGAACCCGGTCTACGGCTTCAGCCAGATCTCGTAGGCATCGGGGCCGAAGTAGTTCCGGATCGGTGCGAAACTGGCGTCGACGTTCTGGACGCGAGCGCTCGCCGCCACGTTCACCAGCGGCTCGACGATCGGCAGCACCAGCTTCTGCTTGTTCAGGATGTAGTCTTCGATCGAAGCGATGTACCGGGCACGCTCCTCGAGGTTGAGGGCCTCGCTCTGCTTCGCCAGAAGCCGGTCCAGATCCGGATCGGAGACCTTGACGAAGTTCATCACGCCATGGCTGGCGAAGAGGTTCACCAGGCTTTCGCCGATGTCGTAACCGCCAATCTGCGTGTGGAAGACGGAGTATTTGTTTTCCGAACGCTTCGCGAAGCCCTGCGCCATGTCCACGGTGTCGAAGGTGAACTTGATTCCGGCGTTCTCGCGCAGCACCTGCTGTACCGCCTCGCCGAACAGCTTGTTGCGACCGAAGAGCCCGCGGTCGAGCAGCACGAGTTCGAGAGCCTCGCCCTTTTCGTTGGTGCGAATGCCCTCGGCGTTGCGACCGGTCCAACCGGCCTCGTCGAGCAGGGCGTTGGCACGCTCGACATTGTTCGAGTACGAGCCCTCGACGCTCTTGCTGTAGTATCTTGAGCCCGAGGCGATCTGCGACCAGGCACGTTTGCCCGAACTCTGGTAGATGCTCCCGACTAAGCCGTCGAGGTCGAGCGCCTCGCGGAACGCTTCCCGCACGCGGATGTCGTCCGTGGCGAACCCCTTCGTGTTGAAATAGAACGTCCAGGGAACGCTGTTATCCTTGCGCGAGACAAACTGGAAATCGGGTTTGTCGGTGAAGAGCGGGATGTCGTTCAGTCCGACTTCGGTGATGAAGTCCACCTGCCCTGATGCGAGCAGACCGGAACGGACCGCCGGATCGCTGACGGCCTCGACACGCAAACCGTCCAGATAGGCCGGCCCATCGTGCCGGGCGTTGCCGGCGGCCCAGTTGTACTTGTCGAAGCGCTTGTAGACGAGGCGCTGGTCCGGGACTACTTCGACCAGTTCGAACGGTCCCGTGCCCTTCAGGGAGTCGCCGAGGTTTTCGGGCTTGAGCGCCTTGATCGACGACGGCGACACGATCGAGCCGCCAAGCGTGGCGATACGCGTCAGGAATGATGCGTCCGGCGCCGTCAACTCGACCTGGAACGTGTATTTGTCGATGACCCGTGCTTCCTTGAAGCGGAACAGCAGGCCAGCCTTGTAGGACGTGATCCGGGCCAGCTTGCCCTCGTATAGGGAATCGAAGAGGAACTTGACCGCCTCGGCATTCAGCTTGTCGCCGTCCTGAAAGACGACGTCGTCGCGCAGCTTGAAGGTGTAGGTCTTGCCGTCGTCCGAAATCTCCCACGACTTGGCGAGCCAGGGATGGAACACGCCATCGTTGTCGACGCGGACGAGTGCCTCGAACTGATTCAGGAAGATGCCGATCCAGGTGTTGTCGTGCGGGATAAGGTTGTACGAGGTGAGGCGTCCCACTGCCACGCGCAGCGTGCCGCCGGAGACGGCCCCGACTTCCGTGCGAGGCGCATCCTGAGCCTGCGCTATTGGAGACATCGCGGTGAAGATCGCGGCCGCCAGGAGCGGTAGCAGTTTTCTGCGCATGATCGGTGCATCCTGTGTGCTTGGGCGCGGATTGTCCGACCCGGTTGTGTTCCATGGCGTAGACGCGACGCTCGCCGTCCGGTCGGCCAACGCGCTCCGTCCAGCTTGCCGGCCGCGCCGCCTGTCGGGGCGGGCGCTGACCAAAACCTCAAGTCTACTAATTTTGTAGAATATTGACGCGCGCCGCCGTGTCCAACGGATTTTTTGACACAAATCCAAATATGTTATAATCATCAATCACACACAAACATCGGCGTAACGGATAATTGTTAGCAAAAACAATATATTATAAATTTTATACGAGCCCGGAGAGAAGATCGATTGCATCCATATCCCAAGATATGTTCTATCTTGCCTAGGCTGAAAACTTGAAACATTTGCCTAGGGTCGAACGGTTCGGCAGATGCGCCGCACTAGCCGGATGAGGTTGGAGGAAATAGTTGTGCCGATGTATCCAGGCAGGGCCGCAGCGGTGGATTCGGAATGGCTGGAACGCCGCTGCAGGGAGGCAGGGCTGCGTTCCGTCGAGCGCACGCTTGCCGGCATGATACGGGACGGCGAGTTGCCGCAGGGAACGCGTCTTCCCACGATCCGGGAGACCGCGCGGCTGCTCGGTCTAAGTCCCGGCACGATCGCCGCCATATGGAAGCGTCTCGGGGAGGACGGGTTGATCGAGACCAACAGGCGCGGAGGAACGATCGTCCTCGAAGCCCGCCGGCAATCGCCGGAGGTGAGGTTTCTCGACGACTGGATGTCCTTCGATCTCGCCCATGGGGGGCCTGACCCCAAGCTGCAGCCGGAATTCGAAGAGGCGATGCTGGCCGGCCTGAAGTCGCGCAACCTGCCGAGCCCTCCACGCGAGACGATCACCGCGCAGCTGATCGACGCCGTGGCACCGACTTGGCCGTTCGCTCCGGAATCGTGGAGCACGACGGGGGGCGGCACCGAAGGGATATACCTGGCGCTCGAGGCTGTAGCGAATGGCAGGCCGATAGCGGTGGAGCAGCCGACCTCGCCCCGCCTGGTCGAAGCCATACATACGCTCGGCTTGCGGGCGATAGCGGTGCAATGGGACAAGGACGGACCGGAGATTGCGTCGCTCCGCGAGGCGCTGTCGCAGGGGCCCGCGGCCTTCATCTACCAGCCCCGCGCGCATCTGCCGACCGGCCGATCGGTCACGCCGGATCGGATGAGCCAGATGGTCGAGTGCTTTCGCCAGTACCTTGGCGTCGACATCCTGGAGGATGACGGTCTCGGCCCCTTGTCCACCTCCAGCGTTGGAAGCCTCGGATCGCATTTTCCCGAACGCGTGCTCTATGTCCGGACCTACTGCAAGGCCTATGGCATCGATCTGAAGGTTTGCGTCGTCGGCGGATCGCGTCGGCTGGTTCAGAGGGTCAATCTCGGCCGCTCCCACGGAACCGGCATAACGAGCCGTATCTTGCAGGGTGCGCTTGCACACCTTCTGGGCAGTTCGGCCTCCGAGAAGCAGATCCGCGCCGCTCAACGC
>JBARWP010000723.1:0-3143 GCA_049646905.1 Pseudaminobacter sp. | reverse complement strand
CAGCATGGCCTGCTCGCCGCCCGACAGGGCGCCGGCCGCCGTGCGCCGCCGCCGTGCGAGCGCCGGGTACTGCTCGATCAGCGTCTCTATACGCCGCTCCACGAGATGCCGGTCCGCGATGGCGTAGCCGCCCATGCGCAGGTTTTCCATCACCGTCAGGCGCGGGAACACGCCGCCGCCCTGCGGCATCAGCACCAGCCCGTGCCGGACCACCTCGTGAACGGGAAGATCGCTCAACGTGACGCCCAGCCGGGTGGTGCCGCTCCACACCGGCAGGGCGCCTGCGAGGGCCTTGAGGAGGGTGGACTTGCCGCAGCCATTCGGCCCGAAGATGCAGGTGATCTTGCCCGCCTCGGCCGTCAGCGACACGCCGCGGACGATCTCCTGCTTGCCGTAGCCCGTGACGACGTCTTCGGCGACGAGCGTGCTCATTGCGGCCGTCCCAGATAGGTCTGCATGACTTCGGAATTGCGCACGATCTCCTCGAAGCGGCCGCTCGTTACCACCCTGCCTGAATCCATGACGATGATGCGGTCGCATACGCTGCGCACCATCTCCATGTCGTGCTCGATGATGAGGAAGGATACGCCGCGCTCGCGCAGCCTTGCGATCGCCTCGAGGATGATCTTGCGGATGTTGGGATGCACGCCCGCTGTCACCTCGTCGAGCAGGATGAGCGAGGCCTGCCGCATGATGACACGGCCGAACTCCAGCAGCTTCTGCTGTCCGCCCGAAAGGTCGGAGGCGCGGTTGTCGGCGACATGCTCCAGCTTGAGCAGCGCCAGAGTCTCGTCCGCCCGCTCATGCGCGCCCGGCCAGTGGCCCTCGGCGGCCGCAGCGAGCAGGTTTTCCCTCACCGTCATGTTGTCGAACAGGGCCGGGATCTGGAAGGTGCGTGCGAGGCCCAGCCGCGCGACCTTGTAGGCATTCTGGCCCGCGATATCGCGACCGTCGAAGCGGACTTCCCCCTGGTCCGGCGCCACGGTGCCGGAGACCAGGCTGAACAGCGTCGATTTGCCGGAGCCGTTGGGGCCGATCAGGCCGGCAATCTCGCGCCGGCCGACCTCGAGGTCGACGCCGTTGGCGGCCTTGATGCCGCCGAAATGCTTGTGAAGGCCACGCACGACGAGGATGGGATCGGCGGCGTCCGGCCTGTGCGCCTGTGGCTGGGTCGCGGTGCTCACTTGCGCTCTCCCCCGCCGGCGCCCACCAGCTTCTCTATCGTCTTGTCGAGCACGCTGACGGAACCGCTCGGGCGCCGGGCGAACAGGCCGGCGATGCCGTTGGGCAGGAACAGTACTACCAGCACGATGGCTGCGCCGAGGATGGCGATGTAGAAGGCGGTGTCGCCCCAGTACATCCATATCAGGCGGTTGACCACGAATAGCGCCACGCCGCCGATGGCCGGCCCCCACAGCGTGCCGAGTCCACCCAGCAGCACCATTACCACCATCTGGTCGGTGATGTCGCCGCCGAACACGCTCTTGGGATTGATGAAGGTGACCCAGTAGGCGAAGATCGCACCGAACACGGAAGCCGTGATCGCGCTCAGCACGAAGGTTTGCAGCTTGACGAGAGCGGTGTTGATGCCCATCGCCTCGGCGGCCGGTTCGTGGTCGCGTAGCGCCTTTACCTTCAGCCCGAAGCGCGAGTGCTCGAACAGTGCCCAGGTCGCGAGATAGGTCAACGCCGCGGCCACGAGCATGGCGAAATAGAAGAAGCGTTCGTTGAGGAAGGGCGGCAGGCTGAGCCCGCCGATGCCGCCGGTGAAGTCCATGACGGTCGCGAACTGGATCAACACCTCCGCGAAGGCCCAGGTGGCGATGGCGAAGTAGGCGCCGCGCAGCCTCAGCGTGGGTGCGCCGATGACGACCGCACAGGCCGCCGTCACAATGATGCCGGCCAAGACGGTGGCGGTGAATGGCAGGCCGAACGGATCGACCATCAGCAGAGCCGTCACATAGGCGCCGAGGCCGAAGAATGCCGAATGCCCGAAATTGATGTAGCCGGCATAGCCGCCCAGCATGTTCCAGGAGCAGGCAAGGCCCGCCCACATCAGCGCGCCGGTGGCGATGCGCAGCCAGTAATTGTTGACCATCAGCGGCAGCAGGACCAGCACGACGAGGAGCGCGCCGAGGAAAAGCAGGCCCAGCCAGCGCGATCTCGTGGAGTGCGCTGCCATGTCAGAGGCCCCGCCGCAGGATCCCGCGCGGGGATATCAGGAGCACCAGGAACAGGGTGGTGAATATGGCCAGCAGCGAATAGCTCGAACCGACATAGGTGGCGACATAGGCTTCGATGACGCCCAGCATTAGCGCCGCCACCACCGCGCCCCCGACCGAGCCCAGCCCGGCCAGAACGGCGACGAAGAAGGCAAACAGCGTGTAGCGCAGGCCGGATTCGGGATTGACCGAGTAGATCGCGCCCATCAGCACCCCCGCCATGGCGGTGATGCCGGCATAGAGGCCATATACATTGGCACTGAGGCGGTGGATGTTGACGCCCATCAGGGCGGCATTGTGTCGGTTTTCGGCCGTGGCGCGGATGGCAAGGCCGTAGCGGGTTCGGTAGAGGAAGATGAACAGTCCTCCGGCGATGACCGCGGCAAAGAGTGCCGCCGCCACGCGGATCAGCGGTACGGTGACCGGGCCGACCATCAGGCTTTCGCCGCTCAGCGCCGTCGCCACGGTGCGCGTGTTGAAGCCCCAGGCGGTGAGCATGCCGCCGCGCAGCAAGGTGAACAGCCCGAAGGTGAGCGCGAGCGCCATGAGTTCCGGCCGCGCGGTACGGCTGTTGCGGACATTGTAGAGGATCGGCCCGATCAGGTAGCCGATCGCGCCGAACAGAACGAAGGCTACCGGTATGGCGACGAAGCCGTCGAGGCCAAGGCCGGTGACCATGTAGTAGCCGAGATAGCCGCCCAGCACGACCCAGCCTCCCACCGCGAAGTCGATGACATGCAGCACGCCGAAGGTGAGTTGGAATGCAATGGTGAAAGTGGCGATGACGCCGCCGATCAGAAGTCCGTTGAGCAGGGTCTGGAGAAAGAGATCCAATGTGAAGCCGTCTGTCTGCCGGGTGGCGGGAAAATCTGCTTCAGGCCATGCGTGGCATTGGAAAGTGCGCCGCCGCAGGGCCGGGGG
>JBARWP010000722.1:0-2993 GCA_049646905.1 Pseudaminobacter sp. | reverse complement strand
CCTCCGAGTTTACCTGCGGCTGCATGGATGGAATTCTTGCAGTCCTCGGCCCGTGACAGGTCGGCGACGACGGTGTGGATGGCGTGGCCCTTCGCCGCCACCTCGGCGGCCAGCTTGTCGAGAGCCTCGGCATTGACGTCGATGGCGGCCACCTGCGCTCCTTCGCGCAGAAAGAGTTCGACGCCGGCACGCCCCATGCCCGAGGCCGCGGCGGTCACGACCGCCAGCTTTTCTGCAAGTCGCATTCAATTTCCTCCCGATATGTCGTCAATCCGCATAGGCATCCGGAAACCGTCCGGTCGTGCTGATGATGGTCGTGCGGGTTTCCAGGTAGCTGTCCAGCGCCTCGATCCCATTCTCGCGTCCCCAGCCGCTGCCCTTGAAGCCGCCATAGGGTGTGGACCAGCGGATGTAGCGGTAGGTGTTGACCCAAACCATGCCGGCGCGGATCTGCGCCGATACGCGGTGGGCGCGTCCAACGTCACGGGTCCAAAGGCCGGCGGTCAGCCCGTAGCTCGTGTCGTTGGCAAGAGCGGTCGCCTCCTCCTCGCCGTCGAAGGGAATGAGCGCGGCGACGGGGCCGAATATCTCCTCGCGCGCGATCTGCATCCCGTTGTCGGCATTAGCGAAGACCGTCGGCTCGACGAAGTAGCCCTGCTCCAGCCCAGCGCTTTCGACGCGCCGCCCGCCGACGACGAGCTCTGCGCCTTCGCCGCGGCCGATCTCGATATAGGAGAGCGTCTTGGCGAGTTGCTCCGCATTGTTCTGCGGCCCCATGTGGGTAGCGGCGTCGAGCGGCATCCCGACGCGTACGCGCGCCGCGCGCTTGACGAACCGCTCGACCACCTGATCGTAGATTGAACGCTCAACAAGGACGCGGGAGCCCAGGGCGCAGCTCTGGCCCGCAAGCGCCCAGGCCGAGCCTGTCGCCGCATTGATCGCCTGGTCGAGATCCGCGTCGTCGAAGATGATGTGCGGTGCCTTGCCGCCGAGTTCGAAGGAGAAACGCTTCATCGTGTCGGCGCCCGTCTTCAGGATGGCCTTTGCGGTCACCCCCTCGCCCGTGAACGAAACCTTGTCGACATCGGGATGGGCGACCAGATGCTCGCCTGCACCGCCGCGCCCGTAGCCCGGGACCACGTTGACAACACCCGGCGGGAAGCCAGCCTCGTCAAATAGTTTCGCCAGTTCCAAGGCCGTCACCGGGGTCTGTTCGGCGGGCTTGAGCACGACCGTGCATCCGGCCGCAAGCGCCGGCGCCAGCTTCCAGCAGGCGATCATCAGCGGCGCGTTCCACGGGGTGATCGCCCCGACCACACCCACCGGGACGCGCGAGGTGAAGGCGTGGACGCTGGAGTCGATCGGGATCGTCCGGCCGGCCTGCTTGTCGCAAAGCGAGGCGAACCAGTGGTAGACGTTGTGATGGCCGCCGACATCGACCCGCGATTCGCGGATCGCCCGTCCGGAGTCGCGAGTCTCCAGGATCGCCAGGTCCGCCGCTCGCGACTGGTAGAGATCGGCAAACCGCCGCATTAACGCCGCCCGCTCGTGGCCCGGCATCTTTCCCCATGGGCCCTCGAAAGCAGTGCGCGCCGCAGCCACGGCCCGATCCACGTCGGCCTTGCCGCCGAAGGCCACCGCAGCCCAGGGTTTCCCGATAGAAGGGTCGATGCTCTCGATCACGCCGCCGTCGAGCGGCTTCACCCATTCGCCGTCGATATAGAGCGTTTCATATCGGCGGAGATCATGGCCTCCCCCCTGCTGGTCTGACAGCATGCCTATCTCGCCCTTATTGAGTTCATATATATGGACAATAAGTTCTCATTTTTTGGATATGTCAACGCAAGAAGGCACAAAATTCCCATTTCGCTCCGGCTTGATGCGCTCTTTCGGCGAGAAAGACCAATTTATTCATTATTGTGAAAAGTTTCGTCATTTCGTAGATTGGCAGGCAGTCGAGCCAACGCGGGCAGCCTGCGTGATCCGGACGGGAACAGCATGATAGTCAGGCAGGTTGCCAATGTTTTGGAACTCATCGAGTTTTTCGCCGCCCGGGGACGTCCGGCGACGCTGACCGAAATATCGGACGCATTGGGCTGGCCGCGCTCCAGCACCTCCAACATCGTTGCGACGCTCAGTGAGAAAGGCTACCTCTACGAGCCGCGCATACGCGGAGGCTATTATCCCAGCCCGCGCTGGTCGGTCGTCATGAACGCGATCCAGAAAGCCGAGCCCCTGCCTGAGGCGGTGAGGAAGCTCGGGGAGGAAATTGCCGACAGGACGGGTGAGACAACCGCGGTGAGTTCACTGTCCGGCATGCACACGAATTTCCTGCATGTCGTGGATTCTCGGCACCCGATCCGCTTTTTCACCGAGGTCGGCAAAGGCGTTCCCGTCCACGCGAGTTCGGCTGGACGCGCCATTCTCGGGCAGCTCGGCCGGCAAGAGCGGGAGGCAATCTACCGGCGCATCGTCTTCGAACGGTTCTCCGAAACGACGCCCATGAGCGTGGAGGCGATCGAGCAAGCCCTGAAGGACGCCGCCGCCAGGGGCTATCACCAAAGCAATTCGGAATATATTCCCGATCTCGCCGGCGTCTCCCTCCCGCTGGAAGGCGGCATGAAGCACTTGTCGATCGTCGTGGCCGGCCCGGTTTCGCGCTGTCTCGCGAAAAGACCGGAAACGGCGGAAATCATGAAGGATAGCGTGCGGAAATTCGGCCTGGAGATGCCGATCGTCTTTCAGCCGTAAGAGCTGGCATTCATGCCGAAAACCCGTTCGGGCAGTGCCCTGCCCGCCAGTCCGCTCGGCGCGGAGCCTGCGGCGAAAGTCGCATGCAGATGTTTAGCCCCGTGCCACCACGAGCATCAGCCAGCTCGATCGACTCAGGCGGCATGGGTGGCTCCGCGCGGGAACTGAAACGGCTGCGCACCAGGCAACAACGTCCTGTCGAAGAAGTCTCGGCCCGTCTCGCGGTCGACGACCTCGCCATT
>JBARWP010000721.1:0-5225 GCA_049646905.1 Pseudaminobacter sp. | reverse complement strand
AGGGCACCTGGCTGGAGATCAACGGAGGCGCGGCCTACACGATCAGCGAGAACCTGTCCGCCTTTGGCGATGTCAGCTATGCTTTCGATGTCGAAGGTAGCGATCACAATCTGTTCGGCGGCCAGATCGGACTCAAGGTGTGATGGTAGGGTGCGCTGCCAGCTTATCGCATCGCTGACAAAGTGTGATCGAAGGGCAGGGCTCGCATGTCCTGGAACGGGGAAGCGACGGCGGGCCGCCATCAAGGTTGAGTGGCCGGGAATCGAGTTTGCCGTTCAGCAGAATTTTGCCACACCTTGCGCGCCCAGCAAGGCCCTGGCTTCCGCGCTAAGGACACGCCGAACCCGATCCGACATGGTGAGTTTCTCTCTATGAACCAGCTCATTGCCTATGTGCTCGACGGACATGAAGTCCGGATTCGGCTGGCGCCGCTCGAGCGCCAATGGATGGACGACAGCGACCAGCGCTTTGCCTATCGCTGCCTGCCACTCAACATCGCCAACGCGCATGGATGGGAGATTTTGTGCACGGCCGCCTTTTCGGCAGTCTGGGACGGCCGGAGAACCAATGTTGCGATCCGCATCAAGACAGGATCTGGAACCGCGTCGCTTGCCGTCAGCCATTTCGGCAGCGGGATTTTGACATTCTATGTCCCTTGTCTGTTCCGGACCGATCCGGGAGTGGACCTGTTCGTCACCGGACCGATCAACCGGACGAAGGATGCGATCGCGCCATTGTCCGGAGTCGTCGAGACAGACTGGTCACCTTACACATTCACCATGAACTGGCAGTTCACACGGCCGGGGCAGAGGGTGCATTTCGAGGTCGACGAGCCGTTCTGTGAGTGTTCCCGGCGCGGCGAAATCGAGAGCGTTGTCCCGTCACTGCATAGGCTTTCCGAAATCCCGAGCTCGAACGCGAGCACAAATTGTGGTCGCAGGGCCGCAATACCTTCAATACGAGCCTGGCCGATCCAGCTTCGCAGGCTGCACAGGACCAATGGCAGAAGACGTATTTCCGAGGCAAGGCGCCCTCGGGGGCGCCTGCTCCCGAGGGACATTGCAGCCGTCTTCGGCTGCGCCCATTTGCAAAAAATGAGGGTGTGGAACCAGCAATGGCGGAGAGAGCCCACTTCGCCAGATATCCGCAAAAACTGGCCTGCCGCCAGTCACCTGGCCGGTAACGTTTCAAGGATATTTCGCGCGATCCGTAGCCTGATACTTTCGACCCTGAAACATGTTTTTAATCGTGGTGGCCAGCGCTTCAAGTTCGATGAGGAAACCCATGTTGGTTTAACGAGGCGCATGAAAAGTGGCAGCGGGTCGTGTTGCATGTGAGATGTGAGTTGGTGGGATGCGCTCACGCCAAGGCATGGCCGACTCGAGTTGCGAGCCGATGCGAAGCAGACTTGCCTCGTCGTTCATTCGCCCCACGAACTGGATGCCGATCGGTAGGCCCGATTGCGACATGCCAAGGGGCAAGTTGATGGCCGGCTGACCCGTCGTGTTGAACAGCGGCGTGAAGTTGCACCAGTCGAACACGCCCATGGTCCACTCCCGGCCGGTGATACCCGCCCGGTTCTGGTCGAGTTCGCCCAGTTTGAGCGGCAGGCGGGCGAGCGTCGGCGTCAGCAGCAGGTCGTAGTCGGCGAAGAAGCGTCCGACATCGCGGGATATCGCGTTGAAGACGTCGAGCGCGCCGATCAAGTCCACGGCCGATGTGTTCTTGCCGTCGACGTAGCAGGCCCACGTCGCAGCTTCGAGCATATCCTCGGAAACGGCTCGCCCGGTGAGGGTGGACAGTCCGTCGACGATCGCGGCGACATTCGTGCTCCATACGATGTGCGTCGCTTCGAAAAAACGCTCACATTCGATGCGGAGCCTTGCGGGAACCACTTGGTGGCCAAGCTGCTCGCAAACCCTGCCAACCTGCTGAACGCAATCAACCAGCTCGGGGTCTACCTTCGTGCCGGAAAAGGACGCGTCCATCAGGGCGATTTTCATTCGATGATGAGGGCGCCGGATTTCTTCGGCATAGGGGCGCTCGGGAGGAGCAATGATATTCTTGGCTCCGATGTCGGCGCCTTGTGCCGCATCCAGAACCACGGCCATGTCACGGATCGTTCGGCTGATGGCCAACTCGCAGGATAGGCCTTGCAGCAGCTCGCCGTAATTGGGGCCTTGAGGCACACGATGCCGCGTCGGTTTCAGTCCGACGACACCGCAGCAGGCGGCCGGAATACGGATCGAACCGCCGCCATCATTTGCGTGTGCCACCGGTACGATGCCTGCGGCGACCGCAGCCGCGGCTCCACCGCTCGATCCTCCCGCGCTATGCGCCAGGTTCCATGGATTGCGGCAGGGGCCGAACATGACCGGCTCGGTGGTCGGGCTGTAGGCCGTTTCGGGTGTCGAAGTCGTGCCGAAGGTCACCAGACCCGCCTTCCTGAAACGGATCATCAACTCCGTGTCATTGGGAGAGGTGTATCCATCGAGAAGTCTGCAGCCGAGGCGATAGGGAGCTCCCTCCATCATCAGCATGCATTCCTTGATGAGGAACGGCACCCCAGTCAGCGGGCCTTCCGGCAGGCCCGCTGCGATTTCGCTGCGGGCCCGATCGCCAAAGCGTGAGATGACGCCGTTGATGTCGGCGTTCACCGCCTCGGTCGCCGTCAGCGCGAGATCCAGCAGTTCCTCTGCGGTGACCTCGCGCCGTGCCACAAGATCGGCCAGGGACACGGCATCATGACTGGCATATTCTTCGAGTCTCATGACATCCACTCCTGTGCGATCCTGTCGACCGGTCTGGTATCAGGCAAACAGCGCCGACACGCGTTCCGTATCCGTCTTTCTTGCCGGAGTGAGCATCGTCACGGCGACGAGCACCATGGTGTTGCAGATCAGGCCTACGACCCCCGAAGTCATGCCGCCGAGAGCCGGGATCGAGACCGGATAGAGGAGCTGCAGAACCACCGCGACCACGATGCCGACGATCATGCCGAGCGCGGCGGCCGGGCCCGTCGGCCTCTTCCACAGAATGCCGAGATAGAGCGACGGCGCGAGTTGTACGATGCCCTGGTATGCCGCCAGCGCAAGTGTCACGAGGCCGGCCGTCGTATTCACCGTCATGACCGCTCCAATGATGGCGAGAATGGTGGTGATCACCACGATGATGCGCGCGGTGCGGGTTATCTGCCGGTCTGTTCCCCCTTTCACATGGAAAATGTCCTGTGCCGCATGGACGCCGACAGCCTGCGTCAGGGCGTTGATGTTGCCCACGGCGGCAGCCAGGACGCAAATGCCCGCCAGGGACAGGACAATCGGGCCGCCGTGGCTCGCCAGCAGGAACCAGACATTGTCCGGTGCCGCCGCCACCTCCGGCATGGAACTCGCAAGCATCGAGGCCGTCAGCAGGAGTGCGAGGAAAAGGAACATCAACGGGGCGGCCTTGAAGGCGGAATTCTTCACCGTCTGCGCGCTCTTGGCGGTGAAAAGGCGAATGAAGATATCAGGCCAGCACCACGAGCCAAGCGCGCCGGTGGCGACGATCGAAAAATAGTAGAGTGGCCCCAGTTCGCTTCCCATGGACGGCAATGTCGCGAAGCTCTCGGCCAGCTTGTCGAAGCCATGATCCGACTGGACAAGCATGATGATGAAGCCGATCGATAGCACTCCGCCCAACCCATAGGCGATAATGCCCTGGACCATGTCGGATACGACGATCCCGCGCATTCCCAGACGTACCGTCCAATATTGCCGCACCGCCAGCACCGCGATGCTGACGAAGACGGCCTGCTCCGGCGAGATGACACCGAAAGACAGATAGGAAAAGACGAGGCCCATGGATTGCAGGCCAAGAACGATCCATGGGAACAGCGACACGACGCCGATGATCGCAGCGGTGACCCGCACGACATCGGAATTGTACCGCATTCCTACGAAGTCGGACTGCGTCTTCAGGTTGTGCCGCTTACCCCACTCGAACACGCGATCGGCGAGATAGTACATGAACAGCACAGCAAGAAGAGAGTAGGAGACGACATAGTAGCCGAGCACACCCGCCGAAGCCGACAGCCCTGCAAAGGCGATAAACACGGTGCCAGGGAGCCATGTGTTCAGGAAGGCCATGGTCTGGAACCATGAACCGAATGAGCGCCCCGCAACGGAAAATTCCTCGAAATTGTCGCTGTGCTTGTGGTTGCGCTCCATCACGTAAACGACGACCACGAAAAACAGCAGGATCATGCCGTAGCCGATAATGAAATTCATCTTATTCTTCCCCCGCATTTCGGCCCAATGAACGCAGGACGACCATGGAGACCGTAAGGATCAGGCCGCTTCCAAAGAAATATGTGAGAGCCATCGGCATTGATCCGTTGGCAAAAAACAGATGAATTGGTGGAAACAGCATTATTATTAGATTTATTATCAATACGAATCGTTTAGTATTTGAGCTATCCTTATGCATTGTGGTTCCCCTCCTTTACTCAAGTATGGTGTAGGATAGTCATCTACTTTATGTACTTCACCAATGCGGCTGATTTCGCGATCATTTCGGCCTGGTGGGGTTGAAGCTCCTGCATGCCGTATCCAGACAGGATCTCGAAGAAGGGGTCTTTCACGCCTGTATTGATGCCGGTGAGTGCCTCGACAACACTGATGCCGCAAAAGGGCGTGTAGGCTGGCGAATAGCCGCCCTCGTGCATCACCAGCAGCCGTCCCTTGCAGTGCCGGTCTGCCATTGCCTTCATCTTCAACGTC
Organism: Pseudaminobacter sp.; assembly: GCA_049646905.1. Lineage (GTDB taxonomy): Bacteria > Pseudomonadota > Alphaproteobacteria > Rhizobiales > Rhizobiaceae > Pseudaminobacter. The sequence goes on along the minus strand of JBARWP010000721.1, from coordinate 465 downwards.
ATTTCGCGGTAGGTTCCGCTATGGGCCATGTTTCGGCCCAAGGGATCGACCGCGCCGGCGTCGAAGCCGGAGAGGATGAGGATGAAGATCATGTCCGGTTTGAAGGCCTCGATTGCGGGCGTAACGACCGTATCGATGGTGTGAAGATATGCACCATGCCCGGAACCCGGCGGCAGCGGAATGTTGATATTGTAGCCATAGCCGTCGCCTTCGCCGGTTTCATCGACAAAGCCCGTATCCTGCGGATAGTTCTTGTACTGGTGGATCGACATCACCAGTGTCGTGGGATCGTGATAGAAGGCCTTCTGCGCCCCGTTTCCGTGATGGACATCCCAGTCGAGTGTCAAACGGCATCCAAAGTTGACCCCGGATCGGCGTCCAATTTTGACCCCCCTTGGTGTAGAGCGCTGCGGCGAGCGCCCGACCGGGTGGAGCTGGCCCGGGTTGCGCAGCCCGGTCGGGCGC
>JBARWP010000720.1:0-2297 GCA_049646905.1 Pseudaminobacter sp. | reverse complement strand
GGGTCGATGGAACGGCGGACACAGGATCAGGCTCTCCCACGGGCTCGCAATCCCTCAGGTACTTCGATCTCGCGTCCGCCACCGCAACCGCAACTATAGCGGATCCGGCAATCGATAAGTTACAAGGTTAAGAGTGAGGGGCGGTACAAGCAGAGAAACAAATCCAATGACCTCACCTTCCGGCTCGACCATTGACGAGGCAAAGGCATTTCTGGAGGCGTATCCGGAAATCGAGGCCTTCGACATCGTGCTCACCGACGCCAACGGCGTCGGCCGCGGCAAGATCATCCGCCGCCATGAACTGATGGGCCTCTACAAGAGTGGCCGGCACCTGCCGATCTCGATCCTCGGCCTCGACATCACCGGCGAGGATGTGCACGAGACCGGCCTAATCTGGGATTCCGGCGACGGCGACCTGCGCGCCTGGCCGATCCCCGGCACGCTGAAGTCCCTCTACGGCACCGTGCCGGCACGTGGACAGGTGCTGATGTCGATGTCCCATCGAATTTTTCCTGCTCGCCAATGAACGCGACGCCGAAGGCCGTGCCCAGCCGGCAAATGCCGTGCTCGACGGGCGCAGCAGCGGCAAGACCGAGGTCTATTCGGTCGACCATCTGCACGGCATGGAGCCGCTGTTTTCCGATATCTACGCCGCCGCAAGGACGCAGGACATTCCGGCCGAGACGGTGATTTCGGAATATGCCCCCGGCCAGTACGAACTGACACTACACTACCGCAAGGACATATTGCAGGCCGCCGACGACCTCATCATGCTCAAGCGCATCGTGCGGGCGCAGGCACGCCACCATGGCGTCACCGCCTGCTTCATGGCCAAGCCGATCGAGAAATATGCCGGTTCGGGCATGCATCTGCACGTCTCGCTCCAGGACGATGCCGGCGACAACGTCTTTGCCGAAGCACAGGAAGGCGAATGGTCGCCCCGGCTGCTCCATGCGCTTGGCGGACTTGCCGGCACCATGGCCGAATCCATGCTGGTCTTTGCCCCGCACGCCAATTCCTGGCGGCGCTTCGTGTCGCAATCCTATGCGCCGGTTGCACCCACCTGGGGCGTCAACAACCGCTCGGTTGCCCTGCGCGTGCCGGCCGGCGACGCCAGGAATCGGCGCATCGAGCACCGCCCGTCAGGCGTCGACGCAAACCCTTATCTTGTCGCCACCACCGTACTTGCCGCCATCTCCAAGGGCCTTGCCGAACAGATCGACCCTGGCCCGGAAACGACCGGCAACGGCTATGAGCAGGGGACGGCGGATCACGCCATGCCGGCCGATTGGCGCCAGGCGATCGAGGCGGCAAAGGCATCCGCGTTCCTCAAACACGCGCTCGGCGAGGATTTGCACCGCACCTTCACGGCGATCAAGCATGCCGAACTGCTGCGCGTGGCGCGCACGGTGAGCGAACTCGACTATCACCTCTATCTACACGAAGTGTAGCGGACGCCCCGCCGCCGGAACCAGCGCGCTGCTGATCCAGTCCTTGGAGTGAGGTTCCAGCAGGCGAGCATGCCGACCCATGCCGGACAGCCTCGGATCGAGACGCGGGCGAGGCACCGGCAGGCGGCACCAACAGGTACCGTCGAACCGGATCATTTCCCGACCCTCACCGCGGCCCGCCGGGCCGTGCAGTTCTGCCGCCGCTGCCCGCTGTGGCAGGATGCGACGCAGGCGGTGTTCGGCGAAGGTCCGGAAGACGCAAGCGTGATTTTCGTCGGCGAGCAGCCCGGCGACCAGGAGGACCTCACCGGCCGTCCCTTCGTCGGCCCTGCCGGCAAGGTCTTCGATACAGTGCTGGAAGAGGCGGGCTTCGACCGCAGCAGCGCCTATGTCACCAATGCGGTCAAGCATTTCAAATTCGAGCCACGCGGCAAACGCCGCCTGCACAAGAGGCCGAACGCCGGCGAGGTACAGGCCTGCCGCTGGTGGCTCGACAATGAGTTGCTTCTGGTCCGGCCCGAGCTCGTGGTGGCGCTTGGTGCGACCGCCGCACAATCCCTGCTCGGCAAGGCCGTCCCGATCATGCGCATGCGAGGCGACACAATCGAGCGTACGGACGGCCTGCGTATCTTCGTGACGATCCATCCGTCCTTCATCATCCGCATCCGCGACGATGGCGATCGGCAGGCCGAGCGCACCCGCTTCCTCGCCGACATCAAGGCGGTGATGAAGCTGCTACGGTGAGGGCTCTTCCAACACGGCTTCCTTCTCTGTCCGAACCTGGTTCTTCGCCCGGTGAAGTTGGGGGAGTGCAAAATCACTACTCCGACAGATCGTCTCAACAAT
>JBARWP010000719.1:0-16787 GCA_049646905.1 Pseudaminobacter sp. | reverse complement strand
AACATGAACATAGTGCAGACTCGACCGTTTGGCCAGCGCTACGCTTTCGTGGTGGTCGCGGTGATCTTCCTGGCGCTGCTGATTGCGGCGGGGCTGCGTTCGGCGCCGGGCGTACTGATGCTGCCGCTGGAAGAGGCTTTCGGCTGGCGGCGCGACACCATCTCGGTGGCCGCGGCCATCGGCATCTTCCTTTACGGCCTGGCCGGCCCTTTCGCGGCCGCGCTGATGGATCGCATCGGCCTGCGGCGCACGCTCCTGGGCGCGCTGGCGCTGATGTCTGTTTCGACCGCCGCCAGCCTGTTCATGACCGAGGCGTGGCATCTGATCGCGACCTGGGGCATCCTTTCCGGCGTCGGCTCGGGCGCCGTCGCCTCCGTTCTGGGCGCTACCATCGTCAATCGCTGGTTCAAGACCAATCGCGGCCTGATGATGGGGCTGATGTCGGCCAGCAGCGCCACCGGCATGCTGGTCTTCCTGCCTGTCATGGCCGCGCTCGCGCAATCGGGCGGCTGGAAACCGGTGGTGATCGCAGTGTCGGTAGCGATGGCCGCGCTGTTGCCGCTGGTTTATTTCTTCGTGCCCGAACGCCCGGCCTCCATCGGCCTGACACGCTACGGGGCGACCGAGGACGAGCCGCATGTGGTTCCGCAGGGCAATTTCATCCTGCTCACTCTCGGCACATTGCGGCAGGCGGCCCGCACACGCGTGTTCTGGTATCTTTTCGCGACTTTCTTCGTCTGCGGCTTCACCACCAACGGCCTGGTCGGCACGCATCTGATCGCCTATTGCGGCGACATGGGCATTCCGGAGGTGCAGGCCGCAAGCCTCCTGGCGCTGATGGGCATATTCGACCTGATCGGCACCACGCTCTCGGGCTGGCTGACGGACCGCTTCGATCCGCGCAAGCTTTTGGGCATCTATTACGGCATTCGCGGCCTGGCGTTGATCTATCTGCCTTTTTCGGGCTTTTCGGCCACCAGCCTGACCATCTTCGCCATCTTCTATGGGCTCGACTGGATCGCGACCGTGCCGCCGACGCTGCGGCTCTCGAATGAGGCCTTCGGCGACCGCAGCGGGCCGCTGGTGTTCGGCTGGATCGTCGCCGGCCATCAGGTCGGCGCGGCGACGGCGGCGTTCTTCGGCGGCTATCTGCGCGAACTTCAGGGCGACTATGTGCTGGCGTTCCAGATTGCCGGCATGACGGCGATCGTGGCTGCGGTGCTGTCGATGTTGATTGGCCCGACCAAGCAGCAGCAGGCGCTGGCGCAACCGGCATAGAGCAATTCCAGCAAAAGTGCGCCGCGGTTTTGCGTCCGGAATTGCGTGGAAACAATAGGGCAGCTCAGCGCAGCGCCGGCCGGGCTCCCGGCGACAGGACCGGCACGAAGACGCGCCGTGACGCACGCGCCGCAACCGGCACGCCCTGATAGAGGCGCTTTTGTGCCTCCACGACCACGACACCGGAAAAGATCGGCCAGAATCGGCGACCCGCCCGCTCCCACAGCCGGTGCGAGCGCAGGACGAAACCACGCTGCGAGGGCGGGAACAGCAGCGCTTCCGACCAGGCGGCGGGGGTGAAATTGGCGTCGCGCAGCAATTCGTTCAACTGGCTGCGCGAGAAGGGCCGGCCTGTGCCGAAGGGCGTATGCTCGAAGCGCGCCCACACGCCGCGCCGGTTCGGCACGACGATGACGACCCGTCCTGCCGGCGACAGCACCCTCCAGATTTCCTTTAATGACTCGCGCGGGCTCTCGGCATGTTCGAGCGAATGGACGAGCAGGATGCGGTCGATCGAGGCATCGACCAGCGGCAGTTCTTCGTCGAACACCAGCGCGGTTGCCGAAGGGCGTGCCGGCGGCCAGCTCACGGCGCCTTGTGTCGCCGGCATGAAGGCGAATACCCGTTCGGCATCCGCCCCCAGGCGATCGAGCCAGGGCAGGGCATAGCCGAGCCCGACCAGGCGTTCGTTGGGAATGTTTGCCCAGACCGCCGAAAGCGCCATGCCGATGGATTGCGCGGCAATGCCGCCCAAGGGGGTGCTGTAAAACGAGCGCAGGTCGACGATATCCGAATTCATGCAGCGGACGGTAGCGGCGTTGCCGCCGAAGTTCAACGAAGGTGACATGGGCGGGAGCCCGCCCTATCCTTTGTGGACTTGCGAATCCCGTTTGATGGAGCCTGCCAATGACCCTTCGGATCGAGCAATTCATGTGCCGGAGCGACAATTTCGGGGTTCTGGTGCATGATGGTGCGAGCGGGCAGACGGCGCTGATCGACGCGCCGGAAGAAGCACCGATCCTGGCAGCGGCGCACCGCACCGGCTGGACACCGAACCTGATCCTGACCACCCATCATCACACCGACCATGTCGAGGCCAACCTGGCGCTGAAGAAGCGGTTCGGCCTGCGCATCGTTGGCCCGGAGGCCGAGGCGGCGAAAATCCCCGGCATAGACGAGACGGTCGAGGATGGCTCGGTGCTGACTTTCGGGGCGCATCCGGTGCATGTCATCGAAACGCCCGGCCATACGGCCGGCCATGTCTGCTATCATTTCCCCGAGGCCAAGGTGGCGTTCACCGCCGACCCGCTGTTTGCGCTGGGCTGCGGGCGCCTGTTCGAACGGCCTGCGGCGGAGATGTTTGCCTCGTTGAAGAAACTCGCCGCGCTGCCCGCTGAAACCACGGTCTATTGCGGCCACGAATATACGCAGGCTAATGCCCGCTTCGCGCTGTCGATCGATCCGACCAATTCCGCGCTCAAGGAACGTGCCGCCAGGATCGATCGGCTGCGGGCGGAAGGCAAGCCGACGCTTCCCACCACGATCGCCGAGGAACTGGCCACCAATCCCTTCCTGCGTTGGCATGACAGAACGATCAGGAAGAACCTCGGAATGGAGAATGCCTCCGACGAGGAGGTATTTGCCGAATTGCGCAAGCGAAAGGACCTGTTCTGACGCCGTAAGCCAACGTCAGGCCTCCACTTTCGCCCTTGTGCCCCCGAACAGCATGGATTTGGCCGCCAGCACCGCGCCGCCGGTGATGAGCGCACAGGCGGCGAGGATATTGAGCGTCGGCTCCGCGAATCCGGCGACAATCAGCACTAGTGTCGAAAGCAGCGGCGCGGCATAGCTGGCCGCACCCAATATCTGGATATTGCCGCGCTTGACGCCATGATCCCACGTGTAGAAGGCCGCGCCCACCGGCATCAGTCCCAGGCCGACGACGGCAAGCCATTGGCCGGGGGTCGCCGGCAGCACGGTTTGCTCCAGCAGCAAATGGCAGATGAAGGAAAGGAGTGAAGTCGCCGCGCAGAACCAGGTGACGATGCTGGTCGGCACCGAGGCGAAGCGGCGCGACAACAGCGAATAGCCAGACCAGAAGAAGGCGCAGACGCCGGCCATGGCGTAGCCGAACAGATAGCGGCTTTCGAAGGCGAGGCCGCCGCCCTTGGTGACGATCAGGACGGTGCCCGCCAGGCCGAGCAGTGCCCCGGCGATATGGTTCCAGCGCAGCCTCTCGCCCGGCATCAGCGCCGAGCCGAGCACGATCAGGAGCGGCCACAGATAGGCGATCAGGCTCGCTTCCACTGCCGGCGCGTTGCGCAGCGCGGTGAAGTAGAAGAAATGATAGCCGAACAAGCCGACAATGCCGATCACCCACACCTGCGGCGGGATCTTCTGCCGCTCGGGCGCAGTGCCGGTGACGAGGCGTGCGACAAGGCCCACGCAGGTGCCTATCGCGAATGTGATGGCTGAAAGCAGGAAGGGCGGAACGGCTCCGGATGCGTCGGTCAGCAGCGCCAGCAGCGCCCACATGGCGACCGCCGAAAAGCCGATGAGTGTTGCCCGCCCCATGATCCCTCCGACGGGACCCCGAGCGTCCCTGGAAGCAATTCCAGCAAAAGTGCGCAACGGTTTTGCGTCCGGAATTGCGTAAACTAAAGCTTGGAGCCGCCCCTCGATCCCGTTTGAACAGGGATGTCTCTAATTGACAGGTTCGAACTTGCGCGCACGGATGATGACCGTGCCGATCTGCGTGCCGACCGTGGCATAGATCGGGGCATATATGCCGGTTGTGCCGACCGGTGCAAACGCTATGGCGATCTTGCTGCGGTTGCGCAGGTACTCGATCGACTTGTGGCCCTTACGATAGCCCGCGACAGGTACAAAGCGGGCGTTGCAGAACACCGCCTTGCCTTCATATCCGGCAATCGAGACCGGCTCGATGGAGGCGTAGCTGAGCACGAGGTCGGCGCGCATTTCGCCGTCATACATCTTGATCCTGCGCTCGCAAATCTCCTTCGGATTGTCCGCGCGGACCAATGCCGCCGAGATCGGATCGGCGACGGCGCGCAGATGATCCGTTCCCACCGGCACCCAATCGCTGCCCCGCTTCTTCAGGGGCGGCACGTTCACGGTCTTGGCCACGTTGCCGCCGGAAAAGCTGATCGCGGTCTTCTGCGCCTTCTTGCCCGACACATAGTCGGAAGCAAAGTTTTCGGGGCGAGGGCGGTGGCCGGAAAAGCGGCCCGAGGCGGAGATCGTTCCCTTGGTGCTGTCGAAGATCTTGGCGAGGCCGGCACTGGCCATCGATCCGCGGACCGAGAATTTGTCGCCCTGGAAGGTGCTGGAAAAGCTGGAGCGGGCGACGGTGAAGCCGAGGAGCGACAGGGAATACTCGCTTTGGAAGGAAGCCGCTTCCGTGTCGGCGGCAGCCGGCACCGCCGATGCCGCCGCGGCAAGGCCGAGAAAGACGAATTTCGCTAGTCGCTTCATGCAAGACCACCTCTTGTGACCGGTGTCGTTCGGTTGCGCATCCCTCCCGATTGCATAAAGGTGCCAAATCCGGCCTTAATGTGGAAAGCCGGCAGGGTGGAACAGCACGCCGGTGCTTGACGCCTTGGCCAAATGACACTAAGGAACGCCAACTTTTCCATGCGGTCGCCCGATCCGACTGCGCGCCTGGTATCCGGTGCGTCATGATCGTTTGGCCCGTACAAGATTCGAAGGTAAGTGAAAAATGTCCCGCGCATGTGAACTGACCGGCAAGGCCGTTATGTCCGGCAACAATGTGAGCCACGCCAACAACAAGACGCGGCGCCGGTTCCTGCCCAACCTCGTCAACGTGACGCTGATCTCGGAAGCGCTGAACCAGAATGTGCGCCTGCGCATTTCGGCCAATGCCCTGCGCTCGGTCGAGCATCGCGGCGGCCTCGATGCGTTCCTGGCCAAGGCTGACGTTTCCGAGCTTTCGCAGCGCGCGCGCCTGCTCAAGAAGCAGATCGCCAAGAAGATCGCCGAGCAGCCCGCGGCATAGTGCATTTCCAGGCGGGGGACGACCGCCTTCCGGGAACATGGCGATCTTGACCCATGTTCCACTGGTTCCATCACCCAGGCTAAAAAAATGAATTTTTCTCCCAGATACCTGCCTTTCGTGGCCGCCATGGCGCTTGTCGTCGTGGCGTCGAACATCCTCGTCCAGTTCCCGGTGCAGGGACAACTGGGCTCGCTCGCCCTTGCCGATATCCTGACCTGGGGCGCCTTCACCTATCCCGTCGCCTTTCTCGTCACCGACCTCGCCAATCGCCGCTACGGCCCGCGCATGGCGCGGCGCGTGGTCTTCGTCGGCTTCATGATCGCCGTCTTCTGCTCGATCGTGGTGCCGCCCTTGCTGTTCCAGTATGGGCTGATCGAGTTCCAGACCGCGGCCGACCGGCTGGTGCGTATCGCCATGGCCTCCGGTTCGGCCTTCCTTTCGGCACAGTTGCTCGACGTGACGGTGTTCAACTGGCTGCGCCGCCAGTCCTGGTGGCGTGCGCCGATCTTCGGCACGCTGGCCGGCTCGGTCATCGACACCGCGATCTTCTTTTCGATCGCCTTCTCGGCGGCTTTCGCCTTCGCCGGTCCCGGCGATGAATTCGCGCTGGAAATGGCGCCTGTGATGGGCCTGCTGCCGTTCGAGGCTTCCCGCTGGGTGTCCTGGGCTCTTGGCGACCTGACGGTCAAGCTGATCATCGCGGTGGTGGCGCTGATCCCCTATCGGCTCATCGCCATACGCTGGAGCCAGCCCGTCGTCGCGGCCTGATGGAGAGGTCCTTCTTTTCCCGCGATGCCGTCGCCGTGGCGCGCAGCCTGATCGGCGCCACGATCACGGTCAATGGCGCCGGCGGCGTGATCGTCGAGACGGAAGCCTACCTGCCCGACGATCCTGCCTCGCACAGCTTTTGCGGCCCCACAGAGCGCAACGCCGCGATGTTCGGCCCGCCGGGCCACGCCTATGTCTACCGCTCCTATGGCGTCCACTGGTGCCTGAATTTCGTTTGCACTGCGGGCAGCGCGGTGCTGATCCGGGCCCTGGAGCCGAAGACAGGCCTCGACTTGATGAGCGAGCGGCGCCGAACCAGCGATATCAGGCTGCTTTGTGCCGGCCCCGGCAGGCTGAGCCAGGCGCTGGCGATCGACCGCTCGCATGATGGCGCAGCCCTTCACGGTGGCCCCTTCCAACTTGCCGCTGCCGCAAGCGACGTCGAAATCTCGACCGGCAAGCGCATCGGCATCAGCAAGGCGGTCGACCAGCCATGGCGCTTCGGCCTCGCAGGCTCTCCTTTCGTCAGCCGGCGCTTCCCGCAGATATCGCTTCAGGCGGCAGGTTCTTGATCCGAATAGGTTTCTGAGGGAGACAGCCCCGCAAGCGGGGAAAAGGTCCCGGCAGGGGGATGAGGGGCGATTCCTTCTTGAAGCTGAACGGCCCGCCGGCCTATCCCTTCAGCACGTCGGCCCATTCGGGATGGCGGCGGAATTGCGCGGCGGCAAACGGGCAAAGCGGGATGATCTTCTTGCCGGCGGCGCGCGCCTCTTCCACCGCCCGCGTCACCAGCCTGAGCCCCACGCCCTGGCCCCGGAAGGCATCGGGCACTTCCGTGTGGTCGATGATGATCTGGTGATCGCCGACCTTGGTGAAGGTCATTTCCGCCTCCGCCCCATCCGGAGCGCGCAGGAAATAGCGGCCCTTGGAGCCCTTGTCCTCGAGGGCGATCTCCGGCAGGTCTTGCATTATTCTGGCACTCCGTTGGTGTCGGTGCGGGCGGCGAGGAAACGTCGCGCTGCCTCGATTTCGTTCTGCCGCATTTCATGGCCGCCGTCATGCCATTCCAGCGTCACGTCCGCCCCTTCCGCACGTAGATAGCTGTCCAGCCTCAAGGTCAGTTCCGGCGGGCAGATCGGATCCTTGCGGCCGGCCGTGATGAGGATACGCCGGTTGGAGAGGTCACCCTTCACATCGGGCTTGAACGGGATCAGCGGGTGCATCAGCACGGCGGCGTCGAACAGCGCGGGTTCGGCGAAGATCACCGAGGCCAGGATATTGGCGCCGTTGGAAAAGCCGAGGCCGATGACGGAGGACGGCTTGGCCTCCTCGATATGGGCGCGGATGAAGCCGGCCATGGTCCTGGTCCGCAAGGCAAGGTCGTCCATGTCGTAGACGCCTTCGCCGGTGCGGCGGAAGAAGCGGGCCGCCCCGTATTCGGAAACGTCGCCGCGCGGCGAAATGGCTGCGACGCCCGGCAGCAGTTCGAGCGCCAGCCCCAGCATCTGGTTTTCATTGCCGCCGGTGCCGTGGAAGAGGAAGGCAAGCGGGCCGCCCGCCGTGCCGGGCAGGCTGGTGAATGTATAGGCGTCCTTGGACATTTCGAACCTCCTTCGCTACAGCAAGGGGGCGAAAGCCCTGGGCGCTGACGGGATCGACACATATTTGGGCAAGGAGACGGGCAATGTCCATAAAGGAGACCATCGAAGCCAAGTTGAAGGATGCCTATGCGCCGCAACGGCTGGAGGTGATCAACGAGAGCCACCTGCATGCCGGCCACCACCATGTGGTCTCCGGCCATCGTGTCGTCTATGACGGCACCGGGGAGACGCATTTTCGTGTGCGCATCGTCGCGGCCGCCTTCTCGGGCATGAGTCGCGTCGATCGGCATCGCTCCGTCAACGCGCTTCTGGCGGATGAATTCGAGGCCGGCCTTCATGCCCTGGCGATCGAAACGGCGGCGCCGGGCGAATCCACCCGCTGGTAGTCCGCCGACCGAATTGCGTGCTCTGCGCTGTCATTTGGCTGTCATATATATCCATTAGTCTGGATATATGGATAAATACGAAGCAGTAGACGTCCTTTCCGCGCTGGCGCAGCAAACTCGCCTTGAGGCCTTTCGCCAACTGGTTGCGGCCGAGCCCGATGGCATGCCGGCCGGCGAGCTGGCGCGTCTGCTCGACATACCCCAGAATACGCTGTCGGCTCATCTCGCGATCCTGACCCGTATCGGGCTCACCGAAAGCCGGCGTGAGAGCCGATCGATCATCTACCGTGCAAACCTCTCCACTGCGCGGGACCTTGCGCTGTTTCTGTTGAAGGACTGCTGCCACGGCAGGCCGGAGATTTGCACGTCGCTTCTTTCCGAACTCCATCCTTGCCTCGATATATGCGGGTGAACCATGGCCAACCGGCCTTTCAATGTCCTGTTTCTGTGCACCGGCAACAGTGCCCGGTCTATCCTGGCCGAGAGCATCCTGAAGAAAGACGGTGCCCAGCGCTTCAACGCATATTCGGCAGGCAGCAAGCCCAAGGGCGCCGTCAATCCCTTCGCGCTCAAGGTTCTGGAGAGCTACGGTTATCCCTCAACCGGTTTTCGCTCGAAAAGCTGGGAGGAGTTTTCCACTCCTGATGGCCCCCGGATGGATTTCATCTTCACCGTCTGCGACAACGCCGCCGGTGAAGCCTGTCCCGTCTGGCCGGGCCATCCGGCCAGTGCCCATTGGGGGATCGATGACCCGGCCGATGTCGGCGTAACCGATCTCGAGAGGGAGGCGGCCTTCGTCACCGCCTTCAAATATTTGAGGAACCGGATCTCTGCTTTCATTGCGCTGCCCCTGGAAAGCCTCGACAGGTTGTCGCTCGCAACCAGGCTTGCCGGCATCGGGCAACTCGAAGGTGCTTCTTCCAGGCTGCTTGAGAAGAGCTCCCGGTGAATACGTCCACGGCCCGTTTTCTTGCCGAAGGTATCGGCTCCGCATTCCTGCTCGCCACCATTGTCGGCTCCGGCATCATGGCCTCGCAGCTTGCCGGCGGCAATGTGGCGCTGACGCTGCTTTGCAATGCCCTGCCGACCGGCGCGATGCTGGTCGTGCTCATCGTGATCTTCGGACCTGTCTCCGGAGCCCATTTCAATCCGGCGGTCACGCTGGCTCTAGCCTTTGCCCGGTGTTTTTCGCGGCGGGATTGCGTTGCCTACATAGCGGCACAACTCGCCGGCGCGGTTGTCGGTGTCTGGGCCGCCCACATGATGTTCGAGGCGCCGCTGCTGCAACTATCCGCCACCACTCGTACGGGGGCCGGCCAATGGTCGGCGGAAGCGATCGCGACCTTCGGGCTCGTTCTCACCATATTCGGCTGCATTTCCCGGGCGCCCGCCTCGACCGCAATGGCCGTCGGGCTCTACATCACCGCCGCCTTCTGGTTCACGGCCTCGACATCTTTTGCCAATCCGGCGGTGACGATCGCGCGCGCCCTGACCGATACGTTTACCGGTATCAGACCCGTTGACGTGGCACCCTTCATCATTGCGCAGTGTGTCGGCGCGTCCATTGGTGCACTAGCGGCTGCGCTGCTGTGGCCTGGAGTATGTCTAAAGCCGGTTTCGGGAAAAAGACATGCGTAAAAACAAAGGTTTAAAGCGCGATAACCGAATCTGAAAGATCGCGGGCGCGCCTTATGCCGGTTGCGAAGGACGCACGACCTGCTTCGGTTCCGGTACCGCCGGCCTGATCCTGATGCGCGTTATGCGGTTCTTCTCGCGCTTCATGACGATGAAGCGCTTGCCGTGGAAGGTGAAGGCCTGCTTTTCCTCGGGGATCGACTGTGTCTCGTGGATCACCAGGCCCGCCACCGTCACCGCCTCGTCGTCGGGAAGCTCCCAATCGAGGGCGCGGTTGAGATCGCGGATCGGGACCGAGCCATCGACGACGATGGAGCCGTCGGCCTCCTGGCGCACGCCCTGTATGTCGACATCGTGCTCGTCGGCGATCTCGCCGACGATTTCCTCGATGATGTCCTCCAGCGTGACCAGCCCCTCCAACTCGCCATATTCATCGACGACGAGGGCGAAATGCGCCTTGCGGCGCAAGAAGGCGTTGAGCTGTTCCTGAAGCGTGGTCGTGTCCGGCACGAACCACGGCTTGGACGCGATCTTCAGCACGTCGATGCGCGAGAAGTCGTTTCCCACCTCGTCCAACGCGCGCAGCAGGTCCTTGGCATGCAGTATGCCGACGATATTGTCGGTGGAGCCGCGCCACAACGGCATGCGGGTGTGCGGGCTCTGCAGGATTTCGTGCACGACTGCCTCGGGCGAATTGTCGACATTGACCGAGCGCATGTTGAGCCGGTGCACCATCACGTCGGAGACGTCGAGGTCGTCAAGTTCGATGATCCCGCCGTTGCGGTCGCGATAGGGCCGCAAATCGCCTTCCCGATACGGATCGGTCGTCCCGCCGCGCGCTTCCTCCTCGGGCGACTTCGGCGTCTCGGTCCTGCGCAGTTCATAGCCGCAGGCCGCCAGGAGCCGCTTGCGAAGGACCAAAGCAAGCACCATCGGCACCAGCCCGAGCAGAATGCCGGCAACGAGCAGTTGCGCTTTCATCCCGGATGGTTCTCCCGGAGAAAGGCAAGAACTTCGGAGGCCGGCACGTCCCTGGCGATGAAGGACTGGCCGATGCCGTGCGTGAGGATGAAGGTGAGCGTGCCGCGCGATACCTTCTTGTCCTGGGCGATATAGGCAAGCAGCCTTTCGGCATCGGGCAATTCACCGGGGATGTCGGCCATGCGCCAGGGCAGGCCGACGGCCCGCAAATGCGCCTCGACGCGGGCGGCATCGTCGGGCGATGCCAGGTTCATGCGTGCCGAAAAGCGATGTGCGAGCGCCATGCCGATGGCGACCCCTTCGCCATGCACCAGCCTTGCGCTGTCATAGCCGGTAGCCGCTTCCAGCGCGTGGCCGAAAGTGTGGCCGAGATTGAGCAGCGCACGGTCGCCGGTTTCGAATTCGTCGCGGGCCACGACATCGGCCTTGGCCCTGCAGGATTGCGCGATCGCTTCCGTGCGGGCGGCCCCGCCGGCAAAAATCTCCTGCCAGTTGCGCTCAAGCCAGGCAAAGAAGTCCGGGCGGTCGATCAGGCCGTATTTCGCGACTTCCGCATAGCCTGCGCGGAACTCGCGCGCCGGCAGCGTGTCCAGCACGTCGGTGTCTGCGAGTACCAGTCGCGGCTGGTGGAAGACGCCGACGAGGTTCTTGCCATGTGCGGTGTTGATGCCGGTCTTGCCGCCAACGGAGGAATCGACCTGCGCCAGCAGGGAGGTAGGCATCTGGACGAAACTCATGCCACGCCTGACGATGCCCGCGGCAAAGCCGGCCAGGTCGCCGATGACGCCGCCGCCAAGGGCGATGACGGCATCGCCCCGCTCCAGCCGTGCGGCAAGCACCCCGTCCACGACGCCCTGCAACGCGGTGAAGCTCTTCGTCTTTTCGCCGGCCGGCAGGGTGATTGCCGTGGAGGCGACGCCCGCCGTGCCGAGGCTTTCGGAAAGTGCCGCAAGATGCGCGGCGGCGACATTCTCGTCGGTCACGATTGCTACGCGAACGCCGGGCAGCCGCGCGGCGATTTCGGCACCGGCTTTGGTGACGAGGCCGGAGCCGATCAGTATGTCATAGGCCCGGTCGCCGAGCCCGACCACGACCTTCACGATTTCTCCGGTGCTCATGGTGCGGTCTCCGCTGCGCCGGGCGCGCACAGATAGGGTCCGAGTTGATCGATGACCTCGGCCGCTATCACTTCCTTGCGCTCGTCGCGGGTGTGCACGGTGACATCGGCGGTGGCATAGACCGGATAACGCTCCGCCATCAGCCGCTCCATGACAGCGCGCGGATCGGGATTCTGCAGCAGCGGGCGCGTGGGCTTCTTGCCCACACGATCCATCAGCGTGTCGATATCGGCTTTCAGCCACACCGAGATACCGTGCTCGGCGATTGCCGCGCGCGTCTGCGCATTCATGAAGGCGCCGCCGCCGGTGGACAGGACCTGCGGGCCGCTTTCCAGGAGCCGCAGGATGACGCGCTGCTCCAGAGCACGAAACTCCGGCTCGCCGTAACGCTCGAAAAGTTCCGGTACGCTCATGCGCGAGACGTCTTCGATTTCGTGGTCGCTGTCGATGAAGGGCAGGCGAAGCGCGCCCGCCACCTTGCGGCCGATGGCCGTCTTGCCCGCGCCCATCAGGCCGACAAAGACGATCGAACGCTGGCCGAGGTGCTTCAGCATCTCCGCCTGGGTCCAGCCAGTGTGTTGTGTGGCCTCATTGTCCATGCGCGCGTTTCGACATCAAATCCCCGGTTGCGTCAAGGGTTGGCCGCATGCCCTTGAAATGATGCCACGCACGTCCCATAACGGCACGGCAAAAAGACTGGGCTTACATCGCATATGCCAACCTTATTCCGCTTCCTCGTCACGCTTGCCGTTCTTGCGGGGCTTGCCTATGCGGCGATGTTCGCCCTCGTCACCTATGTCGAGCCGAAGAAGGGCGAGATCACCATCCGGATTCCGGCCGACAAGATCAACCCGCAGCAGTAAGGCTCTGGCCGGCCATGAAAAGCTCTGTGCGCATCGAGGCTTTTCTGGAAATGATGAGCGCCGAGCGCGGGGCTGCCGATAACACGCTCGCCTCATACCGGCACGACCTGGAAGACGCCGCCGAGGCGATCGGCGACCTGGCGGGAGCGCAAACGGCGGACATCCGGGCCTATCTGGGCGGGATCGCCGCACGCGGCTTTGCTTCCTCTTCACAGGCCCGCAAGCTGTCGGCGCTGCGGCAATTCTTCAAGTTCCTCTACATGGAAGGCCTGCGCGGGGACGATCCCACCGGCACGCTGGACAGTCCGAGAAAGGATCGGTCGCTGCCCAAGACCATGAGCGAGGCGGAGACGGGCCGTCTGCTCGACCGGGCCGCGACGGAGGCAAACGACCCCGCGCTCGGGGATGCGGCGCGGTTGGCGGCGGTCAGGCTCCATGCGCTGGTGGAAGTCCTTTATGCGACCGGCCTGCGGGTTTCGGAGCTGGTCAGCCTGCCGCTCGGCGTGGCCCTGCGCGACGAGCGCTTCTTCATCGTGCGCGGCAAGGGCGACAAGGAGCGCATGGTGCCGCTTTCGGCCAAGGCACGCGAGGCGATGCGGGCCTGGCTGGACTGGCGCAGCACGGTCCCGGCTTATGCGGAAAGCCCCTTTCTTTTCCCGGCCGCTTCGGAGAGCGGCCACCTGCCACGGCAGATATTCGCGCGCGACCTGAAGGCGCTGGCGGCGCGTGCCGGCATCGCCGCGGCCAAGATCTCGCCGCATGTGCTGCGGCACGCCTTTGCCAGCCATCTTCTGCACAATGGCGCCGATCTGCGGGCAGTCCAGCAACTGCTCGGTCATTCGGACATCTCGACGACACAAATCTATACCCATGTGCTCGAAGAAAGACTGGTGCGACTGGTCAACGATCATCATCCGCTTGCCGACAAGACAAGCTGACGTTATGTGAAAGCACGTTTCGCGGCGCCGCACCCGGCTGTTGAGGGTGGAGGCTGTCATTGGCATCCCGACATATTGGTCCGCCCACGCATGTACAATTATCTCGATTTCGAAAAACCTGTCGCCGACCTTGAGGGAAAGATCCTCGAACTGAAAAAGCTTGCCGAGAACGGCGAGGCGATCGATGTCGGCGAGGAAATCCTCCGGCTCGAAAAGCGCTCCAAGGAAGCGCTGCGCGAGGCCTACAAGGCGCTGACGCCATGGCAGAAGGTCCAGGTCGCGCGCCATCCCGACCGGCCGCACTGCCTCGACTATATCGACGGGCTGTTCACCGATTTCACGCCGCTGGCGGGTGACCGCGCCTATGGCGAGGACAATGCCATCGTCGGCGGCTTCGCGCGCTTTCGTGGCGAGCCGGTCGCCGTCATGGGCCAGGAGAAGGGTTCCGACACCAAGAGCCGGCTCAAGCACAATTTCGGCTCGCCCCGCCCGGAAGGCTACCGCAAGGCGGTGCGCATCATGGAACTGGCCGACCGCTTCTCGATCCCGCTGGTGACGCTGGTCGATACCGCAGGCGCCTATCCCGGCGTCGGCGCCGAAGAGCGCGGGCAGGCCGAGGCCATCGCACGATCGACTTCCGCCTGCCTGGCGCTGAAGGTGCCTTCCATCTCGGTCGTCATCGGCGAGGGCGGTTCGGGCGGCGCCATCGCGATTGCCACGGCAAACCGCGTCTACATGCTCGAACATGCGATCTATTCGGTGATCTCGCCGGAGGGTGCGGCCTCGATCCTGTGGCGCGATACCACGCGCTCCAAGGATGCCGCGACCAACATGAAGATCACCGCGCAGGACCTGTTTGCCTTGAAGGTTATCGACGCGATCATCCCCGAACCGCTCGGCGGCGCTCACCGTTCTCCAGACATGGTGATCAAGTCCACAGGCGATCTGATTGCACAGACTTTTGCTGATTTTTCTGCGAATCCGGTCGATTTTCGTGAGAAACGCCGCGAAAAATACCTGGCTATCGGCAGAAATCTCTGAATTCCGCGCGAAACGCAGGGAAAATTGCGGCGGTACGCGGGCAGGATTGTGGCGAAACCGTTTCCACCGCCGGTTCCTGCCATAAAATTGCCGTCACTCTCTCGTCAAAGACGAAGCTGTCTGCGGGGACAGCCGGTGCTTGTGGTAATCAATTTTCAAGGTTAACGACATAGGGTCCGCGCGGTGAGGATGTACGGATCGGCGGGATGACGCACCTGCCGGGCCAATGGGAAACGAAGACGATTTTTCATGCCGCTGATTGCCGATTTCGCCCGCGCCGGATTGCTGATCGTCACGCTGATGGCCGCGGGCTGCAGCGAATCGACCACCTTCGAAGACCTGTCTCCCAAGGCAGACAAGCAGTTGCCGCCCAAGGTTCTGGCCGAGATGAAGGCCAAGGGCATGCAGCGCGATGCGCCCGTCATGGCGCGGATCTTCAAGGAGGAAGGCAAGGTCGAAATCTGGAAGCAGAAGACGAGCGGGCGCTACGACATCATCGCCAGCTACGATATCTGCAAGTGGTCCGGCAAGCTCGGCCCCAAATTCATCGAGGGCGACCGGCAGGCCCCGGAAGGCTTCTATACCGTGCGTCCGGCGCAGATGAAGCCGAACTCCCAATATCATCTGGCCTTCAATATCGGCTATCCCAACACCTACGACCGCGCCAATGGCCGCACCGGCTCCAACCTGATGGTGCACGGCGCCTGTTCTTCCTCCGGCTGCTATTCGATGACCGATGCGCAGATGGAAGAGATCTACGCCTTCGGCCGTGACGCCTTCAAGGGCGGCCAGACCGAATTCCAAATCCAGGCCTTTCCCTTCCGCATGACCGCCGCCAACATGGCGCGTTATCGCAACGACCCGAACTATGAATTCTGGAAGATGCTGAAGGAAGGCTACGACCATTTCGAGATCACGAAAGTGCCGCCGAAGGTCGATGTCTGCGAGAAGCGCTACGTCTTCAACCGCGTTCCGGAAGGCGGCGCGACCTTTTCGCCCACCGGCGCATGCCCGGCCTTCACCCAGCCCGATTCGCTGAAAATGGCCTACCAATCCTATCAGTTGACCTATGACGCCGCCTTTTCCAGCGCCATCAGCAAAAGCCCCGTCGCGCCGAAGCCGACCATCGCCGGCCTGAAGGAAGCCAACATCGTCTCCGACTGGACGCGCAAGCGCGCACGCGGCGAGCGCGTGCCGATCGACCCGCCTTCCCTGGAAAGCGATGGCTCGGTCTCCGTGACCTCCCGCATGGGGCGCATCGATTCGCCCGCCGGCAAGCGCATGGCTGCGCTGGAGGAGGCCGAAGCGGCCAAGAAGAAGGCCGCCGAGGAAAAGAAGCGCGCCGCCGAGGAAAAGGCCGCCGCCACAGCCTTGGCCAAAGCCGCCGAATCGGC
This sequence comes from Pseudaminobacter sp., assembly GCA_049646905.1. Classification (GTDB taxonomy): domain Bacteria; phylum Pseudomonadota; class Alphaproteobacteria; order Rhizobiales; family Rhizobiaceae; genus Pseudaminobacter. The sequence continues at coordinate 748 of JBARWP010000719.1, read as the reverse complement.
CCCCGCACCGGCTCCGGCCACCGCGGACGCCGGCGAAATCACGATCATTCCGCCGGAAGCCGCCTCGTCTGCCCAGGCCACGGAAAAGCCCGGCTTGCTGGGTAGCGTGCGCAAGCGTATCGGCAACATCTTTGGAAGCTGAGACCGGTTCCTTGCCTGCGGAAGCCAGTATCTATGATCTCAAGGGGCTGAACTGCCCCCTGCCGGTGTTGAAAGCCCGCAAACGGCTTGCCGGCCTGCAGCCCGGCACCCGGCTCTGGCTCGAAACTACCGATCCGCTGGCCGTCATCGACATCCCCGCTTTCTGCAGCGAAAACGGACATCGCCTGATCGAAACGCAGACGGTGGAGGGCGGCCATCGCTTCCTGGTCGAGCGCGGGGATTGATATAGTAGGCAGGGTCGTCGGCAGCGGGATTGGCCCCGGAGATGACTTCTCGTTGAAACGCGATCTCGCTCCAAGCCTTTGTTTTGGAACAATATCTTATCCAAAAAGTCTGCAACTTCTCGGGATCATGCGGTAGAGCCTTTCAGCTTTGAGAAGAATCGCCCCTCATCCGCCTGCCGGCTCCTTCTCCCCGTAATCGGGGAGAAGGAGGCTGGCCGCAACGCGGCCCGCTATTTCATCTCCAGCAGGCGTTCCAGGTAGTTCCGCTCCAGTTCCGGGCTCAAGGCGTTGCCGAGCCGCTTGCGGATGGCGTCGAGGATGCGGCGGGCGCGCTGCACGTCGATTTCGTCCGGAACCTTGAC